>NZ_CP182486.1:1500000-1800000 GCF_052327305.1 Sphingobium sp. CR28 | reverse complement strand
GCGGTTATCAGATTGTCGCAGGTGAACGTCGCTGGCGGGCCGCCCAAAAAGCGCAGCTTCACCGAATCCCCGCCATCGTCCGGGATTTCGACGAGGCGGAAACGCTGGAGATCGCGCTGGTCGAGAATATCCAGCGCGAGGACCTCAATCCCATTGAAGAGGCGCAGGCCTATAAGCGGTTGATCGGCCAGTTCGGCCATAGTCAGGAAGCGCTGGGGCGCCTCGTCGGCAAATCCCGCAGCCATGTCGCCAATCTCATGCGCCTGCTCGATCTCCCCTCGGCCATCCAGACCCGCATCTTTGCGGGAGAGATCAGCATGGGTCATGGTCGTGCGCTGATTGGCGTGCCGGGCGCAGAGATGATTGCCGACGAAATCGTGCGCAGGGGCCTCTCCGTGCGCGATACCGAGCGACTGGTCCGTCGTGCACGGTCGGGTGAGAATAGGTCGGAACGCCCGCAGCCTGTGCAGTCTGACAGTGAGGCGGACGTCGACATAGCTGCGTTGGAGCGCAAGGTGAGCGACATGCTCGGTCTCAAGGCGCAGATCAGCGACAAGAACGGTGCTGGCACGCTAACCCTGCATTATTCCAATCTCGGCCAGCTCGACCTCGTCATAGAACGTCTGCATGGAGACGGTTTCTGAGTAGCTTTTCAGCCGGGCGCGACGCCGGGCTGGTTCGCGCGGTTGGTGCATTTTCGTTCGCAGCAGCCATCATCAACGGTGTAATCGGGGCTGGTATCTTCTCGCTGCCGGCCGCCATGGCGGAAATGGCCGGCCATCTCGCACCGCTCGCGTTCATTCTCTGCGCGATCGCGATGGGAGCTGTGGTGCTCTGCTGCGCCGAAGCGAGCGGCCGTGTGGCAACCAGTGGTGGTTGCGCTGGCTATGCGGATGCGGCTTTCGGGCCGCTTGCGGGGTTCGTCACCGGGGTGCTCGTATGGTCGAGCGCGGTGCTGGCCTGCGGCGGGATCGCGGCGGCGTTCGTGGAAGGGCTGACGATCTGGATTCCCGCTTTCCAAGATCCGATATTGCGAGCGTCTGTCATCGTCGTTGTAATAGGGGGGATCGCCTGGCTGAACGTGGCGGGCGTCGCGCCCGCTGCCCGTGCCATCACCGTGGTCACGCTGGTCAAGCTGATACCTCTGGTCCTGCTTGTTGTTGTTGGTAGCGCCTGGCTGATAGGCGGGGATGGGGCCTCGACGTCCCATGCGCCACCAGCTGCCTTCGGGCAGGCGGTCATCCTGGCGCTCTTCGCCTTTTCCGGCATGGAGACGCCCCTCGCGGCGAGCGGCGAAGTGCGCGATCCCGCGCGAAATATCCCGCGCGCGCTCGTCCTTGCCATGAGCGGCGTGACTTTGCTCTACATCGGCATTCAGGTCGTGACCCAAGGCCTGTTGGGTGATCGCCTGCCGGGCAGTACAACACCCCTTGCGGACGCGATCGGGGTCGTCAGCGCGCCATTGGGGCTTGTTTTGCTCATCGCGGCATCATTCTCGCGCTTCGCCTGGATCGGCAGCGATATTCTCGGCGCGCCGCGTGTCCTATTCGCCTTTGCGCGGGATGGCATGCTTCCCGCAGTTCTGGCCAGCGTCCACTCCCGGCATCACACGCCGCATGTGGCCATCTGGCTCCACGCCATTATCGCGATCCTGCTGGCGATCACCGGCTCATTCGAGCAGCTCGCCATTCTTTCCGGGTTAGCGACGGCCGGCATCTACTTCATGGCCTGCGCTGCCGCCTGGTCACTGCATCGGCGTGGCGTAACCGGGCTGGGTGATGCCCCACGCTATCGGTTGCTGCCCTTCGCTGCTGCCCTCGCTATTGGATCCATGGTCGTCATCGTCGCGCTTGGCAGGTGGCAGGACATAGCTGGGCTGGTCGGACTCGTGCTGGCGAGCTTGCTCTGGTTTCGCTTCACGCGCCGTCCGTCCCGAGCCGCTTCCATGCATGATTGACTGTCCGGTCACCGGTCGTCATCCCCTCTGTCATCATGCGCTTCTTCTCCGACAATGCCGCGCCAGTTGCACCCGCGATAATGGCCGCCATCGAGCAGGCGAATGCGCCCGATACCGCTTATGACGGCGACACGCTGAGCGGGCGCCTCGACGCCGCCTTCTCCACGTTGTTTGAGCGGGAGGTGGTGGTGCTATGGGTCTCGACCGGCACGGCGGCAAACGCGCTCGCGCTTTCGCTCCTCTGTCCGCCCTATGGCGGCGTCCTGTGCCACGAGTACGCCCATATCTTGGCGGACGAATGCGGAGCGCCCGAGTTCTACACGCACGGTGCCCGGCTGATGGGATGCACAGGGCAGGGCGGCAAGCTGGATGCCGATACGCTGGCCTCGCGGCTCGCGCGCGTTCGACCAAACATTCATCAGGTGCAGCCCCACGCCGTATCGCTGACCAACGCGACTGAATCCGGCCTGAGCTATCGGCCATCGGAGATTGCGGCGATCGGCAAATTTTGCCGGGAGAGGGGACTCGCGCTCCACATGGATGGTGCTCGCTTCGCCAATGCTGTTGCATTCAGTGGCGCATCGCCCGCCGAGCTTAGCTGGCAGGGCGGGGTGGATATTCTTTCCTTCGGCTTCACCAAGAACGGGGCGATGAACGCTGAGGCTCTGGTGCTGTTCAATCCCGCTTTGGTCGAAGAAGCGCGGCGGAGACGGAAGCGTGCTGGGCACCTGCTTTCCAAAGGACGCTTCATCGCCGCGCAGCTGCTGGCAATGCTCGAGGGAGATCGCTGGCTCGATCACGCTCGTGCGGCCAACCGCGCCGCGCAGAGACTTGCGGCGGGGGCAGAGGACAGGCTGCTCCACCCGGTTGAAGCGAATGAGGTTTTTCTTCGTGTCAGCCCGGAGGAAGCGGGACGTTTACGGGCTTCGGGATATGAGTTTTACGATTGGGGTGAGGGCGCGGTTCGCCTCGTCACCAGTTGGCATCATGGCGAGGCCGATGTCGCGCCGCTCGCGCACGCGATCGCGGCACTTTGAGCCTATCTACGGACAGGGAGTTAAAGGGCGGCACCGTCTTGCCGTTCCTGCTCGTCACTCTCATCTGGGGATCGACCTGGATCGTCATCCGCGATCAGCTGGCGGTCGTGCCGCCGAGCTGGTCGGTCTGCTACCGCTTCATCATCGCGGCAGTGGGCATGGCTGTGGTGACCCGACTGTCCGGCGCGTCGTTCGCCATTGGCTGGCGTGGATTGGCTTTCGCGGCAATGCTTGGGTTCGCTCAGTTCTGCCTGAACTTCAATTTTGTTTACCGGGCCGAGGCGCACATAACGTCGGGGCTGGTCGCGCTCGTGTTTGCTCTGCTTATGGTGCCTAACAGCCTGCTTGCATGGCTCTTTTTCGGGGAACGGGTGAGCCGGTTCTTTATTGCGGGATCGTTCGTGGCTATAGCCGGAATAGCGCTGCTTTTCGTCCACGAATACCGGGCCTCGCCAGCGAACGCCTCGGCCGTACTGGCCGGCGTGGGGTTCACGCTTTGCGCCTTGATGAGCGCCTCCTCGGCCAATGTCATGCAGGCCGCGCCCGTCGCGCGGGCCCTGCCGATGACGGCGGTGCTGAGCTGGGCGATGGCGATCGGCGCGGCGGTCGATGCAGTGTGGGCGTGGGTCACGACTGGACCGCCGCTGGTGGAGCTGCGCCTGGGTTACTGGCTTGGCACGCTCTATCTCGGTCTTGCCGGTTCGGTCGTCACCTTCCCGCTCTATTTCCGCCTGATCCAGCGGATGGGGGCGGGCCGGGCGGCCTATACCAGCATGCTGATTCCGGTGATTGCCATGGCGATCTCCACGCTGGTGGAGGGCTATCGGTGGACAGACCTGTCCATCGCGGGAGCGGTCCTGACCATGGCCGGCATGGTCATTGCCCTGCGGGCACGCCAGACGAATTGAGGCAAGCGGCGAGCCCCTCGACATAGCTTGGGTAGAGCGGCTGCCACCCCAATAATCGCTTTGCTCTTCCGTTGGCGACCCGCCGGTTCTCCGAGTAAAAAGCTTGGCTCATGGGAGACAGCGCGGCCTCTTCCAGTGAAAGAAGGGGGGGCGGCGAAATACCGAGCAGCTTGCAGGCATGTTCGATCACGGCGTTCTGCGGCGCCGGGCGGTCGTCGGCCAGATTGTAGATGCCTGCTGGTCCCGCGAAACTCGCGATCACACCGCTCGCGATATCGTCAACATGAACTCTGCTGAAGATCTGGCCGGGCAGATCGATGCGGTGAGCGCGGCCCTCACGCACGCGCTCAATGGCGCTGCGACCGGGGCCATAGATGCCGGGCAGGCGGAAGACGCGGACATCTTCGCGCAGTGCCTGCCAAGCCCGGTCTGCCTGTGCCCTTGCCGACCGCCGCCCCGCACCGATCGGTGCGGTCTCGTCCACCCAGGCGCCGCCAGTGTCACCGTAAACTCCCGTGGAGGAAAGATAGCCGATCCAGCGGGCCGGGGCAGAGCGGATCGCATCCCCGTAGCGCGCCAACACCGGGTCACTCTCTTTGTCAGGCGGCACGGATGAGAGGATGTGCGTAGCAACCGCAAGCTCCGGCAAGACGGACCGCTCATCCTCAAAATCGATGGTGCCTGCCGAGCCAGTGCCGGCTACGGACCAGCCCTCACGGATTAGGCGTGCGGAGAGGTGGCGGGCGGTATAGCCGAGGCCGAAGACGAAAAGGCGGCTCATGCATGCGCTTATGGCAAATGTCGCCAATAAGTCGAGCAGTCCGAGGGGCGCATAAAAGGACGTCGCCCGATTGTATGGACCGCCGTGCACGCCTAGGTTCCGTTCATGGCCGATATTCAAAGCACGCACGCTCCCGCCCCCAAAGTCATCCTCCGCAGCGATTATCGCCCGCCCGAGTGGCTTGTTCCACAGGTTGCGCTCGATGTGGCGCTGGATGCTCAGAAGACGCAGGTGCGCGCGACGCTGCATGTCGAGCGGAATGGGGCGCACGAACAACCACTGCGGCTGGATGGTGACGCGCTGACGCTGGTCGAGGTACGGGTGGATGGCGCTACGCTGGCGGCAGGCGACTGGACCATGGATGACGAGGGAGCGCTTGTCATTCCGTTGGTGGGCGACGCGCACGTCATCGAAACGCTGGTGGAAATCAGCCCGGCCGCGAACACCAAGCTGATGGGCCTTTATGCTTCGGGCGGGTTGCTCTGCACGCAGTGCGAAGCGGAAGGCTTTCGTCGTATCACCTTCTTCCCGGATCGGCCCGATGTGCTCTCCCGCTACGACGTGCGGATGGAGGCGGACAAGACGCTCTATCCAGTGCTGCTCGCCAATGGAGACCCCGTCGAAAAGGGTGATCTCCCTAATGGGCGCCATTGGGCGCGCTGGACCGACCCGTTCGCCAAGCCCTGCTATCTTTTCGCGATGGTGGCAGGCGACCTGGCCTGCAACGCGGACGGCTTCACGACGATGAGCGGTCGCTCGGTCGCGCTCGGTATCTGGGTGCGCGAGGAGGATCTGCCGCGTACCGATCACGCCATGAAAGCGCTGAAAGACAGCATGGCGTGGGACGAGCGCGTCTATGGTCGCGAATATGATCTCGACGTGTTCAACATTGTCGCCGTCTCGGACTTCAACTTTGGCGCGATGGAGAACAAGGGGCTCAATATCTTCAACTCGCGCTATGTCCTTGCCGATCCGGAAACCGCCACGGACATGGACTATGACGCGGTGGAAGGCGTCGTCGCCCATGAATATTTCCACAACTGGTCAGGCAATCGCATCACGTGCCGTGACTGGTTCCAGCTGTCGCTGAAGGAAGGTTTCACCGTCTATAGGGACCAGAGCTTCTCGGCCGACATGGGCTCGCCGGCGGTCAAGCGCGTCGAGGACGTGCGTGTGCTGCGCGCGGCCCAGTTTCAGGAGGACGCGGGCCCGCTGGCCCACCCCGTCCGCCCGGAAAGCTACATGGAGATCAGCAACTTCTATACCGCTACGGTCTACAACAAGGGGGCAGAGCTCATCCGTATGATGGCTCTGCTGCTTGGGCCGGAGCGCTTCCGTAGGGGTACGGATCTCTATTTCGAACGGCATGACGGGCAGGCGGTGACTTGCGAGGATTTCGTCCGCGCTATGGAGGACGGCGGCGAGATCGAACTTTCGCAGTTCCGCCTATGGTATTCGCAGGCGGGCACGCCGCGTATCTCCGTGTCGATGGACCATGACCCCGCGACCGGCACTGCGAAGTTGACGTTTCGACAGAGCGTGCCGGCTACGCCAGGACAAGCGGAGAAGGCGCCCATGGCCATTCCCCTCCGGCTGGCTCTGTTCGACCCGGAGACGCAAAGCCATTCCGGCGACGAGCTTGTGGTTTTGACCGCCCCCGAGACCGTAGTTGAACGAAAAGGCTTCTCCACGCCGCCGATTCTCTCGATCAATCGAGGATTTTCCGCCCCAGTGATCGTCGAGATGGACCGCACCCATCAAGACCTGTCTTTCCTCTCGGCCCATGATGACGATCCGTTCGGCCGATACGAGGCGATGCAGCAGCTCATGGTCAATGTGCTGCTCGGACGGATTTCCGGCGGGCCGCTGGAGAGTGCTCCGGTCATCGAAGCCGTGGCGCGAACCATTGCCGATCCGGCGCTTGATGGCGCGCTCGTCGCGGAAGCAGCTCGGCTGCCGAGCGAGGCCTATTTGGGCGACCAGATGCTGATCGTCGATCCCGATGCGATACATGGCGCACGAGACGACTTGCAGGCGGAGATCGGTTCCGCGCTGGAGAGCGAGTGGCGCGCGATTCATGCCCGGTCGGCCCGCAATGGCTTTTCTCTATCCTCCGACGCCAAGGCTGCGCGGCGTCTGCGCACGCTGTCTCTCTCCTATCTGGCCGCATCTGGTGCGAAGGATGCCTCCGAGTTGGCGCTGCAGCAGTTCGAGACGGCGGACAATATGACCGAACGACAGGGTGCGCTTGCAGTGCTCGCCAATGGCGCCAGCGAGGCGCGGGAAACCGTGCTCGCGGCTTTTCACGACCGTTATGCGGGCAACGCATTGGTCATCGACAAATGGTTCCAGACGCAGGCCTTCGCCCTTCATCCCGACACGGTGGAGATCGTCGAGGCACTGGGACGCCATCCGGACTTCACGCTCTCCAACCCCAACCGGGCGCGCTCGCTCTTCGGCGCCTTTGGCGGCAATCAGTGGGCGTTCAATCGCAAGGACGGGAAGGGCTACCGGATGCTGGCAGACACGATCATCGCGCTCGATGCGATCAATCCTCAGACCGCTGCCCGCTTCGTCACGCCGCTCGGCCGCTGGCGTCGGTTTGACGAGGTCCGAGGCGCGATGATGCGCTCGGAACTGGAGCGGATCGTCGCTGCACCCGGCGTTTCAAAGGATGTTCTGGAGCAGGCGGGGAAGAGCCTGCAGGGCTGAGGCCGGGTTCGGCCAGCTCAGCCTGGCTGTGCCTTGATCCAGTCCGCGACTTGCTCCGCGACGCTGTTGGCCGCGGCGCTGATTGCCGGCGCGACGGTCTTCGCGTCGATCTTGCCGATCGGCGCAGTGGCAGAAAAGCGCTGTTTGTTGATCGTTGCGCCGTCCGGGGCGAGCAGGTTGGCGTCGTACGTGACTACTGCTTCCTTGCGACCCGCATCGATACCGAAGGAAATGAGTTGCCCGAGCAACTGGCGGTTGGGTTCAGCGATAAACTGGCCGGGGTTCAGAACCAGCCGACCAGTCCGCACCGCAATGGTTTCGCTCAAAAGTCCTTGAAAGAGCTTGTCGGGCGTGTCGACCCAGATCGCGTCCTTCACATAGGCAAAGGCTCCGCTCGAATCGATCACGGCGACGCGAGGCGTACCGATCGACCGCGCGATGATCGGCGGCAACACGGTAATTGCGCTTCCTGACGTGCCGGTAACGACCTTGCCTGCCTCGACACTGCTCGTCGAAGTAAGGCCAAGGAGGCGGTCGGGCGGGTTGGTGCCGAAACGAACGCAACCCGCGGTCAGGAATAACGCGGTGAGCAGCGCGGTCCCGGTTGCTTTCCGCATCATGGAGTGGCGCGTCATCAGCCTTGCTTCCTTCATGGCTTGTAGTTGGGCAGGCGGGGTGATCCGATCAGCGAGCCGGCACCCTGCTGGTCGACCTTCTCCGCAACGGACTGCAAGGCGTGGCTCATCGTGCGCAGATCCCGAATGAGCAGCCCCACTTCCGGCATCGTCTGACGCGAGAAGGTACGGATACCCGGCTGGGCCTCCTTGAGGCTCGCGTCGAGGCTTTCCATGCTGCCTTGCGCGGACTGGATGGTCTTTCGCAGATCGGCGATAAGTGGCTTGCCTTCGCTCGTGACCAGCGCGTTGGTGGTGTTCGCGGCCTGAGCCAGCGCGTCGGCTGCCTGCGCGGCGCTGGCCAGTGTTGCGCGGGCCTGAATGATCGTTTCGGCCAGCTGCGGCCCACGCTTCGCAATGTCGCCGGAGAGCTTGTCGACATTGGCGAGAATGCCGGCCAGATGCTTCTGGTTGTCGTCATCGAGCAATTCGGTCAGGCGCTCTGTCAGCGTTGTCAGGCGCTGGAGAAGCTGCGGCGCGCTACTGAGCAGTTCGCCCAGCGCGCCCGGCTTCGTTGGAATGACCGGCGCGCCAGCCGGGCAAACCGCTTCCGGATTGGTTTCCGGGCACGCGATCTCGGGAGCACCTTTTACACCGCCGTCGAGCTGGATTTCGGATACGCCCGTGAACCCGACACCCTGAATGGTTGCGGTGGTTCCCTGAAAGATGGGCGTCTTTGCGTCGATAGCGATGCGGACGCGCACGAAATCCGGATCGCGCGGCCAAAGCTCAATGGATTGCACCTGTCCGGCTGGCACGCCGGAATAGGACACGCTGGACCCCTTCGAAAGACCGCTGACTGAGGTCTTGAAAAAGATATCGTAGTCCTTCTTGCCGCGATCACCGATGCGGGAAAACCAGAAAGCCGCGCCGACAACCGCTGCCAGCATCAGCAGCACGACTGCTCCCACGAGAATTTGGTTCGACTTGGTTTCCATCAGTTCCCGCCGCTTCCTGTGGCGCTTATGGCTTTCAGCCAGCGCCAAGTCCATGTTTCGCCATGCGTGCTCACGCCGCAGTTTCCTGCCGCTTTGATCCCGCCATGGCCAACCGTCCGCGAGGACCGTTGAAATATTCCTGAATCCAGGGATGATCGGTCTTGAGCAACTCCTCGATTGTGCCCACCGCGATCACCTTTTTATCGGCGATCACCGCGACCCGGTCGCAGATGGCGTGAAGCGTATCGAGGTCATGCGTGATGAGGAAGACAGTCAGGCCCAGCGTCTGCTGCAGCTCGAGCGTCTGCTCATCGAACGCGGCGGCGCCGATCGGATCGAGGCCGGCAGTCGGCTCATCGAGAAAGAGCAGGTCAGGGTCCAGCGCGAGAGCGCGAGCTAGGCCAGCGCGCTTCTTCATGCCGCCCGAAAGCTCGGATGGAAATTTCGGTCCCGCATTTCCGGGGAGACCAGTCATCTGAATCTTATAGCCTGCGATTTCCTCGCGCAGGGTCTGTGACATGCGGGGATAATATTCGCGCAACGGCACCTGCACATTTTCCGAAACGGTCAATGTGGAGAATAACGCGCCACCCTGAAAGAGGATGCCCCAGCGCCGACGAATGGCGAGCTGCTCTTCTTCATCCTCTTCGCTCGACATCGACTGACCGAACACAGTGATTTCGCCCGCCGCCGGTTTTTGCAAACCGATGATGGAGCGCATCAGCACGGATTTTCCGGTGCCTGAGCCGCCCACGACACCCAGAATCTCGCCCTTGCGCACCTGCAGGTCCAGCCCGTCATGCACGACCTGTTCGCCGAAGCGATTGACCAGCCCCTGAATTTCGATGGCGTAATCGGATTGTTCCAGTGAGCGCTCGAGCGCTAGATCCGCGGCTTGTGCCGCCTCTGCGTTCATTTCCAGCCCACCCAGGTAAAGAACACAGCGAACACTGCGTCGATGACGATGACGAGGAATATGGCCTGCACCACGGCCGCCGTGGTACGCAGCCCCACTTCCTCCGCATTGCCACGTACCTGCAGACCCTGGAAGCAGCCTGACATACCAATGATGAGGCCGAAGACAGGTGCCTTGATGAGGCCGATCCAGAGATCGGTGATCGGCACCACCTCGCGCAGACGCTGGACGAAAGTGACAGGCGGAATGCCCAGCGCGACCGCGCAGAAGAATCCGCCGCCGATGATCGCGACGAGGGAAGAGTAGAAGCCAAGCAGAGGCATCATGATCACAGTGGAAATGATGCGGGGCATCACCAGCGCTTCCATCGGCGACACACCAATGGTTCGCATCGCATCCACTTCCTCGTTGAGCATCATCGTGCCGATCTGCGCGGCAAAGGCGGAGCCGGACCGGCCAGCGACCATGATCGCGGTCATCAGCACGCCAAGTTCACGGAATGTAAGCCGCCCGACCAGGTTCACGGTCAGCACTTCCATGCCGAACTGTTCGAGCTGCACCGAACCCTGCTGGGCAATGACGATGCCAATGAGAAAGCTCATAAGGCCAATGATGGCGAGGGCAGCAACGCCGACTACTTCCAATCGCTGCACGACTGCGTTGAGCCGAAGCCGGCTGGGATGGCGGAGCAGCTGGAAGAAGCTGATGACCGTGGCGCCGAGGAAATTGATGAGGCCGAGGAGCGTATGTCCAGTGGTGATCGTCGCTTCACCGATCTGGGCGAGGACCCGCTGCAGCGCCGGGACAGGGCGTGCCGCACGGTCACACGGCATGTCGTTGCGTCCCACGACATCGAGCAGACGGGCGGCTTCCTCTCCCGCGCCTTCGATCCTGGCACCGCGCTCCTGAGCAAAGCGATGAACAACCCACGCCCCAATGGTGTCGATATGGCCCACAGCGGAGAGATCGACACGAGTGATCGGTCCCTCGACCGAATCGAGCCGATCGGGCAAGGTGCCCAAACAGGCGAGAGAAAGGTTGCCGGACAGCGCGACGGCATTGCCGTCCCCCTCATTCCGTTCCTCAAGATCAGCCTGTTGCGACATAGATGGGTGCACAGTGGGGCAGATTGTCCTACTCAGCAAGTAGATAGGGCGAGCCGTAGCATCGGCCGGCCGTGAAACCGATGTGGATGGATATGACGGCACGCGTAGCAATTTACGACATGGACCGGACTGTGACGGTTCACGGCACCTACACCCCTTTCTTGCTGCGCACGTCGCTCCGGCTTGCGCCTTGGCGCCTCATCTTCGCGCCGCTCGTGCCTCTGGTGCTGATTGCCTATGTCCTGAAGCTGATCTCGCGATCGCGCTCCAAGGAACTCAATCAGGCGCTGATGCTGGGCGGGCGCGTGCCGCGCGCACGCTTGATGCCGGCGGTGGAGAATTTCGCGGATCATGTCATTTCCGACAATATTCGCGCCGGCGCGCTCGAGCAGATCGCGCGTGACAAGGCGGACGGGTATCGGCTCGTCATGGCCTCTGCCTCCTATCGTCTCTACGTGGAGCCGATCGCCCGACGGCTTGGTTTCGATGATGTGATCGCGACGGACCATATGGGGCAGGAACTCGACTATGTGCGGGCGAAGATTGCAGGAGACAACTGTTACGACGTCGCAAAGCTCCGCATGATCGAGGCGTGGATGAAAAAACAAGGTATCGAGCGGGGCGACTCCCACATCCGCGCTTATTCCGATCACGTCTCGGACGCGCCGCTTCTGGAATTCGCGGATCAGCCCACCGCCGCCAATCCACACGCACCGCTGGCGCAGCTCGCGAAAGTGCGCGGCTGGACGATCGCTCACTGGTGAGGAGTGGCCGGGGCCATCCCCCGATTGCGGCGCGTAGTTGAGCGACTATTTCCCCGCGTGGGCCAAGCCGATCACGGAAATCTGCCGGCCATAATCCGGCTCGCCGGCAAGGCACGAACGCCTGTAACTGTAGAAGCGGTCCGGCTGAGAGAGCGTATCCTCGCCCAGGCAATCGACGCGGCTGACGCCGGCCTGCGCAAGGCGGTGCGCAACATAGCCTTCGATATCGAACAGCTGATGTCCGGGACGGCCCGGTGTGAAGAAGCGCTCGTTTTCCGCAGCCTCGTCTTCGAAGCGGCGAGCGAAATCGTCGCCCACTTCGTAGGACGCGCGCCCGATGCAGGGACCGATTGCGGCAACGATCCGGCTGCGCTCGGCGCCCAGCGCCTCCATCGCCGCGATCGTCCGATCCGTGACGCCGCTAATCGCACCTTTCCAGCCGGCATGAGCCGCCCCGATCACGCCGACCGCTTCGTCGGCAAAAAGCACCGGCACGCAATCGGCTGTGAGAATGCCCAGCAGCAGGCCGGGTGTAGAAGTTGCCAGGGCGTCCGCCTGCGGCCGATTGGCCTCGTCGAAAGGGGCGGAGACGGTGACGCAATCCGGCGAATGGACCTGATGCACGCTCACCAACGCTGCGCCCGGCAAGGTCGCGGCGATCACGCGCCGGCGATTTTCAGCCAGTTCGGGACTGATTTCCGAGCTTCCCCGACGGCCCATATCGAGCGAGGCCATTGGCCCGGTGGTCACACCGCCTCGCCGGCCGAAGAAGCCATGAGCAGTGGCGGACAGTGCTGCGCTCACCAACCGCTCCGGTGCAGGGGCCTCCGAACCGCTCACGCGAAGCCTGCCGGCATGGGCCAGTCCGCGTGGCGCACGGCCAAAACCTTGAAGAGCCGACCCATCTGCGAGTCTTTGGTGAGACGGTCGCGCTGGCCAAACAGAGTGTCCGAGCGAGCGGGGTTTGCGCGAGCAAGAGCCTGAGCGCGCGCATCAATACCCAGCGCCTTGAGGAACATGCCCTGCCCGACGACAGGGCTCGTCAGCAAACCCTGTGCCCGCGCGATCATGGCCAGCATCGAGAAATCGACATGGGCCGTGAGGTCGCGGCTTCCGGGTTCAGCGAGTGGGTCGGCGAAGCGATGATTCATTACGGCCTGCAGCGTATCGCCGGTGGCCGGCCCCTCATAGCCATAATCGACGATAAGGAACGCCCCGCCCTGCCTTGCGAGGCGCGCGGCGAGCGTCGCCATGATCGTCTCGGCCGCCGGATTTTGCTCGACGATCGCGCCGAGCGGAGCATCGGCCAGCGCGACGGGAATCTCGGCCGCGCAGTCAGCCTCGCCTGCGACCAGCCTTCCATCCATCATCAGATGTTCGCGCCAGCCACGCCCTGTCCGCACGAACTGACGGATCGGCAGGGCATCGAAAAACTCGTTCGCGACGATGAGCAGCGGCCGGTCCGCAGGCAACGTGTCGATCGTGTTGTGCCATTGTGCGGCGGGCACGCGTTCCGCCTGCGCGCTCCGCAGCGTGGGGCTGGTTTCGACGAGATGTACCGGGGGCGTCAGCCCTGCGCGGGCCATAGCCCGCATTGCGTCGGCAGCCAGAGTTCCGCGTCCCGGCCCTAGTTCCACATAGGCGGTATCGGTTGGCGCGCCCGCGCGATGCCAGAGGTCGGCGGCCCAGAGGCCGACGAGTTCACCGAACATCTGGCTAATCTCTGGCGCGGTGATGAAGTCGCCCGACGCGCCGAGCGGATCGCGCGATCCATAATAAGTCGCGTTGGCCGCGCTCATGAAATCATGAAGCGAGGGCGCGGCTTCCGGTGCTTTAGCTGACACTCTTGCTGCCGGCCACGGGCTCGACGCGCGTGCGCCGTCCCTTCGACGTCACGACCAGATAGAGGCCGCCTACCAGCAGCGGGATAGTGAGCCATTGGCCCATATGAAGCCCTGTGCGCTCGGCGAACTCCATAAGCTGCTGATCCGCTTCGCGATAATATTCGACGAAGAAACGGGCCGCGCCGTAGCCGATCGCCGCGATTCCGAACAGCTTGCCGGGGTGGTAGCGCGCATCCGTCCGCCAGAAGAACCATGCGAGGATGGCGAAAAGCAGCGGACCTTCGAGCGCCGCCTCATAAAGCTGGCTCGGGTGACGGGGCAGCGCGCCCCCATCCGGAAAGACGATGGCCCAAGGCACATCGGTCACCTTGCCCCAAAGTTCGCCGTTCACGAAGTTTGCGAGCCGGCCGAAGAACAGGCCAAAGGGCACGACGCAGGCGACATAGTCGCACACCCGCAGGAAAGAGAGATGTTCTTTCCGTGTCATCCACCAAATGGCGATGAGCACACCGATCGTGCCGCCGTGAAGTGACATTCCGCCTTGCCATAGCTTGAGGATATCGAGCGGATTTGCGAGGATCGAGGGCTGGTAGAAGATAATATAGCCCAGTCGCCCGCCGATGATGATGCCGAGCGTGGCATAGAAGATCATGTCGTCCGCGTGCCGTCGTGCCATGGGAGCGCCAGGCTCGCGCAGAAGGCGGGTGAGATACCAGTATCCGATGAGGATGCCGGCCAGATAGGCCAGGCTGTACCACTTTATCGTGAAGAAGCCGAGGTCGAGCGCCACGGGATCAAGCCCGAGGTCCGTGAACTGGATGGGCTGAACGGCGGCACTGGCGGCAGCGGCGAAGTGAACGAAACTCAAAGGCTTTCCCCCAGGGATTTTCGCCTGCATAGTTGAAGACGAAAGCCAGACCAAGGCCGGAGAGGAGGATCGTGAACATGGTTCACCCGCTCGATGCGGCAATCGATCGTCACAGGCAGGCATTGATTGCTCCCGATGCGCCCTTTGCGCTGGGTAGCGCGACACTAAGCGGCGCAACTTATCCCGCGTTTCTGAGGGCACCGCCCGACCTGCCGGGTCTCTTCGCCTTTGCCGCCGGTACATATGGCGACACCACCTTCCTCGTCGATGGCGAGGATCGACTGAGCTTCGCACAGGCTTACACGCGTGCGGGGCAGGTCGCGGCAGGTCTAATCGCGAGGCATGGCGTGGCGCCGGGCGATTATGTCGCGCTGGCCGCCCGCAACGGCGCCGGGTGGGTGATCGCCTATATGGGGATCATGATGGCGGGCGGGGTGGCCTGCCTCGTCAATGCCTTCTGGACCGGACCAGAAATGGCCCGGGCGATCCGCGACGCTGATTGCCGCCTCGTCATTGCGGACGCGCGGCGCGCGCAGGCGCTGAGCGGAGATCTGCCGGAGCTGCCGATTGTGCCGCTCGACCTTGATGGGCCGATCGAGAGCGCGCTGGCGGCGTTCGATAGGGGGAAGGGGGCTGACCAGGTGCTGCCGACCCTGGGGCCGGATGCTCATGCAACAATCCTCTTCACCTCCGGCTCGACAGGCACGTGCAAGGGAGCCATTTCCACGCATCGGGCCAAGGTGCAGGCGGCGATGAGTTTCGCCAGCGCTATGGCGGCTTTCGCAGGCGTCCTCGCCGAGGAAGGGCGGCCGCCCATGCCGCCCGCTTCGCTGCTCAACCTGCCGCTGTTCCACGTGACCGCGGAAGTGGCGCTGTTGCTCACCAGCTTTGTCGCTGGCCGCAAGCTGGTGCTCATGCCCCGCTGGGATGTGGAGGAAGCGATGCGGCTGATCGCGGCAGAGCGCGTCACTTATTTTATCGGCGTGCCGCTGATGGGTGACGAGATCGTGACCCACCCTCGGCGGGATGACTATGATCTCTCCTCGCTCACAGACATTGCAGCGGGCGGCGCGCCCCGACCGCCCGAGCATGTGCCGCGTATCTCCGCCGGCCTCCCCACCGCCGCGCCGGTGCTTGGCTATGGCCTCACCGAGACCAATGCCGTGGGCTGCAACATTGCGCGAGCGTCTTATGCCGAGCGACCAGCAAGCACCGGGCTACCTACGAGTCCGATCGTCGACGTCGCGATCTTCGGAGCCGACGGGACTGTTCTGCCGGCGGGGAATGTCGGCGAGATCGGCATCCGCTCGATCGCCAATATCTCAGGCTATTGCAATCAACCCGAAGAGAGCGCGGCGCTCTTTACCCCCTCGGGCCATGCGCTGACCGGCGACATCGGCTATCAAGACGAGGCGGGCTATCTCTTCATCGTCGACCGTAAGAAGGACATCATCATTCGGGGCGGCGAGAATATCGCCTGCGCGGAGGTCGAAGCGGCCCTCTACGGGGTTGCAGATGTGCTGGAGTGCAGCGTCTTCGGCGTGCCCGATGAGCGACTGGGCGAGGTTCCCGTCGCGGCGGTGCGCTTACGAGACGGCTCCGTGCTGGACGAGGCGGCGCTCGGTTCGCTCGTCGCTCCTGGACTGGCACCGTTCAAGCGCCCCATCGCTATCGCCATCTCCGTTGCCCCCCTCCCGCGCCTCGGCACGGAGAAAATCGACAAAAGGGCCGTGCGCGAAGCCTATCTCGCCGGTGGCTGATCCGGACCCGTCGGCGCGCGGATGCCGGCACGCAGACCCGCGAGCTGGCGCTTGAGCGTTTCCGGGGCGGGCGCAACGAGGAAGCCGAAGCTGACATTGCCTTCCCGCGTCTCCACGACATGGTGCAGCCTGTGCGCCTGCACGATGCGCTTCATGTAGCGGCCACGCGGTACATAACGATGGGCCACGCGCTGGTGGACGATGATGTCGTGAAAGCCGAGATAAATGGCTCCATAGGCCGCGATGCCGGCGCCCACCGCCGTCGCCCAATCGCCCCAGCCCAGCTGCACGCCGCCGAGCAGGAGCAGAATGGAAGGTGCCGCGAAGATCAGGAAATAGAGGTCGTTTGCCTCGAAGAAGCCGGTTCGGGGACGATGATGGCTGGCATGGAGCACCCACCCCGGTCCGTGCATCACCCAGCGATGCATCACATAGGCGAAGCCTTCCATGCCGGCGAGCGTGACGAGGAAAAGGGCGATGAGCGCGAGCGCGTGCATGGCGCGCCTATAAACCCGTGCATCGCCGATGGCGAGGGTGCAAGCACGAGGCTTCAATGCGCGCGCGTGCTGCGCTATCGTCGGCGCATGATGATCCGCACACTTCTAGCTGCCGCGCTCGCCTTCACGCCGGTTCCCCTTGCTGCTCAGACCGCGCCTGCACCCGAGGGCGGGCCGCCGCCTGCCCCAGCGCCAGCCGGGCCTCCGGTTCAGCCGGCTTACAAGACGGTGCCCGTGACGCTCGTGACGAGTGCCGGCACGATTACGCTGGCGCTGGAGGTTGAGCGCGCGCCGATCACCGCCGGCAATTTCCTGCGCTATGTCGATCAGAAGCGGCTGGACGGCACGGTCTTCTATCGCGGCTTCACCTTCCCGGAGCGGCCGGATATCGGCCTTATTCAAGGGGGCACCCAGCATGACCCTAAACGGGTGCTGAAAGGCATCGCTCATGAGCCGACCAGCAAGACTGGCCTTACTCATGATGACGGCGCCATCTCCATGGCGCGGGGCGCGCCCGGATCGGCCAATGGCGATTTTTTCATCATCATCGGCGAGATGAAGGGCCTGGATGCAGACCCGAAGGCGACGGGCGACAATCAGGGCTTCGCTGTCTTCGGCCATGTCACCAGCGGCATGGATGTCGTGAAGGCCATAGCGACCGGCCCCAAAAGCCCGACCGCGGGCGTGGGCGCGATGAAGGGTCAGATGCTCGCCCCGACCGTGAAGATTGTGACCGCACGGCGGGGGAGCTGACTTCAGTCGGGGACATGGGGCCTCAGCCTCCCATCGCCCTCCGCCACGCCGCCAATCCTCGCTCCAGATCGGAGATGAGATCGACTGGTTCTTCGAGGCCGATGTTCAGGCGCACGAGATGGCCGGGCGCGGCAAAATCCGTGGCACTACGGTAGCGGCCCGGGTCCACAGGGAGAGCAAGGCTCTCGTAGCCGCCCCAGCTGTAGCCGATGCCGAACAGGGCGAGGGAATCCACCAGCGCGGCTCTCGCGTCGTCGGCTGCAGCTGTGCGACCGCCCTTGAGCGCAAAGGAGAAGAGGCCGCTCGGCCCTTTGAAGTCGCGTGCAAAGCATATGTGCCCGACGGACGTCGGCAGCGCGGGATGATAGACGGCTGCGACCTCGTCCTGCGCGGCGAGCCACTGTGCAACGGCCAATGCGCTTTCGCCGTGGCGCTTCAGTCGCATGTCGAGCGTGCGGAGACCGCGTAGCGCCAGCCATGCGTCGTCCGGGCTGACGATCTGGCCGAGACCAAAAGCGCGGTCGCGGATCGCTGGCCAATGCGCGGCGTTCGCGCTGACCGATCCCATCATCACGTCGCTGTGGCCAACAATATATTTCGTGCAGGCGAGGATCGAGATATCGACGCCGAGGCCCATTGCCGGGAGCAGCAGCGGCGTCGCCCAGGTATTGTCGATCAACGTGATGATGCCGCGCCGTCTGGCTACAGCGACAATAGCCGGGACGTCCTGTACCTCGAAAGTCAGGCTGCCGGGGCTTTCCATGAAGATCGCACGCGTGCGCTCCGTGCAGAGCGCCTCGATTCCGTCGCCGATCAGCGGATCGTAGAAGATCGTCTCGACGCCAAAGTCGCTGAGCAACCCGTGGCACATCGCGCGGCTCGGATCATAAGCGGTGTCCACCATGAGAAGCTGGTCGCCGGGCCTGAGCACCGCGAGCAGGGCTCCAGCGATCGCCGCGACGCCGGAAGGGTAGAGCATTGTGCCTGCAGCTTCCGGCTCCAGCCCATTGATTGCCTCAGCCAGCGCCCAGCTCGTGGGTGTGCCCTTGCGGCCATAGAAGAGGCGCTGATGCGTGTCCTTTGTCGCGGCGCGCAAATGCGCGACATTCTCGTAAAGGATGGTCGATGCGCGCCACACGGGCGGATTGACGATGCCGCCGGGCTGATCGGGCATGCCGGTCCACTCAGTTCGGCGGCCGGCGCGGGCGAGGCGGGTCGCGGCGCCGAGATCCTTCCCCGTGTCGTCCTTCATGCCGGCCCCGTCACTTTGGCGGTATCCGGTTCCGCGCCCCATTCGGACCAGCTTCCGTCATAGAGGGTGGTCGCATCATTGCCGAGCAAATGGGCGCCGAAGAGCAGCCCGGCAGCGGTGATGCCCGATCCGCAAGTGAGCACCATCGGCGCATGCGGATCGACCCCGGCCGCCTGAAATGCGGTGGCGATGCGCTCAGGCGATTTCCACTTCCCCGTCTCATCCAGCAACTGACCATAAGGCAGGTTCTTTGCGCCCGGCATATGTCCGGGCGCAACGCCGGGCCGGGGGTCCGTCTCCGCGCCGGTGAAGCGGGGCGCTCCCCGCGCGTCGACGATCTGGGTTGTGCCCTCCGCCACCACTGTCTTCATGGCCGGCAGGAAGCGGATCATCGCGTCGTCGCGAGTCGTAAAGCCCGTCGCTTCCGGCGCAATCGGATGAGGCGCGCCGACGCCGACCTCCAGATCACGACCCGACGCTTTCCACGCGCGGAGTCCGCCGTCGAGGATCGCGACATCGCGCGCACCAAACAGCCGCATCAGCCACCAGGCTCGCGCTGACGTTGCATGGGGCGAATTGTCATAGAGGATGATCCGACTCTCCCGCGTCACGCCTAGCTGGGCCATGCGGTCGGCGAAGATTGCCACGTCCGGTACGGTCGATGGCAGTGGATCGTCGGGATCGCAGAGCGTTGCGAGATCGAGAAACAGCGCGCCGGGTATATGGCCCGCGCGATACTCGGCCTGCGCGTCACGCTCCGGATTGAAAGGCAGGTAGGTCGCGTCGAGGAGGTGCAAGGCGGGGTCGCCGAGTTGCCCTGCCAGCATGTCCACAGTGATGAGATCGCTCATGCGTCAGTGGATAGGCGCTCGCCCTGCCGCTTGTCGAGACGTTGCGCAATGGCTGCTCACGGCCTAACTGCAGCCTATGAACATTACCCATCTCGGCCAGACCAGTGCGCTTCCGGCAAGCCCGGAAGAAGCAGTGCTGGACTATGTCCCCAACCCACGGCCCGGCAGACCCTATCTGGTGCGCTTTACCGCGCCGGAATTCACGTCTCTCTGCCCTGTTACGGGCCAGCCCGATTTCGCGCATCTGGTCATCGATTATGCGCCGGGCGAGACCATCGTCGAATCGAAGTCCCTCAAGCTCTTCCTCGGGTCGTTCCGCAATCATGCGGCCTTCCACGAAGATTGCACAGTCGGGATAGGGGAGCGGTTGTTCACGGAGATGGCGCCGCTCTGGCTGCGCATCGGCGGCTATTGGTATCCGCGCGGGGGCATCCCCATCGATGTGTTCTGGCAGTCCGGGGAGCCGCCAGCAGGTCTGTGGCTCCCCGATCAGGGTGTGGCGCCGTATCGGGGGCGCGGCTGAGGCCTATTTTGCTAGGTTCAGTGCCTTCGCGATATCGTCCCACGCGACCAGCTTGAAGTTCTGCGCCTTTGAGCTGTTGTGGCCATCCTGTGCAATGAACAATCCGCCGGGATAGGCAGGACCGAAGTCGCCCACCATCAACTCGATGCCGTCGGTTTCTTGCGCGCCCCCGATGGCCGGGCCATCGACGATGCGGAAGCGGCCCACATAGGCGTCGTCGGTCAGGTTGTAGAGCGTGTAGGCATTGTCGCCCTGGCTTGAGACGATGACATAGCCGCCGCTCTCGCCAATTGGGGCAAGGGCGACGCCCTCGGCATCATCGACCAGTTGCTTGAGATCGACCGAGCCGACGCGCACTGGTTCCACCGACCCACTCGCACGTGCGTCGAAGCGCCACAGGCCGACATCTTCCTCCGCCACATAAAGCCGGTGGGTACGATCGTCGACCGCACAGCCCTCCGACTGAGTGCCGAGCTTCATGGTGCGGACGATGCGGCCAGTGGGCGTCGCGCCGCTGGCATCGAGCAGCACCTGATTGATCGTGCCGTCCTTGAGCACGATGAAGGCCGACACGCCGGTTTCGTCGCGGCCAAGGCAAATGCCATAGGCTTCGCCCGTCCCTGCCGCGACGGTGCCAAGTGCGGCCAGCTTAGCGGTCGCCGGGTCGAGCCGGAACAGCGCGAGCTTCGCGTTCGCTACATCGTTGCGGTCGCTGGCGACTACGAGAATGCCGCTCGCGCCGTTGATCGGCACCTCGGCCTTCAGGTCGACATTGTTGACTCGGCCGGCGTCGATAAAGTCACGCTTCCGCCCGTCGAGGCCGTAAACATAAAGTCCGGCCTTCTTGTCCGTGCCGACGATGAGGCTCGCTGCGGGATCGGCCGAGTTGCGCCAGATCGCCGGATCGTCCGCCGCGTCGGCATTGTTCGTGCCGACCGGCTCGGTCTCCCCGCGCGCCTGCACGGTGACCGCAGGCAGGGAATTGGCGATACGGACGGCGACCGGGATTTCCCTTTCTCCCGCCGCGCAGGCGGCGAGGGAAAAAAGAGCGAGAGAGGCGCAGATCGTCCGCATCAGAAGCTGGCCGACACGCCGAATTTCACCGTCCAGCTGTAGTCTTCATACTGCAGCAGCCGACGGTGAGCCTGGAAGTTCTGATAGGCGAAATAGGGCGCGTTGGTCACGTTGACCCATTCCGCGAATATCCGCACACCTTCGGCCACGCGGTATTTGGCCGAGAGATCGAGCTGGAAAAGATCAGCGACGAACCGGTCCTCCGCCGCGTTGCCGCCCAGCTCGTCGAGATATTTGTCGCGATAGCTGCCGGCCGCGCGCAGCGAGATTGGACCCTTCTCGTAGCCCAGCACGATGTTGAAGGTGTTCTTGGAGGCAGACGGCAGCGCTATGCGACGGGGGTCGGCAATGTCGCCGTCGGTCAGCACCGTGCCCTTGGCATCGGTATAGGTGTAGTTGACCTGGGTGAGCAGCCCGTCGAGCGGAGCGGGCAGGAAGTCGAACCGCTGCGTGTAGCTGAATTCGATGCCCTTGATGCGCGCGCTGTCGCCGTTGATCGCGCTGGTCAGCGAGTCGAGCGTGATGCCGTTATAGTCGATATCGAAGGCCGTCTGGTCGACGATATAGTCCTTGATGTCCTTCCAGAAGAAGCCCAGCGAAACCGCCGATCCCTTGCCGAAATAGTATTCGGCCGATGCGTCGGCATTCCATGCCTTGTAGGGCTTGAGGAAGGGGTTGCCGACCTCACCTTCGTCATCGGCGATGATGACATTAGGCGCCAGCTTGGAGAGCTTGGGGCGCACAAGGCTGCGATATCCTGCCGCGCGCAGCACGAGATTGCGGAGCGGCTCGTAACGCAGGGTCAGGCTGGGCAGCCAGTTGGTGTAGCTCCGCTCGAAGGCGAGGGGCGTGACGGTCTCCTCGTCTAGCAACACTTCGTTGCCCCGGATGTGATTCTTCGTGTGTTCGACACGAACACCGCCGATGACGCGCCAGGTGGTGCTGTCCCACCGGCCCAGCAGATAGCCGGCGAAGACGTCCTCCTTGACGCCATAGTCGGAGATGTTCGATTCCTCGAACGTGTCGCCGTCGTCGATGGCGAAGCTGCCGAGATTGTCATTGAAGAATTTGCGGAACGCCGTTTTGCCCGGCACAGGATCGATGATCGCGAGGTCATAGTCCTGCGCGCCGACCAGGCCAGCCTGCGCCAGCGTGAGATCATCCTCGCCATCCCACTCGAAGATGTCGCGATTGGCGTTATAGGATTTCTTGCGCCAGCGCGCCTTGCCGCCGGCCTGCACGGTGAAGTCGCCGCTGCCCATGCCGAAGGTGCGGGCAAGGTCTCCCTTCACGCTCCATTCCTCATCCTTGGAGTCGGAGAGCGTGGTGCGCTCCACCTTGTCCATCTCATATTCGCCCGGATCGAGGAACGCCTCTTCGCCCGAGACGATGCTGTAGGGTACGCGCTTGGAACGGGAATAGTCGAAGCTGACGCCGAAATCGTCGCCATTCTCGAACACCCGCTCGAAGACGGCGGGGTCGATCGAGCCGTTTTCCCGCTCGGAGGATTTGGCCCAGCTCGCCGAGTAAGTCGCCTTCCACGGCCCGTTCTCGGTCTTGCCGCCCAGAACGAGTGAGCGGATGCGTTGGCGCTCGGACCGGTCCTTGAGATCGCGCTGGACGGTGATTTCCTGATCCTCATCCTCTGAGGAGAAGGTCGCGCCATTGGCGTCGACGCTGCTCGGCGCCTCTTCCATCTCGAAGATTAGCCGGCGGCGATATTCCAGATCGTCGAACTGGCTGTAGAGGCCGCGCGCATAGAGGCTGGTCGTGTCATCCAGGCGGAAATCGAACGAGAGCGATGCGCTGATCCGCTCGCGCGTCACGTCATAGTCGCGGAACTCGACGGTGTCGGCATAGGCCAGGCCATCATTCTCGTCCCAGCCGTCGACTTCCTGATTGTTGGTCGCGAAGATGCGCTTGTAATAGGAGAGGCCGCCGGCAACGCCGAAATTGTCGCTGAGCCTGGTCGAGAAATCGACGCTGCCCTTGGGGGTCAGCTTCTCGGTGAGGTCGTTGTAGCTGCCTTCCGCCTTGAGGGAGAGCAGATCCTTCTTGCGGTCGAAGGCGCTGGTCGTGTTGATCTCGATCGAGGCGCCAATGGTGTCGGCGTCCATATCCGGCGTCAGCGACTTCTTGACCTCGATCGATTCGATGAGATCGCTCGAAATGACGTCGAGCGCGACGGAGCGCACGTCGCTCTCCGGCGCGGGCAGGCGGACGCCGTTCACTGAGGCGGCATTGAGCTCGGGGTCAAGGCCGCGCACCGAGACGAAGCGGCCCTCGCCCTGATCGTTGAGGATATTGAGGCCGGGAAGGCGGCGCAGGGATTCCGCGACGTTCTGATCGGGGAACTGGCCGACCGCATCGCGCGTCAGCACGCTTTCCACGCCGTCGGCCGCGCGCTGGCGGGAAAGGGAGGAGGAGAGATTGGCGGCCTGGCCGACGACGAGGATGTTTTCGCCGCCAAAGCCCGCCAGCGCGAAATTATGCGTCGCGCGACCGGTCTGGGCTACGTCGACCGTGGTGGTCGAAGACAGGGCCCCGACATAGCGCGCCTCGACCGTATAGGTGCCGGCCGGCACGTCGGCAAAGACATAGCTGCCGTCACGGCCCGCTTCGGCGACGCGGTTCAGCTCAACGATGCGAAGCTGCGCGCTCTGCAGTGCGCGCGTGCCGCTTTCGTCGAGCACGACGCCCTGGATCGTTCCTGCAAAGGCCGCTGCGGGCATGAACAAGGCAAGGGCGATCGCGGCGCGACTGGCGCCGAACGGGTTGAATTTCATGGAGACTCCCCTTTGTGGTCGGGCGTCCCCCTGACAGTATCCGATTACGGATTCATGGCTTCATGATGACGGGCAGATTACGGAACAATGATGATCTGAGGACAGAGCAGCGCACCTTCCTCCGCCTCATTTGAACAGGCCACCCAATATCCCGCGCAGTAGGGATTTGCCGACGCTGTTTGCCACTTGCCGGCCCATCGAGGAGGCCGCCGATCGCGCAGCGGACTGCACGGCTTTCTCGAAGGCGCTGGGTTTGGCGGCTTCGCGGGCGGCAGCCGCCTCCCGGCGCGCTTGCTCTTTCAGCTCCTGCTCGCGCTGCTTCGCCTCGACCTTGGCCTGCGCGGCGGCGGCTTTGTCAGCCTCTGCCTGCGCCTTGGCAGCCTGTGCGGCGGCTGCGGCGGCTTCGCCGCGCGCCTTGAGAATCTCCTCGGCAGACTCGCGATTGACCTCGGTGTCGTACTTTCCGGCAACCGGAGAAATGGACTGGATGATCGCACGTTCCTTTGCCTCGACAGGGCCAAGCCTTGAGCGCGGCGGCGCGATCAATGTGCGCTGAACCACGCTGGGCGAGCCGTCCTCCTGCAGCAGCGAAACCAGCGCCTCACCAACCTTGAGTTCCGTAATCGCGGCCTCGACGTTCAGCGCCGGATTGACCCGGAACGTCTCCGCAGCGGCCTTGATTGCCTTCTGGTCGCGCGGGGTGAAGGCGCGCAGGGCGTGCTGCACCCGATTGCCAAGCTGGCCGGCGATTGCCTCAGGTATATCGATGGGGTTCTGCGTGACGAAATAGACGCCCACACCCTTGGAACGAATGAGGCGCACCACCTGCTCGATCTTGTCGGTCAGCGCCTTGGGTGCGTCGTCAAAGAGCAGATGCGCCTCGTCGAAGAAAAAGACGAGGACCGGCTTGTCGGGATCGCCCACTTCCGGAAGCGTCTCGAACAGTTCGCTGAGCAGCCATAGCAGGAAGGTGGCGTAGAGCTTGGGGCTCTGCATCAACTTGTCGGCAGCGAGGATGTTGATGAAGCCGCGGCCCTTCTCGTCGACAGCGATGAAATCATGGATGTCGAGCGCCGGCTCCCCGAAGAAGCGACCGCCGCCCTGGCTGTCGAGCTGGAGAAGCTGACGCTGGATGGCGCCGACGCTCGCCTTGGTCACATTGCCATATTTGGCGGAGAGCGCGTCGGCGTTGTCCGCACAATAGGCCAGCATCGACTGGAGGTCGGGTAGGTTGAGGAGCAGCAGCCCCTCCTCGTCGGCATAGCGGAAAGCGATGGAGAGTACGCCTTCCTGCGTCTCGTTGAGATCCATCAGGCGAGCGAGCAGCAGCGGCCCCATTTCCGATACGGTGGTGCGCACCGGAAAGCCCTGCTCGCCATAGAGATCCCAGAAGACGGCCGGATTGTCGGCATAGACATAATCGCTCATGCCGATTTCGGCGGCGCGAGCGGTCAGCTTGTCGGCATTCTTCGCGGTGGGCGATCCGGCCATGGCGATGCCGGAAAGATCGCCCTTCACATCCGCGAGAAAGACGGGAACGCCCCGCGCGGAAAAGCTCTCGGCGATGCCCTGGAGAGTGACGGTCTTGCCGGTGCCTGTCGCGCCCGCGATAAGTCCATGCCGGTTGGCGCGGCGCAGGTTGAGAATCTGTGGCTGGCCGGCGTCGATCCCGCCGCTGCCGGGTTCCACGCTTTTGCCGATGAAGATGCCGCTTTCTCCGCTCATGCGCCTGCTCCCTCGCTTACCAACTCTGATTAGGCATGTCGCCGACTCATGAAAAGAGGCGGAGCGCCATTCCGGCGCCCCGCCTCCCGATCTTATTTGGCCTGTTGTGCGCTCTTACTGGTCGCGCAGCCGCACCGCGATAAACGCAGCAGGATTGCCGCGTCGCAGAACCTGGAGGAGGACTGCATTGCGGCCGGATGCCTTCGCTGCCTTGGCCGCGTTGGCCAGTTCCGCTTCCGTCAACGTCGCCTGACCGTTGGCAGTGAGGACCACGTCGCCGCGGCGCAGACCCTTCTGCCCCGCATCCGAAGACGGATCGACCGCACTGATGACCACGCCCTTGGTGGATGTCGGGATACCCAGCTGGCCCGCGATGGTTGCAGTAAGCGGTTGCACGGCGATGCCGATGAGATCCTGCGTTGCCGCCTTTGTGCTCTGCTGGTCCTGATCGGAGAAGTCGTCCTGCGGCTGGCGCGCGAAATTGGCGAGCTGGTCCTCAGGCGGACGCTGGCCGACAGTCGCCGTAACCGTCATGCGCTTGCCGTTGCGGATCAGTTCGATCGGTACTTTCGAGCCGATCGGCAGGTTGGAGACGATGTAGGAAAGCGTCTCGTCCGGCGTGACGTTGCGGTTGTTGACCTTGGCGATCACGTCACCGGCCTTGATGCCGGCCTGATCGGCGCCCTTGCCGGGCTCCACGCCCTGAACGAACTCGCCATTATTCTTGGGGAGGCCAAGGCTGTCTGCCATGTCATCGGAAAGCTGGCTGATCTGCACGCCAAGATAGCCGCGCTTCACGGCTTCGCCCTTGCGCAGCGTCTCGATGATCGGGACGGCCTGCTCCGAAGGGATGGCAAAGCCAATGCCGATATTGCCGCCGGTCGGCGACAGAATCTGGCTGTTGATGCCGATGACGTTGCCGTTCATGTCGAACATCGGGCCACCCGAATTGCCCTGATTGATCGACGCATCCGTCTGGATGAAGCGATCGGCGCTGCCGCCGGTGTTGCGATGCAGGGCCGAAATAATGCCTGCCGTCACCGTGCTGCCGATGCCGAAGGGGTTGCCGATCGCGACGATCCAGTCGCCCACGCGCGCCTTGGTCGAATCGCCGAACTTGACGAAGGGCAGGGGCTTTTTCGGCGTGATCTTGAGAACCGCGAGATCGGACGCGGCGTCCTTGCCGACGACCGTCGCTGCATATTCGGTGCGGTCGGGCAGAATGACGGTGATCGAATCGACCGTCGCACCCTGTGCGCCAGGCGCTACCACGTGATTATTGGTGATGACGTAACCATCGGCGGAGATGATGAAGCCGGAACCCAGCGACTGCGCCTGCCGGGTTTGCGGCCGACCACCGCTGCCACCATTGCCGAAGCCGAAGAGATCGCCAAAGGGCGTGCCGGCGAACGGGTTTTGCACCTGAACGCGCTGATTCGTGGAAATGTTGACCACGGCCGGCTGGAGGCGCTCGACCATATCCGCAAAACTGCCGGGAGCGCCACGCGGCGCGGCGGCAGTGCCCTCGTTCTGCGCGGTCTGGGCGACGACGTTCGGGCTGGAGGTTACGGCGAGGGTCGTGCCGCCCACCAGAAGCGCCGCAGTGATTGCATAAGCATAACGCACGTCTAAATCTTCCTCTCGTTCCAGGCGAAAGCGTGGCGACCTTGGCGGACAAAAGGACGACCATGACGCCCTCCGTCTACCCATAACCCCGCTCGCATGTAGCGTACCGGATTAACCGGCATTGAATAAGCGTGACGGACCCAAAAGGGTCCGCCTCGCCTCATCATTTGCCGCGGAACTGTCGCAGGAAATCGTTGTCCGGCGAGAGCACCACGTTGGTCTTGCCCTGCGCGTCCGGACTGAAGGTGGAGCGATAGGACTGCATGGCGCGGTAGAAATCGTAGAATGCGGGATCCTTGCCGAAGCTGTCCGCATAAATGCGGGCGGCAGTGGCGTCAGCTTCCGCGCGGATGATCTGGGCGCGCTTGGCGCCCTCGGCCTGAATTGTCAGAGCTTCCTGCTTGCGTGCGGTCCGCATCCGCTGGAAGGCGCTCTCGAGCGGCGTGCCGTCCGGCAGATCGGCGCGCTTGATCCGCACGTCGATCACTTCAGCGCCATATTGGCGAGCGACCCGGTTAAGCCGCGCGCGGACATTGTCCATCATTACGCCGCGTTCGGGGCTAAGCAGAAGCGCAAAGCGGCGTTTACCCAGTTCCGCACGCAGGGTCGAGCCGAGGATGGGGCGTAATGCGTCGGACACGCGTTCTTCCGTGCCGGCTGCGATGAACATGCGGAGCGGATCGACGATCCGGTAGCGCGCGTAAGCGTCCACCTGCAGTCGCAACTGATCCGTCGAGAGAACCTGCTGGCGCTCCATGTCCACAGCCTGGACGCGCTTGTCGATCCAGGTGATCTGATCCATGAACGGAATGCGGAGGTTAACGCCCGCACCCGTGCGACCGAACACTTCGCCCGGTTTGTAGGCGTTGACGATATAGACCGGTTCGCCGAACCGCGTGATTACTGCCTGACGCGTCTCCGGCACAATAGAGACGGTGCTACCGATGAGGATGAGCGCTACCGTCGCGAGAATGGCGAGGGCGATGGGATTTTTCACACTGATCGGTCCCATGTCAGTTGCCCTCCTGGGACTCAGCGGGTCGCGCCCGCGATCCTTGCAGTGCCGGAAGCGGCAGATAGGGCGTTACGTTCCCGGTCTCCAGGATCGTCTTGTCGACGCCGGAGAGTATCTTTTCCATGGTCTCATAATACATGCGGCGGCGCGTCACCTCCGGCGCAAGCCGATACTCCTCATAGACCTTGGAGAAGGCGGCAGCCTCGCCCTGCGAGGTTGCGGAAAGAGTCTGCGCATAAGTCCGCGCTTCGTTGAGGTAGGATTCGGCGGTCTGCTGTGCGGCCGTCACTTCCTTGAAAGCGTCGTTCACGGCGGCTGGCGGATCGGCCTGCTTGATGGCGATGCCCTGCACGCGAACGCCCGCGCCATAGCTGTCGAGCACTTCCTGCATCCGCTCCTGGACTTGCGCTTCTATCACGGTGCGACCAGCACCGAGCGCATCCTGAAGGGAGGCAGTGGCGATCACCGCACGCATGGATGATTCCGCGACCTCGCTGATCGTTTGCTCCGGTTCAGCGATCTGGAAGCTGTAGGCGACGGGATTCTTTATGTTCCACCGCACCGAATAGCCCAGATTGATGATATTCTGGTCTCCAGTCACCATCAGATTTTCGCTCTCGCCCGTCGTCGATCCAAGATCGACCGAGCGGATTTCCTCAACATCGACGATGCTTACGGCCTCGAAAGGCGCGGGGAGGGTCACGTTGAAGCCCGATGAAAGCGTGCGGCTATAGCTGCCGAGGAACGTGACGATGCCGCGCTCCTGAGGGCCGACAAGATGTCCACTTGTCGTCGCGAGCCAAATCGCAACAACGCCAATGGCGAGATAAGGCCAGATTCTGCGGCCTTCCGGACCTTGCGGCATTCCACCGCCAAAACTGTCGCGCGCCTTGCGCACCAGCTCGTCGATCGCGCTCGGGCCGCGCCCGCCCGGAATGCCGGACTCGCGCGCGCCACTGGGCTTCGACCAGGGGTTGGACTGCTCGTCGCCCCCACCGGTTGGCTTGTTGCCATCATTGGCGTTACCCCAAGGTCCGCCTTCGCTCATGGCCAATACGGCCTTGTCCCTGCTCCCGGAAATCTCGTTCATCTGGTCTGTATAAGCACGCTCGCCGCGGAAAAACAGAGCCAGGGCGCGGAAAATCCCTCTTATCCTTTCCAGCTATGCGGCTCTGGCGCTTTCGCTTAGACAAAACTCGCTCTAGAGACCCGGGGCATGACCAGGTCCCCAGATGCGCTCGATCCGGCCAGCGCCGACCGTTTGGCTGCCGCGACCGGCGGTCGCATGACGTCAGCCCGAGTCCGGGACGGGGTTCTCAGTCTGGTGCTGGACGTCTCCGGGCTGAACGCTGCCGCGCGCGAGCAGCTTGAAGCGGAGGCAGGCGCGGTTGGCCGGTCGCTGCCCGGTGTTCAGGATGTGCGAATTGCGCTTACCGCCGAGAAAGAACTCCCCCCGCGCATCATTGCGGTCGGCTCGGGCAAGGGTGGGGTAGGCAAGTCGACGCTCGCCGCAAATCTTGCCGTGGCGCTGGCGCGAGCAGGGCGCCGCGTCGGGCTGGTGGACGCCGATATTTATGGGCCTTCACTTCCCAGGCTGCTGTCCAGCGAGGGCGTAAAGCCCGAAGTCGAAGGCAAAAAGCTGGTGCCTATACCGAATGCATTCGGCGTGCCGATGCTGTCCATGGGTCACCTCGTGCCGGCGGGGCAGGCGATCGCATGGCGTGGGCCAATGGCGGGCAACGCGCTGTCGCAGCTCATCGACGCGGCGTGGCACGACACGGAGGTGCTGATCGTGGATCTGCCGCCGGGCACAGGTGACATTCAACTCACCATGATTCAGCGCTACAAGCCTGCAGGCGCGGTGATCGTCTCCACCCCGCAGGATTTGGCGCTCATCGATGCGGCGCGGGCCGTCAGTCTGTTCGATCAGGCGAAAGTGCCGATCATCGGCATGGTGGAGAACATGGCCGGCTATGTCTGTCCGCATTGCGGCGAAGTGTCCGATCCTTTCGGCAGCGGAGGAGCGGAAGCGGGCGCGGTCGAGCTGGGTATGCCGTTTCTGGGGCGCGTGCCACTCGACATCGCAGTGCGAACCGCATCCGACGCCGGGTCGCCGCCTGCCGCTGCGGAGGGCGTTCACGGGACGGCCTTCCGAGCAATTGCGCAGCATGTGAGCCAGTGGCTCGATAAGTCCATCGGGGCCGCGACGCGGTGAAATCTCCTTCCATCAGCCGACGCGGTTTGCTGGTGGGTGCCGCCGCCGGAGGAGGTCTTCTGGTGGCCTGGGGAGTATGGCCGCGACGCTATGATGCGCGTCTTTCGGTGGCTCCGGGCGAAACAGCGATCGGTGCGTTTCTCAAGATCGACCGGGCCGGTCAGATCCTCGTCATGGTGCCGCAGGCGGAGCTGGGTCAGGGCGTCTTCACTCTGCTTGCGCAAATTCTTGCCGACGAGCTGGGCGCGGATTGGCGGACCATCGCGGTGCAACCCGCGCCGCCCTCTCCGCTTTACGCCAACACGCTGCTGGCGAGCGAATGGATGGCAAGCGATCTTTCGCGCGCGACCGGGAGTCTGGGCGACTATGCGCTGGCTGAGCTTGCGCGCCGAAGGACGATGATGCTAACCGGCGGAGCGACGTCCGTGCCGATGTTCCGCGAGGCTTATCGGGAGGCAGGCGCAGTCGCTCGTGCGCTCCTCTGTCAGGCGGCGGCGGCGCGTTGGGATGTGGCGTGGGAAATCTGCGACATTCGCGACGGACTGGTGACGGACGGCAAGCGCACGCTGAAGACCGGCGAACTGGCCGAGGAAGCTGCCCGTTTGCCCGTGCCTCAGCTGCTGCCCTATCGCTCTCCCGACCGCGAGGATTCGCTCATCGGTGCGGAACTGCCCCGGCTCGACGTACCCGCTAAGATTGACGGGTCGGCAAATTACGCGGCGGATATCCGCTTGCCCGACATGCTCTTCGCTTCGATCCGTCAGGGACCGATCGGCGCACGTCGGCTGATTTCCATGAACGAAGCGGCCGCTCGCAAGGTGCCCGGCATCGTCGGTATCGTGAAGCAGGACGGCTGGGTTGCGGTCACCGCGCGCAACTGGTGGGCGGCCAACCAGGCGCTTGGGCGACTGGACCCGGTGTTCGACGTCGCCACGCCGCTTCTCGATGACAGCTTGATCGACAAGGCGCTCGACACGGCCTTTGATAGCGATGACGGGCGCCGCTTCGTGGCGACGGGCGATCTTGCAAGCGTGTTCGATGGGGCACGCATCGCAACCGCCACGTACAGCGTGGCGCCCGCGCTCCACCTCGCGCTGGAGCCGATGGCCGCGACCGCGCGAGTGCGGGACGGGGATGTTGAGGTCTGGATGCCCACGCAGGCGCCGGTTTTCGCGCGCCGCGCCGTTGCCCAGGCACTTGGGCTTCCGGAAAGCGCGGTCACTATTTACCCGCTCTTCGCTGGCGGGTCGTTCGACCGAAAGATGGAACATGAAGCCGGCGTGCAAGCTGCCCTCATTGCCCGTGAGGCGAAAGTGCCGGTGCAACTGATGTGGTCTCGTTCTGAAGACATCGTGCAGGATCGACCCCGCCCGCCGGCCAGAGCCCGGATGGCGGCGCATATCGGCCAGGGTGGACTTGTCGACGGCTTCTCCGCCAAGGTTGCTATGCCGGCTGCGCTGGCCGAAACTTGGGCGCGCGTGGCGCACGGCGAGAGGCCGATGGCGGCGCGGGCGAAGGCCTTGCACGCGGACAGCGCTGCCGCCTCCGGTCTTATCCCGCCCTATGCCATCCCGCATCTCGCGGTGGATCATTATCCCGTGGATGTGCCGCTGCCGACCGGGCGTTGGCGCGGCAATGCCGATACGATCAACTGCTTCTTCGTCGAATCCTTCATCGATGAACTGGCCCAGATTGCCGGCGTCGAACCGCTGTCCTTCCGGATGCAGATGCTCGGTAACAATCCTCATCTCGCCCGATGCCTCACCAATGTGGCGGCGCTGGGCGGCTGGCAGGGCGGCGCAAGGGGGAGCGGGCAGGGGATTGCCTGCCACATGATGCAGGGCGGTGCCATCGCCGTGCTTGTGCAGGCGGGTTTCTCCGGGGGACGCATAAAGATCGAGCGGGCGGTCGCCGTGGCGGATATCGGTGCGCCGATAAATCCCGTGATTGCACGCCAGCAGATCGAAGGCGGACTGATCTTTGGATTGGCCTCTGCCATGGGCGGCGCAAGCGAATATCGGGGCGGGCTTCCCCGTGCGATGCGTCTTGGCCAGATGGGCCTGCCGCGCATGGCAGAGATTGGGGAGGTCATAGTGGAGCTTGCTCGCAGTTCCGAACCAGCAATTGGCATGAGCGAAATCGGCGTGCCCGCCGCCGCGCCTGCGCTTGCCAGCGCGCTTGCGACGCTTACAGGCCGGCGCTGGCGCAACCTGCCGCTTAACGGAGCTGCCTCAGCATGAACGGGCCTGCCCTTCCCGTCGACCATCCCACCATTGCGCCGCGCAACATTGGCGTGCTGCTCGTCAATCTAGGAACGCCAGACGCGCCGACCCCGGACGCAGTGCGACGCTATCTCGCGGAATTCCTGTCCGATCGGCGCGTCGTCGAAATTCCGCCGGTGATCTGGCAGCCGATCTTGCGGGGTATCATCCTTCGCACCCGGCCTAGGAAGTCTGCGCATGCTTACAGCCAGGTCTGGACGAACGAGGGTTCTCCGCTTGCGGTGCACACGCGCCACATCTCTGAGCGCTTGGCAGAGCGCTGGGGAAGCGCGGCACTCGTCGACTGGGCGATGCGCTATGGTGCGCCTGCGGTCGGAACGAAGCTGCGGGCTCTCAAGGATGCGGGGTGCGACCGGATCCTCATCGTGCCGCTCTATCCGCAATATTGCGCAGCGACGACCGCATCGGTCATGGACGCGGTGAGCGCCGCGTTGGCTGACATGCGCTGGCAGCCCGCTATTCGCGTCATGCCGCCCTGGCATGATGATCCGGCTTATATTCGCGTACTTGCCGCGCGAATCCAGGCGGATCTGGCGGCACTGCCCTTCGCGCCGGAGCGTCTTGTCGCCAGCTTCCACGGTATGCCCGAGCGAACGCTGCGCCTTGGCGACCCCTATCACTGCCAGTGCCTCAAGACGGCGCGGCTGCTTGCCGAGGTGCTCGGGCGGGAGGTCGTGCCCACGTTCCAGTCCCGCTTCGGCCGCGCGAAATGGCTGGAGCCGGCGACGGACGTCACTCTCACGGAGCTTGCCGGGCAGGGTGTGCGGTCCGTGGCGGTGGTGACGCCGGGTTTTGCCGCCGATTGTCTTGAGACGCTGGAGGAGATCGGCCTGCGGGGACGGGACAGCTTCCTGCAGGCAGGCGGAGAGCAATTCGCCTTTTTGCGTTGTCTCAACGCCGAGCCTGACGCTATCGATCTTTATGGCGGCATGATCGGGCGCGAACTGGCCGGATGGGCCGAACTGAACTGACGGGAGAGGACTGATGAGCAGAGTGGCAATCGTGACCGGCGGAACGCGCGGTATCGGGGAAGCGATCAGCCTCGCGCTCAAGGATGCCGGTTTCACCGTCGCCGCGAATTATGCCGGCAATGACGAAAAGGCCAAGGCCTTTACGCAGCGCACCGGCATCAAGGCTTACAAGTGGGACGTTGGCGACCATCAGGCTTGCCTGGATGGCTGCGCTGCCGTTGCGGCCGACCTGGGCCCCATCGATGTGGTGGTCAACAATGCCGGCATCACGCGGGACGGCGTGCTCGCCAAGATGAGCTTCGACGACTGGAACGAGGTGATGCGCATCAACCTTGGCGGTTGCTTTAACATGGCGAAAGCGACCTTCCCCGGCATGCGCGAGCGCGGCTGGGGCCGCATTGTCAACATCGGCTCGATCAACGGACAGGCCGGGCAATATGGTCAGGTGAACTATGCAGCTGCCAAGTCCGGCATCCATGGCTTTACCAAGGCGCTCGCGCAGGAAGGCGCGCGCTCCGGCATCACCGTCAACGCCATCGCGCCGGGCTATATCGACACGGATATGGTCGCGGCAGTCCCAGCTCCGGTGCTGGAGAAGATCGTCGCCAAGATTCCGGTCGGCCGGCTTGGCCAGGCGCAGGAAATTGCCCGTGGCGTGGTGTTCCTGGTGAGTGAGGATGCCGGCTTCGTCACAGGCTCGACCCTGTCGATGAACGGCGGCCAGCACATGTATTGATGAGCGGTATTCCCCGCGATACCGACCCGCTCACGGGTCCCGTCAAGCGCAGCATGACGATCGCGGGGCATCCGACCTCGATCAGCCTCGAGCGCGTTTTCTGGTTTGGGCTGGAGCAGGCGGCGAAGGCGGAGGATTTACCGCTTAGCGCGCTCGTCGCCCAAATAGACGCGGCGCGAATCGCCCAGCAAGCGCCGCCCAATCTCGCCAGTGCGATCAGGGCCTGGCTCTATGCGCGGGCGCTATCGGAATCACGGGCAAGCTGAGTTGAAGCAGGGGTTCAGGCGGCGTCGATGATGCGCTGGTAGATGCGCGTCAGGCTTTCGAGATCCTGCACGGACACGGCCTCGTCGAGTTTGTGCATCGTCGCATTGATGAGGCCGAATTCGACGACGGGGCAAAGCGCGGAGAGAAAGCGCGCATCCGAGGTGCCGCCACTGGTTGAAAGTTCCGGAGTCAGGCCAGTCTCCGCTTCGATCGCGGAACTGACCAGCGCCGAGAGATCGCCCGGGGGCGTCAAGAACGCCTCGCCGCTGATTTTCGCCTCCAGCGTGCCACCCTCCGCTTCGACGATCGCACGGATACGATCGGCCAGCGCCGCCCCCCGGTGCAGATCATTGAAGCGAATTGAAAGGCGCGCCGTCGCCCGCGCAGGAATCACGTTGGTCGCCGGATTGCCCACCATCACATCGGTGAACTCGATGTTGCTTGGTTGGAACCAGTCCGTTCCCTCGTCCAGCTCAATCGCCTCGATCGCGGCCATGATGCGGACGAGCGGCGTGATTGGGTTGCGCGCGAGATGCGGGTAGGCGACATGACCCTGCACACCTTCGACGCTGATCCACATGTTGACCGAGCCTCGCCGGCCGATCTTGATCGTATCGCCCAGCCGGTTGACGCTGGTCGGTTCGCCGACGAGGCAGATGTCAGGCTGGACGCCCTTCTCGGCCATATGGGCCATCAGCGCCTTGGTGCCGAAGGTCGCGCTGCCTTCCTCGTCGCCGGTAATGAGCAGGCTGAGCGTGCCGTCGGTCGGCGCCGCGCGGGCGACCGCTGCGACGAAGGCCGCGATCGCACCCTTCATGTCCACCGCGCCACGTCCATAAAGCAAATCGCCCTTGCGCACCGGGGCGAAGGGGTCGCTAGTCCAGCCGTCGCCCGGCGGCACGACGTCGAGATGACCGGCAAAGGCGAGATGACGACCGGGACCGGCGCGCCGAACCGCGAGCAGATTCTCCACCGGCCCGTCAGGCAACTCTCCGTCCATAAAGCGCTCGACCGTAAAGCCGAGGGGAACGAGCATCTCCGTCAGGCATTCGAACACCGGCCCGGTCGCCGGCGTGATCGAAGGGCAGGCCAGCAGACGCTCAGTGAGCGCGACGGGATCCGCAAGAGGCGTGTGAAGACTGGTATCCTGCATCCGGTGGCGTTAGCCGTTCCCTCCAGTCAAGGAAAGGAGGACGCCATGCCCAAAATCGATCTTGGTGCCATCGAACCGGTGAACAAGACGGGATATCCCCCGCCGTTCGATGAGCCTGTGGCGGGGCGTTGGCAGCGGCGTTTGGGCGCGATCAACGGAATGACCCATCTCGGTGCCAATCATGTCACGCTCAAGCCCGGTGCCTGGTCATCCCAGCGACACTGGCATGAGGGCGAAGACGAGTTTCTGGTCATGCTGAGCGGGGAGGCCGTGCTCATCGAGGACGAGGGCGAGACCGTCCTGCATCCGGGGGACTGCGTGGCTTGGCCCGCAGGCGTGCGCAACGGGCATCATCTGGTGAACCGCAGCACGGTGGATTGCGCCTTCATCTGCTTCAGCGCCGGTGACAGGCAGGAAGGCGGCGCCTACTCGGATATCGACATGGTTTTTACGCGCGATGGCTATTTCCACCGCGACGGTACGCCTTATCCCATTCGCAAGTAGGACTGAAATCCGCGCTATCTTGCGGCGCTCTATGGCGCGAACTCCGATAGTCAGGCCGTCGCGGGCAGCTCGAACTTCTCGATCACCCAATCCTCGGCTTGGGCGCTGCCGATCCAGTCTTGCATGAAGGGGTGCGAAATCACCGCCTGCATATAGGGCACCGCGAAGCGCGCGACGGGAATGGAATAGGTCACGAATCGCGTGACCACCGGCGCATACATGATGTCGGCCGCGCCGAATTCGCCGAAGAGGAATTCGCCGGCCCGCCCATAGCGGGCGCGTGCCTGCGCCCATAATTCCATGATGCGGGCGACGTCTGCCATGACTGCATCGCTCTTGGGGCTGGGCGGATAAATGGCGCGGATGTTCATCCCGCACTCCCGGCGCAGTGCGGCGAAGGAAGAGTGCATTTCCGCCGCCATCGAGCGGGCCATGGCACGGGCCGCGGAATCCTGCGGCCAGAACTTGTCGCCGCCTGACTTTTCGTTGAGATATTCGACGATCGCGAGGCTATCCCACACCACCGTCTCGTCGTCCCACAGGATCGGGACTTTGCCGGATGACGGCGCAAACTCATCACCCTCACGGCGCCGATCCCACTCTTCGTCGTAAAGCGGAACAACGGCTTCCTCGAACGGCAGGCCGGACTGTTTGGCCGCGAGCCAGCCCCGCAGCGACCAGCTGGAATAGGTCTTGTTGCCGATGAACAGCTTCATCACGTGCCGGTTTCTCCGCCTTGGTATGAGCCCGACCTACGGGTGAAGGATGTGAGACGCAAGGCGGTCGCGTCGTACTGCAACTGTAATGAATCCGACCCCGTTCTCACGCATTATTGCAACGCAGCATGAATAGAGGCGCCCCCATCCAGAAACTCAGGGGGATCGCAAAATGCGTCGTTTCACCGCCAAGCTATTCTTGTCCGCTGCCTTTTTGCCGCTGATCGTTCCGAGCGCACATGCGCAGGCACCCGCCGAGGACGCCAATGGCGACGGTACGGAGATTCTGGTCTTTGGCCGGGGGGAGACCCGACAGGTTCAGGAGATCGGTTCCAAGGATTTCATCTCCCTGACTCCTGGCACCAATCCCCTGAAAGCCATTGAGAAGCTGCCCAGCGTCAACTTCCAGTCGGCGGATCCGTTCGGAAACTATGAATGGTCGCAGCGCGTCTCGATCCGCAGCTTCAACCAGAATCAGCTCGGATTCACGTTCGACGGCATCCCGCTGGGCGATATGAGCTATGGCAACCACAATGGCCTGCACATCACTCGTGCGATCAGTTCAGAGAATATCGGCAGCGTGCGCGTCAGCCAGGGCGCGGGATCGCTGGGCACCCAGTCCACCGGCAATCTGGGCGGCACGGTGGAGACCTTCTCGATGGACCCTGCCGATACGCTGGGCGGGCAGGGCAACCTCACTTATGGCTCGGACGAGACCTGGCGCGGTTTCGCACGGCTTAACATGGGCAGCGCGGACGGCATTCGCGGCTATGTCTCCTATGCCTATGGTTCGACCGACAAGTGGAAAGGCGCAGGCACGCAGGACCAGCATATGGTCAACGCGAAAGTCGTGGTGCCTGTCGGCGACGCGAAGATCGACGGATGGCTGAGCTATTCCGACCGGCGCGAGAACGACTATCAGGACATGTCCATGGACATGATCGACCGGCTCGGCTGGAAGTGGGACAACACATTCCCCGATTATGCCCGTGCTGTGCGCTATGCCGATATCGGCAACAATCGCGGGGAAACAGGCGGCCCGGTCTCAAATCCGGCGGCCGGCACGGTCTATCCTGACAATGTCACCTCGGTGTGGGACGCCTATTATGATGCGGCCGGTCTCCGCAAGGACTGGTTGGGCGCGGTCGGCATCGCCACGCCCCTGGGCGAACAGGCCAATTTGAAGCTGAGAACCTATTATCACAACAATAAGGGCATGGGGCTCTGGGCGACGCCGTCCGTGCCCAGCCCGACTGGCTCGCCTCTGTCGATCCGAACGACTGAATATGAGATGGACCGCGTTGGTGTGTTCGGCAGTGTCGATTTTACCGTCGGCGCGCAGACGCTTGAGGCCGGCGCATGGTACGAGAACAACAAGTTCGATCAGGCACGGCGCTTCTATGCATTCGCGAGCCGGGCCGAGCCGGGGGTCAGCTTCCGCGACTACCCGAAGAACCCCTTCTTCACGCAGTGGGCCTTCGACTTCACCACTGATACGTTCCAATATTATGTTCGGGACAAGATCGATCTCGGCATGGTGACGCTGAATGTCGGCTGGAAAGGCTTCAAGGTCACGAACGAGGCCGAGGCGGTTGTGTCCAGCAGCTTCCCCGAGGGCAAGATCAAGGCGGAGGACTGGCTCCAGCCTCATGCCGGTTTTGCTGTCGAGCTCTCCCGGGAGGCGGAGATCTTCGGCGGCTTCACGCAGGTCACCAAGGCTTTCGCGAGCGCGACCACCAGCGGACCGTTTTCGACCAGTCAGGCGGGCTTCGATCAGATCCGCGACGACCTCAAGCCCGAGGCGTCCGACACCTATGAGCTGGGCCTGCGCTACCACACGCCAGTCTTCAACGGCACGCTCGGCGCCTATCTGGTGAACTTCCGCAATCGTCTGCTGGCCGTGCAGGTCGGCAGCCCGATCCTCGGTCTTGCCTCGGCCCTGCAGAATGTTGGCAAGGTGCGCGCCGTCGGTATCGAGGCGGCTGGCGACCTTCGGCTGGGCGGCGGCTTCGGCCTGTTCGCTTCCTATAGCTATACGGACGCCAGCTATCGGAACGATGTGTTCAACAGCTCGGATGGTAAGCTGGTTGCCGCCATCAAGGGTAAGACAGTGGTGGACAGCCCCAAGCACATGCTGCGCGGCGAGTTGAACTATGACCAAGGTCCGATTTTCGGCCGGATCGGCGCCAACTACATGTCGAAGCGCTACTATAGCTACACCAACGACGTATCGGTGGATGGCCGGGTGATCGTGGACGCCTCGGTCGGCTATCGCTTCACCGACAAGATCGAGCTGCAGGTCAACGCCACCAACCTGTTCGACAAGAAGTATATCGGGACGATCGGTTCGGGCGGCTTTGGCAATAGCGGCGATGCGCAGACACTGCTGATCGGCGCGCCGCAGCAGGTCTTCGCGACGATCAAGGTCGGCTTCTGATGAAGCGCCTGCCGCTGTTGGCATCTCTGATCTTCGCCGCGGCTCCGGTCGCGGCGGGGGCGGAGCCGGTACTGCTCATCTCGATCGACGGACTACGCCCGCTCGATGTGATCGAGGCGGAGAAGCGCGGGCTCAAGGTGCCCAATCTCCGGCGCTTCCTCACTGAAGGAAGCTATGCGCGCGGTGTGGTCGGGGTGCTGCCCACGCTCACTTATCCCAGCCACGCTACGCTTGTGACTGGTGCTGCTCCCGCGCGCCATGGCATCGTCTCCAATACGACGTTCGATCCCACGCAGATGAACCACGACGGCTGGTTCTGGTATGCGTCCGACTACAAGCGCGAGACGCTGTGGGGCGTGGCGGCGAAGGCCGGTATCCGGACGGCGAATGTCCACTGGCCGGTCAGCGTCGGCGCACAGGGCATCACGTATAATATGCCCCAGATCTGGCGCACGGGCCATGCCGACGACGCCAAGCTCATCGATGCGCTGGCGACACCGGGGCTCAAGTCGCGGCTGGAACGTGAAGTCGGCCAGCCCTATGCGGCCGGAATCGATGAGAGCATCGTCGCTGATGAGAATCGCGCGCGTTTCGCCGCGCAGCTTATCGCAGACGAAAAGCCGGAATTTATGACCGTGTATTTCGCGTCCCTCGATCATGAGGAGCACGCCTACGGGCCCGGTTCGCCCGAAGCGAAAGCCATATTGGAGCGGATCGATGCGCTGGTCGGGAAGCTGGTCGCTGCCGAACTGGCGGCGCGGCCGGATGCTGCCGTTGCCGTGGTGAGTGACCACGGTTTCGTCCCGATCGACAACGCGCTCAATATTTATGGCGCTTTCATCGAAGCCGGACTGGTCACTGTCGGCGCGGATGGCAAGATCGCAAGTTGGGAAGCGGTGCCCTGGGCCTCGGGCGGATCGGCGGCGATCATGCTGGCACGGCCGGCCGACAAGGCGCTGCAGACGCGCGTTCTTGCGGTGCTGGACAAGCTAAAGGCCGATCCGGCCAACGGAATCGAGCGGATCGTAGAGCAAGCGGAGATCGCCACGATGGGCGGCAATCCGGAAGCCAGCTTCTACGTCAGCCTCAAGCCCGGAATGGCGACCGGCGGCTTCTACGGCAAGGACGTGCCGCTCCGGTTTCCGCCACCGTACAAGGGCATGCACGGTTATTTCCCGAACAGCCCGGCGTTGCATGCCAGCCTGCTGGTCATGGGCAAAGGGGTCGCCAAGGGGCGGGATCTGGGCGTGATCGATATGCGGGCAATTGCGCCGACACTCGCGGCACTGCTGGGCACCTCGCTGCCACAAGCCGAGGTGAAGCCTCTGGACGTGCAGCCGTCCAGATAGCGATCAGGCGAGCGCTTCGATCACCGCCGCGCGCAGCTCTGGCAAGCCCATGCCCTTCTCGCTGGAGGTCGCGATGATCTCCGGATAGGCCGCCGTTCGTCCCCGCGCTTCGGCAAGCGTCGCTGTGCGCACCGCGTCCAATTCGCTCGCCTTCACCTTGTCTGCCTTCGTGAGAACCAGACGGTAGCCAACCGCCGCCTCGTCCAGCATGTCGAGCAAGGTGCGGTCCACGTCCTTGATGCCGTGCCGGCTATCGATGAGGACCAGCGCCCGCTTGAGCACGGCGCGCCCGCGCAGATAGTCGTTCACCAGAAAGCGCCACTGCTTTGCAACATCCTTGGGTGCCTTGGCATAGCCATAGCCGGGCATATCGACGAGGCGGAAGAGCGGCGGCGTGAGGGCGCCGTTCTCAAGCTCCGTCACGCCCACGTCGAAAAAGTTGAGCTCCTGCGTGCGGCCGGGCGTGTTGGACGTGCGCGCGATGCCGTTGCGGTTGGTCAGCGCGTTGATGAGCGAGGACTTGCCGACATTGGAGCGGCCAGCAAAGGCCACTTCTGACACGATCGGATCGGGCAGGAATTTGAGCCCCGGAGCGCTCTTGAGAAAGCCGATCGGCCCGGCAAAGATGCGCCGGGCCTCCTCGATCGCTTCCGCGCGCTGCGCCTCTTCGGCGGGATCGCTCACGTCACTTCGCCGCCGCCTGTTGGCTCAGCACCGGATGGCTCCGGTAAAGCCACCATTGTTGGGCGATGGTGAGGAGGTTGGATGTGCACCAGTAGATGAGCAGGCCCGCGGCAAACGGCGCCATGACGAACATCATCATCCACGGCATGATCGCGAACACCTGCTTCTGCATGTCGTCCATCGGCGTGGGATTCAGCTTGAACTGCAGCCACATGGTGATGCCAAGCAGGATGGCCAGCACGCCGATGCCCAGGAAGGAGGGCGGCGTGAAGGGCAGCAGACCGAACAGGTTGAGGATGTGCAAGGGATCTGGCGCGGACAGGTCGCGGATCCACAGCACGAAGGGCTGGTGGCGCATGTCCACGACGAGCATCAGCACCTTGTAGAGCGCGAAGAAGACCGGAATCTGCAGGAAGATGGGAAGACAGCCGGCAAGCGGATTGATCTTCTCCTTCTTGTAGAGCTCCATGATCTCCTGCTGCTGCTTCAGCTTGTCGTCCTTGTGCTTCTCCTGGATCGCTTTCATTTTCGGCTGCACTGCGCGCATTGCCGCCATGGAGGCGAACTGACGCTGGGCGATCGGGAACATGATGCCACGCACGATGAAGGTGAGGCAGATGATCGCGACGCCGAAATTGCCGATCATGCGGAACAGCCAGTCGAGCAGATAGAAAATCGGCTTCTCGAACCAGCGGAACCAGCCCCAGTCGATCGCGCGATCGAACAGCTGGACGCCGCCCTGGTCGGTATAAGCTTCGAGCAGCTTGGCTTCCTTGGCACCGACGAAGAGCCGGCTGGTCGTGGTGACCGACTTGCCCGGCGCCAGAATGACCGGCGCGTAGCTCATGTCGGCCTGATAGCGCTGGCCCGAACTCGCGCGGAACTGTGCGTCAACCGGACGATCCTGCGCGGGGATGAGCGCGGCGTGCCAGTAATGATCCGTAAAGCCGATCCAGCCGCCGGTCGTGCCGAAGCGCTCGGGCGTGCCGGCATCAAGATCCTTGAAATTGATGCTGTAATTAGCGGCGCCGTTGAACACACCGATCGGGCCGGTGTGGATCGTCCATGTGGACGCATCTTTCGAGACGCCATTGCGGGAGAGAAGTCCGAAGGGGCGGGCAGCGACCGTTCCGTTGCCGACATTCTCGACCGTCTGATCGACACTGAGCATATAATTCTCGTCGACGGAGACGCGCATCACGAAGCGCTGGCCCGCGCCATTGTCCCAGCGAAGCGTCACCGGCGCGCCGGGCTTCAGGACGGATTTGTCAGCGGTCCAGACGCTATTGCCGTCCGGCGCCTTCAGGCCCTCGCCCGACCAGCCGAAGCCAGCGAAATAGGCGTCGCTCGTGCCTGCGGGCGAGAAGAGTCGCACAGGTGGCGAATCCTTTGCCACCGTTTCGCGGTAGTCCGGCAGCACGATATCATCGATGCGGGCGCCCTTGAGAGCAATCGACCCCTTGAGACGCGGCGTATCAATGACGACGCGAGGGCTGTCCTTCAGCACGACCGCGCGGTCGCGGATCGCGGCGGGCGAATGGGCAGTCGGGTCCGCAGCCGGATTGGGCACGGCCACTTCCTTGCCGGCCTCGATCTTGGTGGCGGGCGGATTTGCCGTGGGGAAAAAGCGGTTGGCGATGTAGGGCCAGCCAAAGAGGATGGCGACGGTCAGCAAAGCCGCCAGCACGAGGTTACGCTTGTCGTTCACTTATCGTCGCTTCCCGCTAATCATGCCTCTGGCAGTCACTGTCATGGAACCGGGTCGAAGCCCGATCCGCCCCATGGGTGGCAGCGCAATAGCCGTTTGATTGCCAGCCAGCCACCCTTGATCGCGCCATATTTTTGCACCGCGCCGATCGCATAGGCCGAGCAGCTTGGATGATAGCGACAGCTGGGGGGCAGAACGCGACTTGGCCCGAGTTGCCAGCCGCGCGCGATGAGGATCATCAGCCGCGCGATCATGACGCATTGGCACTTTTCGGCGTGTCGGGCCGGGCCTTTGCCGCAATCCGGGCCAGCGCCTTGGCAAGTTCGGTGCGAAGCGCGTCGAAATCGCGCTCGATACCGCCTTCGCGGCCGATCAGGACATGGTCCGCACCGGATATACCCTGAGCAGGCAACAACTCTCGCGCTAGTGCCCGAAAACGCCGCTTCATCCGGTTGCGGACGACTGCGCCGCCGATCTTCTTGGTGACGGTGATGCCGATTCGAATCGCCTGATCGCCATCGCGGCGATCGCGCACGAGCAGGACAAAGCCTGGCATGGGCTGACGCAGGCCGCGATTGGCGGCCAGATAATCAGCGCGCCGGGTCATTTGACCCAAAGCGCGCGAAGAGGTGTCGCTCAGGCCGAGAGGCTCTTGCGGCCGCGAGCGCGACGGGCGCGCAGCACCTTGCGGCCGGCCGCCGTCGCCATGCGGGCGCGGAAGCCGTGACGGCGCTTGCGAACAAGGTTGCTCGGCTGGAAAGTCCGCTTCATCGTTCATTCCTCAATAAATCTGCGAATCGCCGCTGCAAGCGAACGACAAAAAGGGCCGCCCGATGAGGCGGCCGCTCCACGCGCCGCCCGATAGGCAAGGGGACAGGAAATGTCAATTGCCTCGCCCCGGAGAACTTTGGATATGAGGGTCAGTCCCGTTCAGGCGCGCCCGGCGGGAAATAGCCCCTGTAGGGCCGGGCGCTCTCGATGCACCGCGAGACCGACGGCCGAGCATTCAGCCGCGCGCGATAGGCGCGTAGATTGACATGGCTTTCCGGAATTTCGCGCACCCAGTCGGCATAGAAGAGCGATGGCGCGGCAGCGCAGTCCGCCAGCGAAAAGTCCATGCCGCTGGCCCACTCCTGGTCTGCCAGCCGCTCGTCCAGCCAGGCGTAGATGGTATCGAGGTCTGCCTGCGCTTTGGCCACTATATTAGCGTCAGGTGCGTCGGGCGTCTGCATATGTGCCCGCACGATCGCGTTCATTGGCGTCATTACATGATTGTCGAAGATGCGGTCCATGAAGCGCACGTCCAGCGCTGCCGTTGAATCGGCGGGCAGCATCGGCGCCTGGTCGGGGTGGCGCAGGTCCAGAAACTCGATGATCGTCGTGGATTCGATCACCGGCGCGCCATCGGCAACGAGCACCGGAAATTTGCCGAGCGGCCAGAGCCGGCGCAGCGCCGTCATGGCGGCCGGGTCCTCCACGATCTTCACGGCGAAAGGCACGCCCTTCTCGTGGAGCGCGATCAGCACCTTCCAGCAATAGGACGAGAAGGGGTGTGCATAGAGAGTGTAACTCATGCAGATGTCTTGCCTTCCGCCGCGCGCTCGATCCCCGCGATGTCGATCTTGCGCATGGTCATCATCGCCTGCATCACGCGGCGCGCGACGTCGGGATCGGGATCGGCCATGAGCTCGGTGAGGCGTCTCGGCACGATCTGCCAGTTCATGCCCCACTTGTCCTTGCACCAGCTGCAGGCGCTCTCCGCGCCGCCGTTTGAGACGATCGCCTCCCACAGCCTGTCGGTCTCTGCCTGATCCTCGGTGTGTATCTGTATGCTCACCGCCTCGTTGAACTTAAAATTCGGGCCGCCGTTAAGGCCGATGAAGCTCTGCCCGGCCAGTATGAATTCAACCACCAGTTCGCCGCCCTCTTTCATGGAGGGATTATCGGCCGGCGACTTGAGCGCAGTCACGATATGGCTGTCCGGCAGCAGCGTCACATAGAACTCCGCCGCCTCGCGGGCCGCGCCGTCATACCACAGGCATGTGGTGAGCTTGTTGGTCATGCGTCCTCTCCGCTTTGATGCTCAGCCCCGGCCCACCAGCGCGAAAGTCGCGCCCTGTGGATCGCTGCCGATGATGATATGGTCGCCGCCTGGCACTTCCATCGGTCCCATCATGATCGCCCCGCCATGGGCCTTCACCGCCTCGACTGCGGCCGGGATGGACGGAACGCGGAAATAATAGAGCCAGATCGCGGGCCGGTCTTTCTGCTCCACCGTCGCGCCGATGCGCTCGTCTCCGGAAAGGAGGAAGCGGTACTCGCCCATTTCGCCCATCGGCAACGAGTCGGGATTGGTCCAGCCGAACAGGCCTTCGTAAAAGGCGTGTGCGCCTTTCTGATCCGGCGTGGAGAGCTCGTTCCAGGCGCAGTGACCCGGCGCATCCGAAGAGAAGGCCGTGCTCGCCTCATCCGAGAAACCGCGCATGACATAGAAGGGGGCGCCCTGCGGGTCCGTGACCATCGCAAAGCGGCCGACATCGGGGATATCGCGCGGTTCGATCAGGATCTTGCCGCCCTCCCATTTTAACGCCGCGACCGTCGCATCGACATCCTCCACGCCGATATACCCAAGCCACACCGGCCGCGCGCCGCCCCTGGCCATCTCCTCATCGATCTGCATTGCGCCGCCGATCATGGCGTCGGGCGCCGATATCATCCGATAGTCCATGCCGGGCATGTCGGACTGCCCCGTCACCGTCCAGCCGACAACGGGCTCGTAGAACGCCCTTGCCGCCTCGATATCGCTGGTCATGAGTTCGTACCAAATGAAGGCGCCGTGCCGGTCGCTCACTGTCGGATCTCCTTGCGGGGGTCAGTTGGCCGAGTGGTCGAGGATGACGGAGAAGCCACCATAAATCATCCGGGCACCGGCCATCGGGTTGTCCTCAGGCGGCTTCATGCGCTCGTCTTCCATCAGCTTACCCCACGCGGAGTCCCGCGTCGCCTTGTCCGGCCATTCGATCCATGAGAAGACCACGTCCTCGCCCGCTTCCGCGATCACGGCGGTGCGCATGTCGTTCGTTTTTCCCGGCTGAATGTCGTCGTTCCAGGCTTCGACAACGCGGATCGCGCCATATTCAACGAAGAGCGGGGCCGCCTTCTTCGCCATTTCGATATAGGCGTCCTTCTTCCCCGGCAGCACCGGGCACATGAAACCGTCGATATAGCTCATGGCAAAACTCCTTCTTCGTCAGGGGTAAAATCGGCCTGCTGCGGCAAGGATGGTCAGCCGGCCACCGGTATCTCTGCCTCACCGGAGGCGAAGGATGGGTCCATCCAGAAGGGCTCCCACAGATGACCGTCGAGGTCGGCAAAGCTGCGGCTCATCATGAAGCCGTGGTCCTGCGCCGGATTGATGTCGGCCGTGCCGCCATTTTGACCAGCGGTGTCGGCCATCGCGACCACTGCCTCGCGACTCTCGAGGGAAAGCGCGAGCATCACTTCACTGGCTGCACTGTCCGGGATCGGACGGCTGGTGAAGATCCCCCACTTCTCATGCGTGAGCAGCATCACGAAGATGGCCTCTGACCAGACCATGCAGGCGCCGGTCTCATCAGTGAAGCGGGGCTCGTTCACGAAACCGAGCGCGGTGTAAAATCGCATCGCGGCTTTGAGATCGCGTACCGGCAAGTTCACAAAGATCATGCGTGTCGTCATTGGATGTGTCCTCACCTGATCGACCGCAGCGTCGCGACTCGACATTGCGGAAACTGGCTTAGAGAGTTATATTTAGCAACTATGAAGTTAGAAAAAGAAACTAACAGGTCTGCTTCTGCGACGAAACGCCAGTTTGATGATGCCTGCGGACTCGCCCACGGCCTCGATCTGGTGGGCGAACGCTGGGCGCTGCTGGTTGTCCGTGAGCTTTTGCTGGGTCCGCGTCGCTTCTCGGATCTGCGCGCCGCGCTGCCGGGCCTTAGTGCGAATGTGCTGACCCAGCGCCTCACCGAGATGGAAGCGCGCCACATCATCGAGCGCTTGCGCTTGCCCCCGCCCGCCAATGTCCAGCTCTATGGGCTCACATCATGGGGGCGGGAAGCCGAGCCGATGGTGCTCGCCATGGCGAAATGGGCCTATCGCTCCCCAGCGCATAACCGCATGTTGCCGCTCACTGGTGTGGCGATGCTGCTCTCGTTCAAGATAAACCTCGATGTGATCAAAGCAGGCGATATTCGTCTGTCCTTGGGCTTCGATATTGGTGGCATTCCCTATCGTGCATGGCTGGTCGACGGCGTCTTTCATGCGACCGCGGGAGAAGCGGATGCGCCCGACCTCAGCTATAGCGGTACCGCGCGCGGTCTCGCTGCGCGCTTCTACGGCAAAGTCCCGCTATCCGAACTCACGCGCGCCGGAGTTCTCACGGGGAAAGGCGATGCTGCCCTGGAGTCGCAGTTCGTCTCGCTCTTCGAACTGCCGCCACGCTTCGAGCCACTGGAAAAAACCTCCGCTTAAGCCCTCGACTTACGCGTGTTCAGCCCATATCCGGGACGGGGAACAAAAAGGGGGCGTACCAAGTGATCGCGACTGTCCAGACTGTCGCCTTTCTGGGGCTTGAGGCGCGCGCGGTCGAGGTGCAATGTCAGCTCGTCGCGGGCCTGCCGAACTTCATTGTCGTCGGCCTTGCGGACAAGGCCGTGGCGGAGAGTCGGGAGCGCGTCCGTAACGCGATTGCCGCGATTGGCCTCACGCTTCCGCCCAAGCGGATTACCGTCAATCTCTCGCCCGCCGACCTGCCCAAGGAAGGGTCGCATTATGATCTGCCCATCGCGCTCGCTCTGCTTGCCGCAATGGGCGTGACGGACGCGGAAGGGCTGGCCGAGCATCTCGTCGTGGGGGAACTGGGCCTCGACGGGCGGATCGCGCCCGTGCCCGGTGTGCTGCTCGCGGCGATCAGTGCCGCCGAGCGGGATCTCGCGCTCATTTGCCCCGCCGCGCAGGGAGCGGAAGCCGCATGGGCAGGGCGCAGCGCGGTCACGGCAGCACCGGACCTGCTCACGCTGCTCAATCATCTGAAGGGCAATGGCCGCATTGCACTACCCGAGCCGGCGACGGCTGAAACGCCGGTCGGCGGTCCGGATTTGCGGCAAGTGCGCGGGCAGGAGACTGCGAAACGCGCGCTAGAGATCGCAGCGGCAGGGGGCCACAACCTCCTGATGGCGGGGCCGCCGGGTTCAGGCAAATCGCTGATGGCGAGTTGTCTGCCGGGCATCTTGCCACCCTTGACGCCCGCTGAGGCACTGGAAGTCTCCATGGTCGCCTCGGTGGCCGGCACGCTGAACGGCGGACGCATCACTCAGGCGCGTCCTTATCGTGCTCCGCACCACAGCGCCTCCATGGCAGCGCTGGTCGGTGGGGGGCTGCGGGTGAAGCCCGGCGAAGTCAGCCTGGCGCATCTGGGCGTGCTTTTTCTCGACGAGTTGCCCGAGTTCCAACGCGCTGTGCTGGACAGTCTGCGCCAGCCGCTCGAAACCGGCACAGTGAGCGTCGCGCGGGCCAATGCACATGTCACGTTTCCAGCGCGCGTCCAGCTGATCGCCGCCATGAACCCGTGCCGTTGCGGCCATCTGGGCGATCCGTCGCTGGCCTGCACGCGCGCACCCCGTTGCGCGGCGGACTATCAGGCAAAGGTTTCCGGGCCGCTGCTTGACCGGATCGATCTGCACGTAGACGTGGCGGCAGTTAGTGCTGCCGATCTGGTATTGCCGCCTGCTGCCGAGGGATCGGCCGACGTCGCGGCTCGGGTCGCCGCCGCCAGAGCGGTGCAGACCGGGCGCTCGGCGGCGCTGGATGGGGCACGCACCAATGCCGAACTGGAAGGAAGCGCGCTGGATGCCGTCGCGACGCCCGACGAACCCGGTCGCCTGCTGCTGGCCGACGCTGCGGCCGCGATGAAGCTTTCCGCGCGCGGTTATACGCGGGTGCTGCGCGTGGCGCGCACGATCGCGGATCTGGCCGGAGCAGAGAGCGTGGGGCGCGTCCATGTCGCCGAGGCCCTCAGCTATCGGCGTCGGCCTCCGGTGAATTAGAACTGGCCGTTGCCCTCAGCCAGCGTCGCTTACCAGCTTCAGCTCGCCGGCCTGAACTGCGGGGTCGGTCATGGGGGAGAAGCGCCCATCAATTTGGCCACCCGGCGCGATGGTGATCGTCTCGTAGCTTACGTCGCCGACGATGCGCGCGCCGGCTTCCACTACGAGATCATGAGCGACGATGCCGCCTTCCACGACTCCCGCTATACGCGCGCTCTTCGCTTCCACCTGGCCTATGATGCGACTTTCCGGCCCCTGAACGAGGGCAGCGCACTGAACATTGCCCTCCACCCGGCCATCGACGTGAAGGTCAACGCTTGCCTTGATGTCGCCCCGGATGGCGACATCGCTACCAATGATCGAAAAATGGCTGCGCTTACCGCCCGTTGCCACCGATGGCGTGCCGCCGCTGCGCGACTTGCTGGACTTCGAGAACATCCTGACGAGCCTCCAGGAACGGGCGCGGATTGACTGCCGCGCCGTTGATGCGAACCTCAAAATGCAAGTGCGTGCCAGTGGATCGGCCGGTCGAGCCCATCCGGGCAATGGTTTGCCCGCGCGCGACGCGATCGCCCGGACGGGCGACGAAACGTGAGAGATGCGCGTAGCGCGTCATGATGCCGTTGCCGTGCTCCACCTCGACGACATTGCCGTAGCCGCTGCGCGTACCCACGAAGCTGATGCGACCGTCTGCTGCGGCCTCGATCGGCTGCCCGTAGCGCCCCGGAAAGTCGATGCCGGCATGGAAGGCGGCGAGGCCGTTGAAGGGATCGCGGCGATAGCCGTACGAACTGGTTTCCATGGGAGCCTGTGTGGGGCGGCCCGAAGGCAGTGCCGCAAAACCCGCCTGCAACGCGCTGAGGCGGGCCAGCGTGGCAGAGAGATCCCGCAGACTCGGTTCCTGCGCCATTTGACCCCGTGCTGGAATGAATGGGCCGCCCATGGCCTGGGTGCGCTGAGTGATCTGCGAGGGATTGACGCCAAGCCCGCGAATGGCGCGCTCGATACGCCGAATGCGGTCCTGGGCAGAAGCGAGGAGGTTCGCCTCGAATGCCTGCTGGCGCGATGCCATGATGTGCAGTCGCTGGGCGGCAGGCGTCGCCGCGCTGATCTTTCCGGGAGCCTTACCGGTTGCCGCCTTTTGCGACTTCAGATCGGCCCCAAGCTCCCCGTCCTTGGCTGCGCCAAGATGTTCGGCCACGAGTCGGTCCAGCGCATCCTGTCGTGCTTCGATATCGCGGGCGACCTTGTCCACCGAGTTACGATAGGCGTTGACCTGTGCCTGCTGGCGCGCAACCTGAGAACTATGCTTCGCGAGCGCGGAACGCTCCGTGACAAGACTGGCCTGCGACCAGACCATGGAGAGGGTGAGGCCCAGCCATAGCAGCGCCACGCCAACCACAAGGGCGAACGCAGTCAACTGAGCGCCCGTGGAAATCCGCAGAAAGCGGACGCTTCCGTGGGTACGCAGAATGATTTCACGCGGCGGCATCCACTCCTGGAGTCGAGAAGTGACCCGGCGCGCGGTATTGCTTGTTGAAGCCACCCGCTTGCTCGTTATTGCCTTATGATTTCGCGGGCCAGCTACCAACTTGGAGGCGGACAAGCGAATCCACCGGGTCGATCGCGCGACGAGTCGGACGCACTAAACGACGAGTCGAAACAGAGTCTTGTTCTGTTCCCGAAATGACTGTGATCGTTCGGAGTAGATGGCGTTTTGCTCCTCGCTGGCGAGTCGCGCCTGCAATAATGAAGCTGACGAGATGCGGCTGCGAGCGACATGCGACAGCCAGGCCGCGCGTGACGCGTTGACAGCATTCTTCGCCTTCCCTAGGGCATGCGCCATCGGAGACGTGGGTGAGTGGCTGAAACCAGCGGTTTGCTAAACCGTCGAGCCCTGAATGGGGCTCCCCGGGTTCGAATCCCGGCGTCTCCGCCAGCCTTCCATTCAGCACAGTTCGCGATTGGCCATAAAATGGCCGATAATCAGGGATTTATGGGTATCGCGCGTGCTTACGTTCGCGTCTGTTCGGCTATATCCGCGCTTGAGGGTGGGGATGCGTGTGGGGCCAGGACTTACTTGAGAGCGTGGCTGGAGCTATATTTCCCGGCCATGGGCAAGCTCACAGCGATGCAGGTGAAGAACCTTACCGAGCCGGGACGCTATTCCGACGGTGATGGATTGATCCTCGATATCGGCAAGAGTGGCCGGACAAGCTGGATTCTGCGCGACGTATTGAGGTCGAAGACCGCGCAAGTCTAAGCGGTGGCACCCACGGCGTATTCGGTTTTAACGTTGGTATAGCTGGCGACGAGGTCCAGGCCGGTTGGCATCATCTATCACCCTTTCGATGTGGTGACGTCTGACGAGCTAAGCAGTCTCCGTATCGGTGGGCTGACGATGCAGAAGGCGTGCGACCGCCATTGCTGTAACACCTGCCACCACTCCCCAAAAAGCCGACCCAAGGCCGAAGAGCGTCAGGCCGGATGCCGTAACGACAAATGTTAGGATGCTGGCATCATGATTCTCCATGGACGACATCATCGCTTCGAGTGCGCCTGTGAGCGCTGGTATAAGTGCGATACCAGTGAGTACCGCCAGCGTAGTTTGCGGAAGCGCTAGGAAGTATCGGACAAGCACCGGCGAGAATGTCGCCAAAAGCAGATAGAGAGCGGCATAAATCAGGCCGACACGCCAACGGGCGGCTTTGTCCGGGTCGGCGTCGGGGCTTGTGCAAAGCGCGGCGGTAATTGCCGCCAGGTTGATCGAATGTGCACCAAAGGGCGCCATCGCTACGCTCGCCAGCCCGGTTCCGACCAATAATGGAGTTGGCTTTGGCGAATAGCCGGCCAAGCGCAGCACTGCGATGCCGGGCAAGTTCTGCGAGACAAGTGTGACGACGAAGAGTGGGACCGCGAGGCTCAGGGCCGCTCCCGCGTCAATATGGATCGCCGAGATTGTGAGCGAGCCGAAGACGTCTCCTGGCGGGCGGATGCCAAGCCTTCCGCGCACAAGTGTCGCTGCCACCCCCATGCCAAGGACGAGAAGGAGTGACCACAGTGGCGCTCGCTGCCGTGCTACTATGAACGCCGCCGTCAGGAGCAGCACGAGGAGGGGATCGAAGGTCGCCTGCCGGAACGCATCAAGCGCGAACGGCAGCAATACGCCTGCCAACATTGCGGATGCGACCGCAGCCGGAATGGAACTGGCGAGCCTTGCAAGTGCCGGAACGGCTCCGAAGGCGACCGCGATCAGGCCGGCTGTGAGAAATGCGCCGCAGGCCGTCGCCCACGACATCGACGGAGCGGTTAACAGTAACGCTGCCCCTGGTGTCGACCAGGCCAACACGACCGGAATGCGAAACCTTATGGACAGGGAGGCGCCAGCGACGGCTATGCCAAGGCATAGTGCGGTTACTGCCGAAGCAATTTGCCCGACGCTCGCTCCCATATGTCCAAACGCCTGGACAATGAGTGCGATCGTGCCCCCAAAGCCCACGGCCGCGGCGACAAGCGCAGATGTCCATGAAGCTGGGGGTGGAAGCCTGGTCCGCATCCTCGTTCCCTTGTAACAAGAAACACCCGGGGGCGGACCTGTGGCTCCGCCCCCTTTTCTACTGGGATCCGCTCGCTCAGCGGGCCGTGGCAGCCGCCTCATGAGCAGCGCGGTCGATCACCTCCGCCACGACTTTTGGCTGTGTCATGAAGACGGCATGGCTCGCCTTCACATCCGTCACCCTGGCGCCAATCCGAGTGGCCATGGCGCGCAGCATCCGCTGGTCGAACGCCTTGTCATCGGTTGCGATGACCGCCCAGCTTGGCCGCGACCGCCACGCCGCGTTGTTCAACTTCACGCTGAAGGCGGACATGTTGATCGGCACTTGTGAGTCCCGAAGGAAGCCCGCGTCAGCGTCCGAAGCGTCGGCAGCGAAACCAGCCTTGAACTTGTCCGCGTCTATATAGCCGTAGCCGTCGCTCGTTGTCTTGAGCACGAATTCAGGCGGCGTCGTATAGCCGTCATATTGCTGGGCGGTCGTTTCGCCTGCATCCGGGGACAGTGCCGATACGTAAACCAAGCCCGTGACATTTGGATGGACGCCTGCCTCGGTGATGACGGTCCCGCCCCAGCTATGCCCGACAAGGATCGTCGGTCCGCTTTGCTGGTCCAGCGCCCGCTTGGTGGCTGCCACGTCATCTGCGAGCGAAGTTAGTGGATTCTGCACCACGGTCACGCGGTAGCCACGCTTCTTCAGATTTTCGTAGACCGCGCGCCAACCCGATCCATCTGCGAACGCGCCATGAACGAGGACGACGTTCTTTGCGGGGCCAGCTTGGCGGACATGCTGGGCGTTGGCGCTTTCGCTCAGACTGACACTAGTGAAGCCGAGGACAGCGGCCGCGACGGAAAGCTTGATGAACTTACTGGACATTTCAAATCTCCTCTTTGGCTTGATTTCAGGCGATGATCAGTCGAACGGCGATGCCCTCGCGGGCGAGGTGCGAGTAAGGGCAAACAATGTGAGCTTCGTCCACCAGTTCGGTCGCTGTCTCCTGGTTCATGCCAGGGATGGTTACGGTCAGCCCGACCTGCAGCCCGAATCCGCCACCATCGGCGCGCGATCCGATACCGACGACCGCCTGCACCTCTATATTGTCGGCCAGGGTCAACTTGCGGCGGCCAGCGACGAAACGCAGTGTGCTGAGAAAGCACGCAGCGTAGCCGCATGCAAAGAGCTGTTCCGGGTTCGTACCCTCACCACCGGGACCGCCGAGTTCCCTCGGGGTGACCAGCGGAAGCGAAAGCGTACCGTCGTCAATGCTTGCGCGGCCAGTTCGTCCCCCGGTAGCGGTAGCGGATGTAGTATAAAGCAGGCTCATAACCGACCTCCTGTTTAGTATCGTGATAATGTTTATCGCGATATATGTTATGGATGTCCAGCCCTTTTTTGGGTTGATCGGTCCCGTGCCCAATAATCGGGGAAATCACGCACGTTCAGGAATGCGATTCCATCGAGCGACCCTCTTGTCGAGCGCGAAAGGTTGACGATCGAGCGTCGCATTTACCCCGCTTCCGCCCGAGGCGGATCACGCGCCTATCTGAAGGTGGACATTAATCTTTACCGCGCATTATCGCGGTGAAGGGAGATTTCCGTCGCTACGCGACCGCTGCACGACCCCGGTTGGCTTCACCACGAGCGAAGCGCGCCACCGCTGGTTTCCGATCCAGTGTCCGCAGGCGAAGTTCGTCCGATGCGACGGCCGCAAGCTCGGAGATGATGCGCCGCTCGCGGTCTTGGAGTTTACGCGGAATCTGATCGATCACGCACAACGACCCGACCACGAACCCGTCTGGATCGAGGACCGGAGCGCCCGCATAAAAGCGAAACTTCGGTTCTCCTGCGACCGCAGGGTTGTCCGCAAACCGAGGGTCGGTGGAGAGGTCCTCTATAGCGAACACTTCCTTTTGCATGATCGTGTGATTGCAGAACGCCCAGCTTCGCGGCGTCTCCGTGAGATTAAGCCCAACGCGCGATTTGAACCACTGGCGTGAAGCCGTGAGGAGGGTCAACAGCGAGATCGGCGTATTAAGCATCTGCGAAGCGAGCCAGGTCAGACGGTCGAAGGCATCCTCAGGCTCGGTATCGACCAAGCCCGCCCGCTCCAGCGCAAGCAAGCGCTGCCCCTCATTGAGCGCAACCGGTATACCCTCCTCGATCTCTGCGTTCGCGCTTGCGTCTTCTTTGAAGGACGCCGTGACCTTGGTGAGCGCCTCCTCAGGCGTGGCCACGTTTTCAACCCGACCGGATGCCTCGGTCGACCCGGCAGCGGACCCGACGGCTATGATGCGGCTCCCGGACAGCGATGGGTTAGCCGATAAGCTGTGTAGGAGGGGGGCACGATCCGCGCCTTCTCCCTCAGCGTCAACAAGCACAGCTAACGGGCGCATCGATCCGATTGCGACAAGCGCCGCGAGCACGTCTTCGAAGACTTCAAGCACGATGCCGCTCGCTGGCTTAAAAATCTGTTGGTATCGCTGCAGGCGCACGCTCGACCCAATGGCGACGACGATAGCTGAGACATTGACCTCCGTCTTCGCTTCCGGTTGCTCGACGATGGACATCACGTCGGAGCGGTAAACGCGTCGGTGGCCCCCGGGAGTCTTCCAAGAGGGGATGGTTCCGGCCTCGATCAACAGTTGCGCGGTCCGTGTCGAGACGCCGAGCAGTTTGGCGGTCTCGGCGGTTGTAAGTATGTCCTTCTCGGTTCTGGTCATCCCGATTTCCTATCAGTGCTTTCAAGGAATGACCAACCTCTCGTGCGGCGTGCGGGCCTGGACTCATTCAAATGTGCCGGGTTCTTGTACGCGGCCTTTGGGGCGGGTTTCGTCCAGCCCGTCCGTGCCTGATCAATAGAGAGTCTCGACTTCCGCATCGAGCCGATAGCCGAAACTGCGTTCAGTCCTGATAAGTTCACGTTTGCGTGAATCGCCGACTAATTTGCGCCGCAACCGCAGGACCTGCACGTCAATACTTCGGTCGTATATATCGTCGTGCGCGCGCGTTGCCCGCATGAGATGTAGGCGTGAGAGCGTCCGGCCCGGCGCTTCGAGAAGTGCACAAAGTAGCGCGTATTCGCTGCGTGTCAGAACGACCGACGTTCCCGAAGGGCAGATAAGGGCCCGGGTTGCATGCTGCAATTCCCAGCCAGCGAACCGGTAACCTCCCCGTGACGGCTGTGGCGCGAGCCGCCCCAGTTCCTGCCTACGAAGGACTGCCCGGGCACGGGCGAGGAGTTCGTGTAGATTGAGGCTTCCGGTCATGAAGTCATCGGCGCCCATTTCCAGGCTGAGGACACCTTGCACGCCATCGTCCACACCTTCTCGGTACATGATAAGCGGCACATGCGAGCGCGATCGAATCTGCCGCAAGACGTCCAGGGCATTACCGAATCCGGAGCGTGCGCTAAGGGCGACAAGGCTGAGCTGCCGGCACTGGACGTGACGAGCGATCTGGCTTTGACCAGTTCCGACTGCGGCCCACTGATTGTCGACGAAGTGGGACACAATGGATGCGCGCCGTCGGGTGTCCTCATCGATGATGAGGGCGCGGCCGATCGGTGAGGGCGCAGCAATATCTGCGCTGAGGAAAAGGTCGCTCATGGAGAAATTCCGTCTTGCCTCCCTCGGCGTGGAGGGGTGTTACAGGCGACCGCGCTTGACAGCGCGGTCACCTGATATCCGCTCGTGGCCCTGGGACAACCGCGAAACGCGTTAGGCGCCGTGGGCGAAAAGGATTGCCTCCGCTGCACGTTCACCAATTATCGCGCAGGGTGCCTGGGTGTTACCGGTCGTGACGCGGGGCATGACTGAACCGTCGGCAATGCGGAGGCCGTCGACCCCGTAAACGCGCAGTGACCCGTCGACGACCGACATGTCATCACGCCCCATCTTGGCGGTACATGTCTGGTGCCAGTAGGTTACCGCCGCATCCCGGATATAATTGCGCATGGCTTCGCCCTTCAGGTTTCCAGGCATCGCTTCGCGCTTCACCAGCGGACGGAAGGCCGCCGCGTTGCCAAGATCGCGACAGAGCTCAACACAGGCCACAGCCGCCTCTACATCGGCGCGGTCAGATAACATGTTCGCGTCGATCTGAAGTCGCGCAAGCGGATCGGAGCTACGGAGACGAAGCCGTCCGCGACTGTGCGGCTGAGCCAATCCAGCGAACATCGTCCAGCCATTCTCTGGAACGCCCAATGCGGCGGTACGGTCGCTCGGAACCGGGAACTCAACCTGGCAGAATAGGAGGTCCGGGGCCTCCAGATCGGGACGGCTCTTCCAGTAGAGCTTGGCCTCACTGCCGCTGTTACGCGGAGCGATCGGCTCCTTATACTCCCAGGTGCAGCCGAACGACACATGATCCTGCAGGTTCGCGCCGACACCGGGCAGATGCTGGAGTACAGGCAAGTCAAACCGGTTCAATTCGGCCTGATCACCAATCCCGGAATGCATAAGCACCTTGGGGGTCTGGATCGCGCCCAGCGAAAGTATGACCTCGTGACGAGTTGAAATGGTACGGATCCCGCCGCGGTTGGCGATCTCGACACCGGTCGCCCGCCGACCGTCGAAAATCACGCGCAGGACCGTGGTTTCCGTCAGGACAGTCAAGTTTGGTCGGTCGAGCCAAGGGCGGATATAGGCCTGAAAGAGAGAGTGACGGCGGCCGTCACGGATCAGAGTATCGGTGATGGACGCGCCACCTGCGCCCTCCATCATGCGGCCATTCGGGTTTTCGAAGGTTGGGATGCCCAGTTCGCTCGCCGCATCGAGCATGGCCAACGCCACAGGGCTTGGATTGGCGGCGGGCTGGACCCAGACAGGACCGCCGCTCCCGCGATACTGCGGATCAGGTTCTCCCTGCCAGTTCTCGATTCGGCGGTACGTGTCGAGCACGTTTGCGTAGCTCCAGCGCTGATCGTCCGCCTCCGCGGCGAAGAAGTCCCAGTCGTTCTTATGACCGCGCGCCCAAACGGTTACATTCACGCTTGAGCCCCCGCCAAGCACCTTGCCCATCGACATGGCCAGTTCACGACCATTGAGGTGGGGATTAGGATCGGCAACGAAACCCCAGTCGCGCTCGCTGCTGAGGTTCACTGGCCACTGGGCGGGGTCCATGACCTGTTCGACCGCGTCGCTGCCGCCAGCCTCGATGAGAAGCACCTGTACGCCTTCCTGCTCGGCAAGCCGTCGGGCGACGACGGAGCCAGATGAGCCCGCCCCGCACACGATGAAGTCATATGCCGGCTGCAGGTCGGCCGTGAGCCGAGCCTGGTTCTCATTGGCGCGGCGCTCAAAGTCCGCATCATATTCGTTCGAGTGTGTCATTTGCTGCTCCATCACGTCCTGCTCGAACTTCGTCCTTCCCCGAGGGCGCAAGCCATTGGTCGCAGCGCCGAGGGAAAGCGCGCGGTTGGCCTTGCCCACTCGGGGAAACCGTTCCCTGCCACGTCCGACCGGCAGGGTATCGGGACGGCGCGAATGGGCACGGAGCGTCCGACTCAAGTCGGTCGCCGTCATTTACGTATCAATTATATCAATTTAGCAATACCATCAAATAAAGATGATGAAATATTTTTGTCCGTTCTCGGCGCGGCTCATGCAACGGCGTGACCTGCCCGGCCTGAAAATATGCTCCATCCCCTTCGATGACCGGCCCCCATGTCCTGTTTTCAACGAGGACGTGCCATGACGAAGGTCGCCAAAGGTTCCTTGTCTGTTTCCGGTTCAACTTAGCCGGCTGTAACAAGCAGCCCGGAGATCTCGGCGGGCGTCATCGCCTATGCGGGGTCAACTAGGTCTCTCTCGGTCAACCTTGCGTAGCGACGCTCGTTGCACCGACATGGGCGGAGAGCATGGTTGCAAGCATTAGCCCACCGATCATCCCGACATGCTCGATCGCCACATGGAGGGCGATGGTGCGAAACGGTTCCTCCGCAATTGCCCAGAAGTGATGGACGAGAAGGATCGTCAGTCCGGTGAACAGACTAAGCGCCGCGGCGCCCAGCCACGCGCCGCGGTTGAGGACGATCAACACAGATCCTATGAGCTGAGTGGCGATGGTAGCGAGGTTGAACGCTATAGCGGGCTGTAGCCCGGCATGTGCCATCTCCGCGACTCCGTCCTCGAAGTTGATCAGCTTTGCAAGACCGCTTGTCCAGAACGGCAGGGTGACGAGCACCCTAGCCACAAAAGCGGCCGCTGGTCGGCGAAGTAACGAGGAGATGGTGTCGTACATGCTCAATCTTTCGACAGGACCCGGGCGCTCATGGCGAGCCGATTTGCTGATCTCCCGTCGCAGCGCGCGCCTGCGATGGATCTCTTCTGCCATCTCTAATGTTGCGGCTGAGGGATGATGCGCGAATGCACAGAGCGCGAAGTGCTCGAGAATTTCCGCAACAAACGATCGGCTAGCATCAGCAGGGGAAGCTTGCGTCGGCATGCTAGCCTGGTCGCCGGACTGAGCGACGAAAAGACTACCACCCAACCTCGCAGGCTACGAATGCAATCAAAGATTGCGATTGCTGTTGCCGGTCCCGGCACTGCTGCCGCCCCGTCGCAACGCTTGTCGACCTTGCAACCGTGATCATTCTTGGCGGCCCAAGTTTGCCTCCATTCTAAAGGCCAACACCACCTTGAACCGAGAAAGATTATCGCGATATGATTTTCTCGTGTGAAAGGTCGAGGCGACGACGAATGGTAGGAAAATCAGAAGGCCCTGTGCCGTTGAATGATCAGCTTTGCTACGCGGTCTATTCCGCCGGCATAGCGATACAGCGCCTCTACAAACCGCTGCTCGACGAGCTTGGATTGACCTACCCGCAGTATCTGGTGCTGAATGTTTTGTGGGCATCGGACGGTCAGACCGTTGGCACGATCGCCGAGAGCCTGGCTCTTGAATCCAGTACGTTGACGCCGCTTTTGAAGCGGCTTGAGACCGCTGGTCTGGTAACCCGGACGCGCAATCCTGAAAACGAACGGCAGGTGCTGATCGCTCTGACGTCGAAAGGACGCGATCTCCGATCGCGGGCCGGCTGCCTTGGCAACGCTTTACTCACGGCGTCCGGCGAATCCCCAGCGGAGCTGGGAGAGCTTAACGGCCGCATGCGGCACCTCGGGGACGCGCTCTACAGACATATCGACCGCTGAATTGGAGTCGGCGATCCCGAGGCGTCAGGACGGTTGCAGCCAGAAAGTTCATCGTTGCATATGAAATGGCGCACCGGTCCAAGAAGACCGGTGCGCCCCGACCGAGTCTGTTGACCTCTGTGGTCGAGCCCGTCGCTACTCCTGCGAAGGACGGGCCAGAGGAGGTTGGCTAAGGATCGCCACAGTCTCGTTGATGACAGTCCGACGGTGCCTGGTTACCTTTGTCATGAACGATCACGATATCGTTCGGCTATGCTGACCTTCAATGCGGGATAGCCATGGATGAAGGTTGAGCGGGTGCGCTCCGGCTCCTGCAAAACTTCAATGCGCGGGAACCGTTTTAGTATCTCTTCCCACAAGGTCCGGATTTGCAGATCCGCGAGCCGGGCACCGACGCATCGATGGATGCCAACGCCCAGCGCAAGATGGCGTCGCGCGTTGGGGCGATCGATCATGAACTGGTCGGCCCTTTCAAACACGTCCTCGTCGCGGTTGCCAGACAAGTACCACAGGACGACCTTATCGCCCTTTGCGATCCTTTGCCCCTTCAACACAGTGTCGCAGGTTGCAGTGCGGCGCATATGTAAGGCGGGCGTCTGCCAGCGCAGGATTTCCGGTGTCAGGTTCCCGATAAGTGCCAAGTCGTTGCGCAGCTTCTTCAGTTCCGAAGGGAAGCGATCGAACGCCACCACGCTACCTGTGATGCTATTGCGTGTGGTGTCGTTCCCGCCGACGATCAGTAGCAGAATATTTCCATGTAATTCGGAACGCGGCATGTTTCGGGTCGCCGGTTGGGTGGCGAGCATGGAAATCAGATCCGCATCGGCAGGTGAACGCCGCCGCTCCTCCCAGATATCGTCGAATGCGTCGAAACACTCCTTCATCACGCGCAGCTTGTCCGCGATCGTTGGAAATGCCTCCGTGCCTACCATTGCCACCATCGCTTCCGACCAACGGATCAGGTCGCGCGACCGTTCCTGTGGGAAGCCCAGCAGCAAAGCGAGCGTACGCGCCGTTAGCTCGATCGACACGCGGTCCACCCAGTCGAACGGCTCGCCGATCGGCAATCCCTCCAGGATTTCGATCGACCAGGCCCGGATCGGTCCGGCCAGAACCTCCATACGCTCGGGTGAGAAAGCCGGGGCAATCACGCGCCGTTGTTGCGTATGGCGCGGGGGATCCATCGATATGAAGGCGGGCAGGAAGTCTGGTTCGTTGGGGTGTGACGCGATCGTGACGCCCCCATTCGCCAGCTCAGATGAATAGGTCGCGGTATCGAGCTCGACCGCCTCGATATCCTCATGTTTGGTGATGGACCAATAGGGGCCGAACATGCTGTCCGCACAATAGTGAACAGGCGCTTCCTTGCGCAGTCGTTCAAAGTAGCGGGAAGCAATTCCGGCTTGGAACAGCTCGGCTTGTGCAACATTGATTCGTTCTATTGGAAGTTGACCTAATTCTTCAGAATATTCGGAGGACTCGATTATCCGAGATGTGCTGGTGTCCATCGGAAACTCCTTCAAAAATGGAGTTCCAGAAGCCTCGGATTGGACTACCTATTTATTGCGGCGTGCCGGTGGGATATTACGATTGCAGCTTACCGACGCAGCCACGTTCGCGCTTGCACAGGGTTATGCTCGCGAAAAAGCCGACCAACGCGACGGCGGCAATGATCAGGCCAGGTGCTGCGTTCCACCCGGTAGCGCCGATCAGTCCGTTCGCGATTAGCGGTCCCAGTCCGCTTAGCAGCGTGAAGCTTATGTTGAGCGACAGAGCCACGCCACTGAACCTTATTCGAGCTGGGAAAAGCCGTGCCAACAGAAGGGCGAAGCTGCCGTTTGCTCCGGATACTATCAGCGCCAAAAGCGAGAGCACGATCATTAGGTTCGCGTGACCTGTGGCCAACATAATGTAGGCGGCCGGTCCGCCGAACAGAAGCAATATGGATGATGCCATCAAAAGCCACCATGGCGAAACCCTGTCCGCCCACCAGGATGCGCCCAGGAGTGATAGCGACATGAAGAAAAGTGCGACGTTCATCGCGAGCGCCACCGGGTGCCTGTCATAGCCAAGAACCTGCACCAGATATGCCGGCATGTGTGCAAAGAACAGGCCGTTGAACCCTGCGGTGAGCAAAGTGACCCCGCAGCCAAGCAGGATCGCGCCCTGGTGTGTGGCGAGCACTTCTCGAACGGGCCAAGATGACGCGCGGCTCCGCATAAGCAGAAATTCGCGTGTTTCTTCGATCGAGCGTCGCAACCAGAAGCTTAGCAACCCCATCATACCACCGATGATGAAGGCGATCCGCCAGCCATAATCATGCATTACGGCAGGCGGCAGCCACGTTTCCAGTATCAGATTTACTGACGCGGCCAGCAACACGCCACCGTTAACCAGCGCAATGACGATGCCACAGGCGAGGCCAGGTCGGCGCTCAGCGGTTTCGAAGACATATGTGATTGCGCCCGGTAACTCGCCGCCGATGCACAACCCCTGCACGAACCGCAGAAATAGCAGCGTGAGGCTCGCAGCCCATCCCCATGATGCATAGGTGGGAACCAGCCCTATCGCGAAGGTGGAGACGGACATGATGAAGATCGTGACGATGAACACGGTCTTGCGACCATAACGATCGCCAAAATGGCTTGAAACCATCCCACCGAGAGGTCGCGCCAGATAGCCTATCGCAAAGATCGCAAAGGATAGCGATAACGCGTTGAAGCCATAGTCGGGCGGGAAGATGGCAGCGGCGATGAGCTGCGCGAAAATACCGTAAACAATGAAGTCATAAAATTCGAGCGCCCCGCCCATCGCCGTCAGCACGATCATGCGCCATCCGGTTGCTTTGTCCGTTGTCAAAGGCGAGGTCACACTCAGGCACCTTTCGCCGAACCGGCGACGGCACACGCTGCCAGCAAGTCCTTCACGGCAAGGAGGCGCGTCCTGATTATTGGTCTATCAATTGGTTTCAGCCGGTATATCGGCTTACCGCTTCCGTCACGGACAACGATCTCCAACACGCGCTGGCTGTGAATGGAGAGCTGTTGCCACGCGACCAGTTCGGCGAAGTCTTCCGCTGCGGCCGCTGTCGCGTAGATCGAGATAAAGGGACTGGTTGCCAGCGACCTGTATAGGTCCGGCGCTGACGAGATAGGGTTTTTGGGCGACCGCCGAAATGGGGTTGTTGCAAGCAGGGATCCCGCCCAGACGGGCGCAAGGTCTCTGCTGCCTATCCAGACATCGGTGGTAAAGCGCGGATCAAGGGTGGACGTGAGCCGAAGAGCCTGGTCTACGATGTGCGACGCCTCATGCAGGAGCACGTATTCGAGTGCGTTACCGGACGCGTTGATGCTCACCGCCCCCCCGGATGGTTCGTCTGCGAACAGCATTTGCTCTTTGTTCGTCAGGAACTCTGACAGCGATTCTTCGAGAATTCCGGCGCGTAGGGTGAAGTCGAAAATCGCAAACTCGCCGTCGTCGATCCGCGAGGTGAGTCCGCTCCCACCCCCGCCGGATACGTCGATGAAGCTGATGGACCGGAGATGATGACGCAGAATCTCCCGGTGCAACGCCGGCAGCTTCGATAACGCCCGGTCCAGTCTTGCTTTCTCGGATTGCGTCAGCCGATGTGTCTGCGCCTCACTGTGCCCGGCATTCCTGTAGCTCGATAGGGCTTCCGCAGATGGCGGGCCGATGCGCTCGATCAACGGCTTTGCTGGATTGAGACCATATTGCATCTGCTCCGTCGACGTGGACGTTCGAATGACAGGGCAGGGAGCGACCTTTGCCGAACCAGAAGTCTCAGACAACGAGAACATAAAAGCGAATGTGGCCCAGATCTGCGGCCTCAAGCGCAATGAGCGCTGACGATTTGGCATCGTGACGTCTTTCAGAGAAAGTTTTCGTGTCGATAATGCCATAGCATTCGCCGGGTCGAGCAACGAGTGGTTGCAACTGTAAGAAACCGGGACTTTCCGAATTATTGCACACCGCGCATGATCACTGCACCGTGTTCGACAAAGCTAGTCAGGGCTCGAAGCGGTGGCAGTGGGCATTCTGCTTGATCTGCGCGAGCGTGCGAAACAAAATGAGGTTGCCGACGCGGTGAAGCCTTTACCACGTGGGGAGAGCCGCCAATCAACCCTGCGATGCTGATCATCAATGGACCACTGGTCGTCGCAGTGAGATGAACACGACTACCGCGGTCGCGAGCGTTACAGCGGCGAGGCGAACAGTCAGCGGGTTGAAAGCGTGACCGTAGCCCGCGAGCAGTATTGGTAGCGGGACGTGAGGAGCGAGCGCCGACGCGCCATTCAGATCGCCCGTGGCGAGCCGCAGCGCGATCGCCGACGAGTTACCTGGCTGCGGAATGAGGTCTGACACCCTGCGATTGTGCCAGGCCGTTCAGCAGTGCCGTTACCAGCGCTAAAGCAATGCCCTCTCCCGCCACGCGAACGGTTCCAAAGATGCCTGCCGCCATGCCGGCACGTTCGTTAGGCACAACGCTGACCGCAAGACCGTTCATCAATCCCCATGGGAAGCTGATGCCCACGCCGATGACAAGGAGAGCCGGCGCGATCGCGGCAATGCCCGCACCGATCGGAACCTAACGCTTTCCATCAAATTGACGCGCGACCCTGCACGATGCATTTGTGTTCGCAGGTGCGAAGGGGGTTCGGGTGAGAATCGTCATCATTGATGACAGCGGCGCGCGCGCGACGGTGCTGGAAGAAGGGCTGCGCGAAGCGGGCTATGACGATATTCATATCGTCCCGCCGCGCGGCGCGTTCGTCGCCCGGCTGGAGCGTATGGCGCCCGATGTCGTCCTCATGGACCTGGGCAGCCCCAGTCGCGATACGCTGGAGGAAATGCTCAGCGTCAGTCGCGCCCTTGCCCGGCCGATCGCGATGTTTGTGGACCAGTCCGACGAAAGCATGATCGGTGCGGCAATCGACGCGGGGGTCTCCGCCTACGTCGTCGATGGCTTGCGGAAGGAGCGCGTGAAACCGGTTCTCGAACTGGCGGTGCGCCGGTTCAATGCCTTTGCCAAGATTCAGGCGGAGCTGGACGAGGCGCGCACGGCGCTGTCCGATCGAAAAATCATCGACCGAGCCAAGTCGATCCTGATGAACCAGCGCTCCCTTAGCGAGCAGGAGGCCTATGCGCTGCTCCGATCCGCAGCAATGAACCAGGGCAAGAAGATCGTGGAAGTGGCACAGGCTCTCATCACGGCGAGCGACCTTCTGGGAGGAGGACTATGACGACGAGCCTGAAGATCGCCTTTCTTCCCCTGACGGATGCCGCCGTGCTGGTAGCCGCACGGGAATGCGGGTTCGCCGAAGAAGAAGGGCTGGCCCTCGATCTCGTTCGCACGACCAGCTGGGCTACGCTGCGCGATCGACTGGTCTTCGGTCAGGTCGAGGCCGCGCATATGCTCGCGCCGCTCGCGGTCGCCGTGACTCTCGGTCTCAGCCAGCAGCCGGCAGCTTTGGCGGCGCCCTATAAGCTCAACGTCAATGGCAACATGCTCGTCATGGCCGGCGATTTCGCCAAGGCACTGGAGCCCGATGTCGTTGCGCGGCTGTCAGATCCGCTGGGGACGGCCCATGATTTTGCGACAGCCATTGGCCTGTGGCGGCGCAAGCCCGTCATCGGCGTGGTTCATCGCTTTTCCAGCCATTCGCTCATGTTGCGCTACTGGCTGGCGAATGCGGGCGTGGACCCCGACCGGGATGTGGTGCTGCGTGTCCTGCCGCCGTCCCTCACAGTGGAGGCGATGCGCGCGGGCGAAATTGACGGCTTCATCGCGGGCGAACCATGGGGCAGTGCGGCGGTGGCAGCGGGGCTCGCTGAAGCAGTTGCCATTGGTGAGCGCATCTGGAGCCGCGGCGTGGAGAAGGTGCTCGCGTGCCGCGAGAGCTGGCTTCAGGACAATCCCGAAACGGCAGACCGGCTGCTGCCGGCACTCGCGCGCGCAGCAGCCTGGTGTGACGACCCCGGCAACCGGGAAGCGCTGGCAAACCTTCTGGCCGATTCGCGCTATATCGACCAGCCAGCCCATCTCATCGAGAGGGCGCTATCCGGTCAAATCATCGCACGCGCGGGCGATCCCCCCGTTTCCAGCGCCGACTTCATGCTGTTTGGTCGGGAGGCGTCGTCCTTCCCCTGGCGCAGTCAGGCCCTGTGGATCTATTCGCAGCTTGTCCGCTGGGGGATGGTTGCGCATGAGCCGGCCATGGTCGCAAAGGCGAGCGCGGTGTTCCGTCCGGATATCTATCGTCGCGCGCTCGCTGACAGTGGGGTGTCGATGCCCGGTGCGAGTATGAAGGTGGAGGGTGCGGTCAATCAGCCACTGCCCGTCGGGTCTAAGGAAGGCAAGCTGACACTGGGGCCGGATCGCTTTTTTGACGGGCGTGTGTTCGACCCTGAGAAGATCGACGACTATCTGGCGGGCTTTACTCCGCTGCGCTGAACGGCGTTTACAAAATTGTGCCTTGCAACATGAAACGAATCGCGAGATAGTCATCCCTGTCGCGCGATGAGGCGTGACAGATATGGACAGCCGCTCCGCCGATGGAGCCGAGCCTGTCCTCCCAATTTTCGCAGCAAAGCCGCTGAACGGATGTCGCGCAGATCGCGCGGTTGTCCGTCGAGCGGCTTTTTTCGTTTCCACGATCCATCAGGGGGACGTGACATGGCTACCATCATACGCGACATTCGTGCGCCCGAGACCGACAGCGACACCAGTGAAGACGGCTTCTGGCAAGCGGGTCATACGCCTACGCTCATTGCGGCATTTCTGTATTTCGACCTTGCCTTCATGGTCTGGGTGTTGCTGGGACCGCTTGCTCCCGAGATCGCGAAGACACTCGCTCTCACACCCGCAGAAAAAGGCCTGATGGTGGCGACGCCCACGCTGATGGGCGCACTGCTTCGGGTCGCGAACGGCCTGCTGGTGGATCGCATCGGGCCGAAAATGGCCGGTGTGCTGAACCAGATCATCGTCATTGCCGGTCTGTTCGGCGCCTGGATGCTGGGGGTCAACAGCTTCACCGGCACGCTGGCGCTCGGCTTCGTGCTCGGTTTCGCTGGTGCGAGCTTCTCGATCGCGCTGCCGCTCGCCAGCCGCTGGTATCCGCCCGAGCATCAGGGCAAGGCCATGGGCCTGGCTGGCATGGGCAACTCCGGAACGGTGCTCGCCTCGCTGTTCGCGCCGATCCTCGCGAAGATGTTTGGCTGGAACGCGGTTCTGGGCCTTGCCTGCATCCCGCTCACCATCGTGCTTGCGGTCTACATCGTCATGGCCAAGGATTCGCCGAACCAGCCCGCACCCAAGCGGTTTGCGGAATATTTCCTGCCGCTCAAGACCGCTGACGCCTGGTGGTTGATGGGCTTCTATGCCGTCACCTTTGGCGGCTTCTCGGGCCTTGCGTCGTCGCTCACCATCTACTTCACCGATCAGTTCGGCCTGACGACAATCCTCGCCGGATATTGCACGGCGGGCTGCGTTTTCGCGGGATCGCTGGTGCGGCCGATGGGCGGCGCACTGGCCGACCGGATCGGCGGGATCAAGGCGCTGACGATCGTGTTCATCGTCGCGGCGATTGCGCTGGCCGGTGTCGCAATGGCTCCCACGCTCGGGAGCGCGCTCGGCCTGTTCATCTTGGCGATGCTGGCACTTGGCATCGGAAACGGCTCCGTCTTCCAACTCGTGCCCCAGCGTTTCCAGAGCGAGATCGGTGTCATGACTGGCCTCGTCGGCATGGCAGGCGGCATTGGCGGCTTCTACCTTGCCTCCTCGCTCGGTTTCGCCAAGCAACTCGCCGGAACCTTCGCGCCGGGCTTCCTGATCTTTGCGGGGCTCGCTCTGCTGGCCCTGGTGGGAATCACGCTGGTCAAGGGCAAGTGGCGCACGAACTGGGATACGGGCGCACGCATCTGATCTGCTGCGAGGCGGCGCATGGCGTCGCCTCGCCCGACGCTCGATCCGCGCGTCCTGGAGGGGGACTTCCATGAAATGCTTTCTCATTCCGGCGGCCGCACTGGCCGTCGCCGGGCCGGCGTGTGCTCAGCAGATCAGTCTGAAGCCGATCGCCGAAGGGCGGCTTCGCTACGAAACCGTCGATCAGGCCGGACTGTCGAAAGAGGCTAATGCTGTGACCGTGCGGGCCCGTGGCGGTGCGATGGCCACGAGCGGAGCGCTTTCGGCAACGGTCGTGGCCCAGGGGACGCTGGCCTTGGTCGATGATTATTTTGATGGCTTGAAGGGACTGTCGAACCGGCCTCTCGTCGCAGACCCGGAGAATGTGGCGCTCTACATCGTCCAGTTGCAATATCACACAAAGGCCGTGACGCTGACTGCGGGGCGGCAGAAAATCGTGCTGGATGATGAGCGCTTCGTCGGCAATGTGGCGTTTCGCGACAATGCCCAGACCTTTGATGGCGTGCGCGCGGAGCTGACGCCGGCCAAAGGGCTGAAGCTCGACATGGCCTATGTGTGGAGCGTGCGCACCATATGGGGGACCGAGGGGCGCGGGGCGAGGCAAGCCGCCGTGCGTGGTGACAATCTACTCGCGAACCTTTCCTACGCGACCCCGGTCGGCACGCTCACCGGCTTTGCCTATCTGGTCGATCAGGACGAGGCCGCCGTGCAGAGTTTCCGCCTGTCCAGCCAGACCTATGGCGGCCGACTGGCGGGATCGCGCATGCTCTCGAAAGAGGTCAAGCTCGGCTATGCGCTGAGCTATGCGTGGCAGAAGGACTATCATAACAATCCCAGCCAATATGGCGCGGACTACTGGCTGGCCGATCTTTCTCTCGATGTGAAGGCGCTCAAGCTGATGGGCGGCTATGAAGTGATGGGGGCAAGCAGCGGCGCTCCGCTCACCAGTTTCCAGACGCCGCTTGGCACAAACTTCAAATTTCAAGGCTGGGCCGACAAGTTCCTGACCACGCCGCCCAATGGCGTACGCGACCTGTACGCCGGGGCCGGCTATGGCTGGTCGAAGCTGGCGGGTGCAGACGCCGTATCGGTGCAGGCCGTGTACCATCGCTTCGACAGCGACCGGCTGGGCCAGCATTATGGCGACGAGATTGATCTGCTCGCCAGCGTGAAGGTGCGGCGGACGACCCTCTCCGCGCGGTTCGCGCATTATACGGCGCAGCGTTTCGCGACCGACACGCGCAAGCTGTGGCTGCAGATCGACTGGATGCTTTAGACCGGACGCGGCGAGAATCGCTTGCGCCCCGTCGCTTTTGCAGTCATGTTGCAGTGCGAAGGGCGATGAAGCCCGACATTTTCATAGCCGCGAAGATCCGAGGATGGATCATCAAGGCGCATCGTGATGGCAAAGCCGCCATCCAGGTTTCGGTTCAGAGCCGAGGCCCGGATGGCGGCTTTTTCGTTTTGGAGCTTGGGCATGGATTTCCAGGATTATTCTCCCCGCGAGACTGCGGCCGAGGCGCCGGAGCGCGACAGTGCCGCGCCGTGCGAGCATCTGGTGGTGGTGGGCAACGGCATGGCTGGTTGCCGCGCCGTCGAGGAACTGCTGGCGCGCGACCCTGGTCGCTACCGCGTCACCATCTTCGGCGCCGAACCGCATGTGAATTACAACCGCATCATGTTGTCCCCGGTGCTCGCCGGAGAAAAGCGGTTCGATGACATCATCATCAACGATCGCGCCTGGTATGAGAGCAACGGCATCGACCTCGTCGTTTCCGATCCTGTGACAGCCATTGATCGCGCAGCTCGCTGCGTCACGGCGCAGAGCGGCCGCACGGTCGGCTATGACAAGCTGCTGATCGCTACCGGTTCCGATCCCTTCATCATTCCCGTTCCGGGCAAGGATCTGCCCGGCGTCATCAGCTTCCGCGACATGAAGGACGTGGACACCATGGTGGACGCTGCCGAGGCGGGTGGCGACGCAGTGGTGATCGGCGGCGGCCTGCTGGGGCTGGAGGCTGCGCACGGCCTGACGCTGCGCGGCATGAAAGTGACGGTGCTGCACATCATGCCGACGCTCATGGAGCGTCAACTCGACGAAGCGGCGGGCTGGCTGCTGAAGACCGCGCTGGAAGCACGGGGCCAGACGATCCTGACTGGCGCCGATACTGCCGAGATCTACGGCGAGGGGAAGGTCGAGGGCGTGCGCCTGAAAGACGGCAAGGACATTCCTGCCAGCCTCGTCGTGATGGCCGTCGGTATCCGCCCTTCCGTGGCGCTCGCCCGCGAGGCGGGGCTGGATGTCGGTCGCGGCATCAAGGTGGATGACCATATGGTTACCTCCGATCCAGACGTGCTGGCCGTCGGTGAATGCGTGGAGCATGACGGCAATGTCTACGGCCTGGTCGCGCCGCTGTGGGACATGTGCCGGAGCCTGGCTGACGGTCTCACCGGAAAGGCCAACCCCTATCGCGGGTCGGTGACTTCGACAAAGCTCAAGGTCGCCGGGCTCGACGTCTTCTCTGCCGGCGATTTCTCGGGCGCCGGCGCGGGCTGCGAGGACATCGTGCTGCGTGACGCCAGCCGCGGCGTCTACAAGCGCCTCGTTCTGCAGGATGATCGCATCGTCGGCGCCGTGCTCTACGGCGACACTGCGGACGGCAGCTGGTATTTCGATCTTCTCAGGAAGGGCGAGAACGTCGCGGAGCTGCGTGATCTGCTCATCTTCGGTCAGGCCTTCGCGTCGGGAGGTGCCCAGGCGGACCCTAAGGCCGCCGTTGCGGCGCTCTCGGACGATGCCGAGATCTGCGGCTGCAACGGCGTTTCCAAGGGGCAGGTGGTCTCCTGCATCGCCAAGGGCGCGCATAGCCTCGACGCCGTGCGGGCCACGTGCAAGGCATCGGCGAGCTGCGGCAGCTGCACCGGTCTGGTCGAGACGTTGCTCGCGCTCACGCTCGGCGACGATGTTCAGTCCGGGCCGAAGACGATGTGCAAATGCACGAGCTTCACGCATGACGATGTGCGCCGGGAGATCGTCGCACAGGGGATGACGTCGATCCCCGAGGTGATGCAGAGGCTGCACTGGTCAACGCCCGATGGCTGCTCCTCCTGCCGCCCGGCGCTCAATTATTATCTGCTCTGCGCGCTGCCGGGCGATTATGTCGACGATCAGCAGAGCCGCTTCGTCAACGAGCGCCTGCACGCCAACATCCAGAAGGACGGCACCTATTCTGTCGTGCCGCGCATGTGGGGCGGCCTCACCAACCCGCGCGAACTGCGTGCCATCGCTGACGTCGTCGAGAAGTTCAATGCGCCGATGGTCAAGGTGACGGGCGGCCAGCGGCTCGACATTTTCGGCATCAAAAAGGAGGATTTGCCAGCGGTTTGGGCCGATCTCAACGCGGCGGGCATGGTCTCGGGTCATGCCTATGGCAAGTCGCTGCGCACCGTGAAGACCTGCGTGGGGGCTGACTGGTGTCGCTTCGGAACGCAGAACTCGACGGGTCTGGGCGTGCGGTTGGAGAAAATGAGCTGGGGCTCGTGGATGCCGCACAAGTTCAAGATCGCTGTCTCGGGCTGCCCCAGAAATTGTGCGGAAGCGACCATCAAGGATTTCGGCGTGGTCTGCGTGGACTCAGGCTACGAGCTGCATGTTGCGGGCAATGGCGGTATTCACGTTCGCGCCACGGACCTGCTCTGCCGCGTCACGTCCGAGCAGCAGGTGCTCGATTACTGCGCAGCCTTCATCCAGCTCTATCGCGAGGAGGCGCGTTACCTCGAGCGTACCGCGCCGTGGATCGAGCGCGTCGGCATCGATTATGTGAAGGCGCGGATCGTGGAGGACGAGCCCGGCCGAGAGGCGCTGCGCAGCCGCTTCCTCTACTCGCAGAGCTTCAGCCAAGACGACCCATGGGCGCAGCGCGCTGACGGCGCCGAGCGTGAGCAGCACGCGCATATGGCGCAGTTCAAACCCCTTAAAGCGGAGGAAATGGCATGATCGGCGAGTGGCTCGACATCGGCTGGGTGAACGAGATTCCCGTGCGTGGCAGCCGCACGGTCACCGTGGATGGCGCTGGCGAGATCGCGGTCTTCCGGACCGGCGATGACAAGCTGTTCGCCCTGCGCAACAGCTGCCCCCACAAAGCCGGCCCGCTGAGCCAGGGCATCGTCCACGGGCACAGTGTCACCTGCCCGCTGCACAACTGGAACATCGCGCTCGCCACCGGGCAGGCTCAGGGCGAGGACAAGGGCTGCACGCCGACCATCCCGGTCAAGATCGACGGTGGCCGCGTGCTGATCTGCCGGGCAAGCACGCTGAAGGCCGCAGCCTGAGATGACCGGCGCGGTCCGCACCACCTGCGCTTATTGCGGTGTCGGCTGCGGTATCCGCGCGACGGCGAAGGGCGAACGGTCGGTGGAGATAAAGGGCGACCCCGATCACCCAGCCAATGCCGGCCGTCTGTGCTCAAAAGGCACGCATCTGGGCGAAACGGTAGGCCTTGAGGGACGCCTGCTCCATCCGATGATCGGTCAGCGCCCGGCTAGCTGGGACAAGGCGCTCGACTTGGTGGCGAGGCGCTTTCGCGATACCATCGCGCGGCACGGGCCGGACAGCGTCGCGTTCTATGTTTCCGGCCAGCTGCTTACCGAAGACTATTATGTCGCCAACAAGCTGATGAAGGGCTTCATCGGCTCTGCGAATATCGACACCAATTCACGGCTTTGCATGTCGAGCGCGGTGGCTGGCCATCAGCGGGCATTCGGTGAGGATGTCGTCCCGGCCAGCTATGACGATCTGGATGCTGCCGATCTTATCGTGCTGGTCGGATCGAACACCGCATGGTGTCACCCGATCGTCTATCAGCGTATCATGGCCGCCCGCGCGGCGCGGGGCACCCGGCTTGTCGTCATCGACCCGCGCCGGACGGAAACCTGCGAGGATGCGGACCTGCATCTGCCGCTCAAGCCCGGCACGGACGTCGCGCTGATGAACGGCCTGCTTGCCCACTGTCGGCGCGAGGGACTGGTGGACGAGCGTTATCTTGCCGATCATGTCGCAGTCCCGGACGGCTTTTGGGACGCGCTCGATGCCTATCACGATCTGTGGGGTGTCGCGCAGACCTGCGACCTGCCGCCCGCCGATATCCAGCGCTTCTTCGATCTCTTCGCCGCGACCCCGCGCACCGTCACTATGTTCAGTCAGGGCATAAACCAGTCGATCCGCGGCACCGATCAGGTCAATGCGATCATCAACGTGCATCTTGCGACCGGCCGCATCGGCAAGCCGGGCGCTGCCCCTTTCTCCATCACGGGACAGCCCAATGCGATGGGCGGGCGCGAAGTTGGCGGTCTTGCGTCCACGCTCGCGGCACATCGCGGATTTGGCGACGAGGATGTGGCGGATGTCGGTCGCTTCTGGGCGGCCGAGCGCATGGCGACCAAGCCGGGGCTGAAGGCGGTCGATCTCTTTCGCGCCATTGGTGAAGGCCGGGTCAAGGCGCTGTGGGTGATGGCGACCAACCCTGCGGCCTCCTTGCCGGATGCTGGTCGTGTGCGCGAAGCCTTGGAAATCTGCCCCTTTGTCGTCGTTTCCGATGTGGTCGCCGATACCGACACGTCCCACCACGCGCATGTCCGCCTGCCTGCGGCCGCCTGGGGGGAGAAAGACGGCACCGTCACCAATTCGGACCGAACGATAAGCCGTCAGCGGCCGTTCTTCGCCTTGCCGGGAGAAGCCCGGCCCGACTGGTGGATCGTCAAGGAGGTCGCGCAGCGCATGGGCTGGCAGAGCGCCTTCGCTTATGATCGGCCGGCCGATATCTGGCGCGAACATGCCCGTCTCACCGCCTATCGCAATGAGGGCAAGCGCGTGCTTGACCTGCGCAGGCACGCGACGATCGGCAATGATGACTATGACGCGCTGGAGCCGTTCCGCTGGGGTGGCGAGCAGCCCTTCCACGACGGTTGCTTCCTGACGCCGGACGGCAGGGCGAGGCTTGTGCCGGTCATCCAGCGCGAGGCGGAAGCGGCTTTGCGGGACTGGCCGATGGTGCTCAATACAGGGCGCTATCGTGACCATTGGCACACGATGACCCGCACGGGTCTCAGCCCACGGCTCGCGCGGCATCGCGAGGAGCCTCTGGTCGAAATCCACCCGGAGGATGCGGCCGCGCTCGGCATTGCCGATGGTGCACTGGCCCGTGTCAGCACGCCCCAGGGCGAGAGCCTGTTCCGCGTGGCTCATGCGCCCGGTCAGCGCCGGGGCGAAATCTTCACGCCAATCCACTGGACCGACCAGCAATCGACAGGCGGCCGCACCGGTCGACTTGCTCGCCCTCTGGTCGATCCGCACAGCGGCCAGCCGGGCTTCAAGATGGCTCCTGCCCGCATCGAACCCGTCGAGGTCGAATGGCGCGGGTTTCTCATTGTGCAGGGCGACGAGGCGAAAACCCCCGCATGCCTCTGGGCGACTCGCATCGCGGTGCCCGGGGGTGCCCTGTTCGAGATTGCGGGCTTGGGGGACGGGCGCGGCGTGGATGCTGTGCTGCCAAAGGGCGAGCGCATTGAGGCCAATGATCCCGCGCGCGGAACGCGCAGAGTCGCGATAATGCGCGACGGCAGGCTGGTTGCCACGCTGTTCATGACTCGCACAGGCGAATTGCCGGCGCGCGACTGGCTGATATCCCAGCTCACGCGACCGCAGGGGCCGCAAGTGCTGGCCGGCCGCGCGCCGGGCGCGCAGGTGGACCGCGGCACGATCGTCTGCGTTTGCTTTGATGTCGGTGTGCGCACGATCGTCGCGGCCATTCGCGATCAGGGTCTGGCGGACGTTGCCGCCATCGGCGCCGCGCTTGGGGCGGGGACCAATTGCGGTTCGTGCCGGCCCGCGCTCGCCAATATTCTTGCTCAAACCAGCCGGGAGACGCTTCATGCAGCCGAATGATATGATCGCGCCCGGTGAGGTCTGGCTGGTCGGTGCCGGGCCGGGCGATCCCGACCTGCTGACTCGCAAGGCAGAGAAGCTCATCGCGGCGGCGGAGATCGTCTTTTACGACGCGCTGGTAGGGCCGGGCGTGCTCGATCTGATCCCCGAGGGTGTTGAGCGCGTGAGCGTCGGCAAGCGTGCGGGGCGCCATTCGAAGGACCAGCAAAGCATCGACCAGTTGCTCGTCGCCGCAGCACTTGCAGGCAAGCGGGTGGTGCGACTGAAAGGCGGCGATCCGGCGCTTTTCGCTCGCACGGCGGAGGAAGTGACGGCCCTACGCGCAGCAGGCGCTTCCGTGCGGATTTGCCCTGGCATCACGGCGGCGAGCGCTGCGGCGGCATCGGCCAGCCTTTCGCTCTCGCTGCGCGGGATCGCCCGCCGCGTCGTTTTCGTGACCGCCCACAGCCGCAGGGGGCAGGCGCTGGACCTCGACTGGCAGGCTCTTGCGGACCCTGCCTGCACGCTCGCGGTCTATATGGGGCGAGACGCGGCGCCGGAACTCAGCCGCGCGCTTATCGCCGCCGGCTTGCCGGGCGCCACCCCGGCACTCGTGACCTGTGACGCCTCGCTGCCACAGGAGAAGCGGTTCCACACGCGGCTCGACCTCCTGCCGCTCGTAACTTCCACTTTTGCCGACGATCGCCCGACGTTGATCCTGATCGGTGAGGCGGTCGGGCAGGATGGCTCTTGCGTGCATGCTCCTGCGGTAGTGAGCAGATCGATGGCCATCGACTAGCGGCATGGCGACCGTCCTCGCGGCAGCTACCTATGTCTTTTGCAATGCGAACGCATGCTTGCTAAGCTTCATGACGTTCGATCGTTATTAGATCATGCCTGGAGGATGAGATGGACCGGAAGACGCGCTGAAATCGCCCGTCATTTGTGTTGTTTCCGGTGCCGCTATGTCTTCCTTCCTTACGCTCGACTCTCTGGCTTTGGCCGCGCCCGGCGGGCGTCTGCTCTTTTCTGATCTATCCCTGAGCGTGGGGCGCGAATGCGTCGGCGTGGTTGGCCGTAATGGGTCCGGCAAGTCGACGTTGCTACGCGCAATCCTCGGTCAGATGCCGGTGCAATCCGGCACGATAACCATAAATGGTACAATCGGAATTCTGGAGCAGATTGTCACTCCCGACGACGCGACGGCTGCGAGTGCGCTTGGCGTTTCCGAGGCGCTGGCAAGATTGACCCGCATCGAAGCAGGAAATGGGAGCGAAGAGGATTTCGCCGAGGCCAACTGGACTTTGCCCCATCTTCTGGAGGGAGCACTGGCAAATGCCGGCCTTCCCGCTGTTGATCTTGACCGACCAGTAGCGAGTTTCAGTGGGGGCGAGCGCACGCGACTGTCTATTGCTCGCCTGTTGATCGAGCAGCCGGACCTGCTGTTGCTGGATGAACCGACCAACAATCTCGATGAAGATGGCCGGGCCGCGATCGCCGCGCTCCTTCGGGGCTGGAATGGCGGCGCGCTTGTTGTCAGCCACGATCGCGCGCTGCTGGAGGACGTGGATCGTATCGTCGCGTTGTCCTCGGTCGGTGTATCTGTTCATGGGGGTGGGTGGTCGTCGTGGATTGCAGAGCGGGACGCTGCGAGAGCACGGGCTGACGCGGAACTGGTCGAGGCCGAGCGGCAAGTGCGTGCGGCGAAGCAGGCAGCGCAGGCCGTCCGGGAGCGTCAGGCGCGTCGTGATCGGACGGGGCAGGCCTATGCATCGAGCGGGAGTGCGCCGAAGATCCTTATGGGACGCCAGCGGGAGCGCGCTGAGAACAGCGCAGGTCGTGGCGAATCAAGTGCCGAAGAGAGGATCGCGACCAAGGCGGAGACATTGGCGTCCGCCCGCACGCGGATCGCGGTGACAGCCCCGCTCAAGGTAGTGATACCGCAGTGCCACCTGCCACCTAACCGCCTCGCTCTATCCTTTCACAATGTCAGTTGGGAGATCGGAGAGCGGCGCATAATTGACGACCTCACATTTGACCTGCGCGGCCCTGAAAGAGTTGCCCTGATTGGACGCAACGGTGCCGGCAAGACCACGGTTCTCAGGCTGGCTGCGAGCGGCGCTGAGCCGACCGCAGGCTGGATCGAGCGACCGGTGACATTCGCTCTGTTGGATCAGACAGTGACGCTGCTGGAAGGCCCCCTGACGCTGATCGAGAACATGCGGCGGCTCAATCCTGAGCTGAATGAGAACGGTGCGCGCGCGGCGCTCGCTCGCTTCGCCTTCCGCAATACCGAGGGAGAGAAGGAAGTGCAGCATCTCAGCGGTGGCGAACGCCTCCGCGCCGGTCTTGCCTGCGTGCTGTCTGCACCAACTGTGCCGCAGCTTTTAATGCTCGACGAGCCGACAAATCACCTGGATCTTGAGTCGATCGAAGTGATCGAACATGCGCTGCGCGATTATGACGGGGCGATTCTTCTCATCAGTCACGACACGGCATTTCGTCAAGCGATCGGCATTTCGCGGGAGATACCCTTGTGATCGGTATCGCTGATAGCCGGGCGCAATTAATTTAATTGCTTATTGAGTAACGATATAACATGACATATGTGGCGCTCTCCGATGAAGGGTGGAGCAAAGCCATTGCATTTACGACATATTTCACGCGGCGCAGCGGCGCTTCTTACAACGGCTGCTCTTTGCGGGCCGATGCCTGCCTGGGCACAGATGCCCCTGCCGGCGCCCGAAGAAGGGGACGCGGGGGAGCGCGATACCGGGCGTTCCAGAGACATCGTGGTGACCGGGCAGTCTCTCAAAGCGGTGGAAACGGCGCTGCCCGTGCAGGTGCTGGCGGGCGATGATCTCGCACATCGCCGTCAGGGCGGGCTGGGCGAGACTCTGGCGGGTCTTCCCGGCATTCATCTCGACAATTTCGGTGGCGGCGCCTCGCGACCGGTCATCCGTGGTCAGACATTGCCGCGCATCGAGGTGCTGACGGATGGCGCCAATCTGTTCGACGTTTCGTCGATCTCGCCCGATCACGCCATTACGACCGATCCGCTACTGCTGGATGCGATCGAGATTCAACGCGGGCCTAGCGCGATCCGCTATGGCGGCAATGCCACCAATGGCGCGATCAACCTCATCGATAGCAAGGTGCCAAAGATCGTGCCGGCGGATGGCCTGACCGGCGCGACTGAAGTGCGTTTTGGGACCGGGGACGAGGAAAAGACGCTTGTCGGCCGAGTCACTGCGGGCGTGGGGCCGTTTGCGGTGCATGCAGAAGGCGCACGGCGCAGAGCCGGCGACTATGATGTGCCGGACGCCTTCGGCTCGGATAAGCTGCGCGATTCTTTTGCCAATAGCACCAGCTATGCCTTTGGCGCCTCCTGGATCACGTCAAAAGGCTATATCGGCGCTGCCTATAGCCGAATGGAAAGCAGCTACGGCCTGCCTGGCCACAGCCACATAAACGGGGTGTGCCATACCCACGGGCTCGACCTTCATTGTGGGGCGCATGGGGCGTTCGATGACCCGTTCGGCGGGGCTGACGATCACACCGCTTACATTAAACTGCGCGCAGACCGGATCGACCTTCGCGGCGACTATGATGATCTTCTGCCGGGCTTTGCCCATGTCCGCCTGCGGGGATCCTATACCGACTATGCGCACGACGAGATCGATGGCGATCTGTTGTTCACGCGCTATACCAACGAAGTCTGGGATGGGCGCCTCGAACTCACCCATCGGCCGATCTTCGGCTTCAGCGGCACGCTCGGCGTTCAGTATACCGATGGCAGGTTCAGCGGCATCAACGTCGAGGACCTGCACGTGCCGTTCCCGGACAACGCCTATGGCACGGTCCCTCCTTATTATCATCTCACTGAGAATGTCGGTGTGTTCCTGAGTGAGCGCCGCTCGTTCGGTGCGCTGGATGTGGAGGTTGCCGTCCGCAAGGACTGGAGAAAAATTCGGGCGGAGAGACCGCGATTTCTGTTTACGCTGACGCCCGAAATGGAAGCGACTTACGACACGATCTTCCGCGATTTTTATGGTCCTGACTGGAAGAAGGCCATCGAGGATGAAACGATCAAATCGTTTCTCAGCCGCAATCCGCCTGTCAAGCATGATCCTTTCTCGGCGTCGCTGGGCGCGACGTGGAATATCGGCAAGGGCTTTGCCGCGTCGCTCTCACTTGCCCACACCGAGCGTGCGCCGAGTGTGCGCGAACTTTATGCGCGCGGTAACAATCTCGCGACCAACAGCTATGAACTCGGGCTCGCGGCGCGAAACCCTCTGTTGAGCGGTGCAGGGCGGCGAGCCGAGGATGTGCTGGAGACAACCGATGCGGTCAATCTGACCTTCCGCAAGACCGGGGGACCGCTCACGTTCGAGGTCGGTCTCTTCTATCAGAAGGTCGACGATTATGTCTTTGCCAGGCTGATCGAGACCGAGACGGAAACGGGCGTGCCCCACAACTTCCTGATCTATACGGCTGCCGACGCGCGCTTCGCGGGACTTGACGGGGAGGTCAGCTACCAGCTCACTCCGCAATCGCGCGTAACGGTCTTTGGCGACTATGTTGACGCCAAGCTGAAGAGCGAGAACGACAATCTTCCCCGCATTCCACCGGGACGGCTTGGCGCACGGTACGATCTCACCGCCGGTCCACTTTCAGGTGAGGTGGAATATTATCATATGTTCGAGCAGGACAAAGTGGCCTCCTACGAAACGCGCACGGCTGGCTACGATATGCTCAATGCCACGCTGAGCTATCGCTTCGATCTCGGCCAGGCAAAAGCTGTCGAATTCTATGTCCGGGGCACCAACCTTCTTAACGAGCTGGCGTTTGCACACACCTCGTTCGTCAAGAATCAATCGCCTCTGCGCGGCCGCAGCGTGGCATTCGGTATGCGCCACGCATTCTGAAAGCCTGGGGCGGCGGGCCTTCGGGCCTGCCGCCTTAGCCGGGCCGAGTGTCTGCCCGCTCCATGCGCATGGATTGTCGGCGCCCATCAGCGCGGTGCAAGCAGTGCCGCAAGCGTGTCGGGTCGACCCTCAATGCGTTCGAGGCGTGGATATCGCAATGATCCGGCGTAGGGGATCGAGGCGTCGGACCGGTTGCCACCCTGATCGATGGTCAGGACGACGGGGCTTTTCGTTGAAGCGCGCACCGCAGCCAGCATCGCCTCGCGCCCGAAAGGCGCGCCATTGACCGCCACGATGCGAACCCCTGGGCGCAGGCCCGCCCGGAAAGATGGTCCCTTCCACGCCACAGCGCGCACTGTGCCGTCTGCTCGCACAGTTAGCCCGATCGAATAAGTGAGATCGGCGACTCCGGCCTCCTCCTCGTTCGCCAGAAAGGCGGTTGTCGGCGTGTCAGTGAAAGCCAGTTGCCAGCCATGGCGAGTGAGGCCGCTGGATGTATCGAGTTCGTCATGGGCGTCGATCCAGCCGCGCAGGAACCGCGCCCAGTCACCGGGTGTCACTTCGTCCAGCACGCGGCATATATTGGTGAACGTATAAGTGCTGGTCGGCGCGTCCGGCTCAGCTCCGGCGAAAAAACGGCGCGCGAAATCGTCCATACTGCGACGTCCACCACTGCGCTCGCGCAGTTCGGCATCGACCGCCAGCCAAAGCATGACCCCTTCCGAATAATAATCGCGGCGACGCTGCCAGTCACGCCATGGCACGGGCTGGCGCAGCATGAAGGAGGGATAGTTGACATCGTCGGGCAAGGGGCGCCAAGCGCGGCCGGGTCGTGCAGCAGTCTCGGCGGCTTCGATCGCCAGCCGATCGCGCAGCTCGGCGGGTGTGAACTGACCGGCCCGCGTGGCCAGCACGCGCCCCCAGAACTCGGTCTGCCCCTCATAGACCCACAAGAGACTCCCCGCGACCGGAACGTTGGGCGTCGGCGCCCAAAGGTCGGCGGGCGTTCGGTAGAAGCCATTCCACGCGTGGACGATTTCATGTGCGATCAGGTCACGGGACAGGATCTGCCCCGGCCAGTCGCGGAAATGCGACGAGGCCAGTCCATTCTCGCTGGATGTGCGGTGTTCGGTCCCGCCTGACGAGCCGTCGTCGCTCAGTCGCGCGAGAATCTCGTACCGCTTGAATGGCATGCTGCCGAAGACGGCGCGCATCTGCGCGATCAGCTTGCGCAGCTCCTGTCGCCGCTCGTCTGGCACGGTGAGATCGTCCGGTCGCAGCGCGACGAGGTCCAGCGACACCGCCCCGCTGCCCGGTGCTGTCAGCGGGAGTTGGGCCGTGTAGCGCCCAGCAAGCACTGGCGCGTCGAGCAGGGTTTCCAGCGTCGTCGTCTGGAACCGGATGGTCGAACCATCAGTGCGCTCGACGTCCAGCGCAGTGAATGGGCGCAGACCGATGGGGAGGGCGAGCGTGGCGGAGACGCCGATGTTCCGGGCGTACCAGCCGGCAGGATAAAGAACCAACCGCTGCCATGGTACTGTCACGATGTCCGGGGTCAGGAGATCGGCGCCGGCCACCATCTGGAAGTCAACCTCGATCGCAGTCGTGCCGGGTGGCAGCTGCACATGGAAGGCATGCGGGTCATAGGGGTCGCGTGCCCAGGAAATCGGCCGGCCAGCCGCTTCGACCTTCAGGCCCGCAAGATCTGTGACTGTAAGGCTCGGCCCGTGACTGGCGGGTTCCCAGCGGGGATAAAGCAGCGTGACCTTACCGTCCGGGCCAACTGGTATGCGCTGGTGAACCGTGAAGATGCGGTGCTGGACATTGGTCGCGTCCACATGAAGCTCGATCTGCCCGTTGAACCGATGGTCGATCGGGCGGGGGACGGCTTGCGCAGGTTCGACATATACTGGGCCGGGCGTGGCCTGCACCGCGGCCGAAAACGCCGGAAGAGCAAATGCCAGCAAGATGGCCATGAAACGGTCGGGCATGATCATCATCAGATGAGGCTCCGGCGAGACTGGACCACACCGCTTAGTCCGTGGGGCACAGTCCGAACTGATCGGCGAGCCAGCAAGCGGCAGGCCCCGGAGGCGTATCGGTACGCCAGATCACCGAGAATTTATACTTCTCGCCCGGGCCATCCGGCATGTTGAGCCGCACGAGCGTGCCGGCCATAAGGTCTGCCTCGACGATGGGTAGTGGCATATTACCCCATCCGATTCCCTGCCGAAGGAGCGCGTGCTTGGAACCCAAGTCCGCCAGACGCCATGTACGAGGGGAGAGAACGGAGAAGTCGCGGCCTTGCGTGAGCGGGGATCGATCGCTCAGGACGAGCTGAATGTGATCGCGCGCTGAACCAGGGCGTAACGGGCTTTCCAATGCAAGGGGGTGGTCCGGCGCTGCGACGGGCACGAGTTCCACGGAGCCGGCCTTGTGCCAGTCCAGCCCTTCCATCCCGAGGTTGAGCGGGCCGCTGATGCCGATCACCGCTTCCCGGTCGAGAACCTTCGCGGCGACTGCGCCCAGCGCTTCGACATGAAGACGCAGCGCGACAGTGGGATAGTGGACAGTGAAGGCGCGGAGCACCTGCGCGAGGAGCGCGGGCTGCAGCATCACGTCCACGACGAGACTGACCTCCGCCTCCAGGCCGTCGAGCATCCCCTTCACTTTCGCGCGCAGGCCATCCATGCCGCTGGAGATCGTGCGTGCCTCGGCCAACACGGCGCGCCCCGCGTCGGTCAGCACGGGGCGCCGTGTGCCTTCCCGGTCGAACAGGCGCACGCCCAGCTGGTTTTCCAGATTGCCGATGCCATAGCTGATGACTGACACGGCCCGATTGAGGCTGCGCGCTGCACCCGCAAAGCTGCCGGTATCGACCACGGCCAGAAACAGGCGAAGCTGATCGAACGTCGGCGTTCCCGGTTGCAGCATTTCAATTTCCTCGAATGATTGAGGTGGATTTATCTCACTCAACAGGAAAGCTGCAAGTCCCTATATGCAGGTCCAGATTGAGGCAGCCGATGCTGCTGCCGATGGAGGACAGACCATGATCGAACTTCGCCCTTTCGACGGACTTGGCCATGCCAACCATGGCTGGCTCGACGCAACGCACCACTTTTCCTTCGCGGACTATTATGACGATGCCCGCGTTCACTGGGGCAATCTGCGCGTCTGGAACGACGATGCCATTGCGCCCAAGAGCGGTTTCCCGCCGCACCCCCATCGCGACATGGAGATCATCACCTATGTTCGCGAAGGCGCGATCACGCATCAGGACAGCCTCGGCAATAAGGGCCGGACGGCTGCCGGAGACGTGCAGGTGATGTCGGCCGGCACGGGGATCACCCATGCCGAGTATAATCTGGAGGACGAGGAGACCCGGCTCTTCCAGATCTGGATCTTGCCTACAAAGGCCGGCGAGAAGCCGAGCTGGGGCACGCGGCCCTTCCCGAAGGGTGAGCGGGCTGGTCAATTTGTGACGCTGGCCTCCGGCTTCTCCGACGATGGCGATGCGCTGCCGATCCGCACGGATGCGCGAGTGGTGGCGGCGACGCTGGCCAAGGGCGAGACGGCACAGTATCGTCTGGGCCGGGATCGCAAGGCCTATCTGGTGCCTGCTCGCGGCGCGATCGAGATCGGCGATGGTAGCGATAAGGTTCAGGCAAACGCCCGGGATGGCGTCGCGATCAGCGAAATCGAGACGGTTACCGTGACCGCGCTCGAAGATAGCGAACTGGTGATGGTCGACGCGGCCTGACCCTTTGAAGCGGCGGGCATTCAGCTCTGACGGCCTGCAAATGGCGGTGTTGCGCGCTTCCGGTGCTCGTACTTTGAGTACGCTGCGCTCCGGGTCACGTCCCACCACCATTTTCGGCACGTCATCATCTCAATGCTCGCCGCTTCACACGATGATCAACTGACAGCTTTCAGGACAAACGGACAACACGGGAAAGGATCAAGGATGACCCTACGGACGAGCAACATCGACGGCGTGGACATGATCGTCCTCCCGAATGTCCGGGATCTGGGGGACGGCTTCACGGTGCGCAGGGCATTGCCCACTGCCCAGCGCCGTATGGTCGGCCCCTTCATCTTCTTCGACCAGATGGGCCCAGTGACGATGAGCGCCGGCGATGGGCTGGACGTCCGCCCTCATCCGCATATCGGCCTCGCGACCGTCACTTACCTGCTGGAAGGTGAAATCCTCCACCGCGATTCGCTTGGGTCCGTGCAGGCGATCCGGCCGGGCGAGGTCAACTGGATGACGGCCGGGAGCGGCATCGTTCATTCCGAGCGCTCAGGCGACGAGGTGCGTGCGGCGGGCGGTCCGCTTTTCGGGTTGCAGACATGGGTCGCGCTGCCAAAAGCACATGAAGAGACTGCGCCTGCCTTCTATCATCACAAGTCCGACGCGATCCCTCATGCTGAGGCTGAGGGTGTCTCCATCAAAGTGGTGGCGGGCACGAGCGACGGCATGACATCGCCGGTCCAGACCTATTCCGACATGCTCTATGCTGGGGTGACGCTGGCTGACGGCGCGCGCTACAAGCTCTCTGCCGAGCATATCGAGCGGGCAATCTATGTGATTACCGGCGCGGTTGCGGTGGAGGGTCAATGGGGCGGCTTTCAGGCCGGTGAACTGGTGATCCTGAAGCCCGGCGCGGAGATCGTTTTGCGCGGCATCGGGCCAACGCGCGTGATGCTGGTGGGCGGAGAGCCGCTGAGCGAAGCACGCAACATCTACTGGAACTTCGTGTCGTCCAGCCTCGACCGTATCGAGCAGGCGAAGGCTGACTGGCGCGAGAACCGCTTCCCGCATGTGCCGGGCGAGACGGAGTTCATCCCGCTCCCCGCGTAAAAATCTGCGCAGTTATTGGTGCCCATTCGCCTGCGAAGTAATTCTGTCCGCCGGGCAACCAGCCTTTGCGTGCAATATCTCAATCGATAAAATAGACAATCCTCGCACTGGCGAGAGTTGGATTGATGGGCATCGACGAATATTGGAATCTGGAGGATATCGCACAGGAACTGTCCGGCATCCGCAAATCTTGGCGGGCCGTACAGTCTCACCATGCCGAATATGGCGGCGAGGGCTTCCCTTCGCGCGGTGACCTCAAGAAGATCATGGAAGCGCTGTGTGGTGCGCTTTTCCCGCTTCGTCTCGGCCCCAGCTTCGTGCGCGTTCACAATGAGGACGCCTTCGTCACTCAGACGCTGCAGACTGCGCTGGCCCGGCTTTACGGCCAGATCAGGCTCGAACTCATTTATGCCATGTCGGGCGTGCCAACCCATGAGGTGGACGCGCGGGCGTCCGGAATCATAGGCGCCTTCGCCCATGCACTCCCGGATCTGCGGCGTCTGCTCGATACCGATGTGGAGGCGGCGTTTCGTGGCGACCCCGCCGCCCGCAGCGTCGATGAAGTGCTGATCTGCTATCCCTCCATGCTGGCGATCATCCACCATCGGCTCGCCCACGAGCTACACCTGCGCGGCGCACCTCTGGTGGCGCGGATCATTTCCGAAGTGGCCCATTCCAAAACCGGAATCGACATTCACCCTGGCGCGCGGATCGACCATAGTTTCTTCATCGACCACGGCACGGGCGTCGTCGTGGGCGAAACCGCGATCATCGGCGCGCGCGTGCGGCTGTATCAGGGCGTGACGCTCGGCGCGCGCACCTTCCCTGCCGATGAGACCGGGCGGATCATCAAGGACCAGCCGCGCCATCCGGTGGTGGAGGATGATGTGGTTATCTATGCGGGCGCCACAATTCTCGGGCGCGTGACCATCGGCGCCGGGTCCGAGATCGGTGGCAATGTCTGGATCACGCACAATGTTCCTGCACGTAGCCGGATCGCTCAGGCGCGAGAGAGGGAGGGGGTTGCCGTCCTTGCGGAAGTCGGCGGTCGCGAAGAGGACGGTCGGGCAGCGTAAGCGCCAGCGGCGCAAATCAGGCGTTGGGACTAGTCCGGCAAGGCGGACAGCCACTCCTCGATCATGCGCCGCCCCGCGGCGACCGCGGAAGGGCCATGCAGATCATGCGCGGCGCGTAACGCATTAGCGCATATGCCGGCAGTGGAGAGCGTATCCGGCGCTCCGTTGATCCAGGCATCGAAGCGTGGGTCTTCCCCCATCTCGGCATGGAACTGAAGCGCGAGGAGATTTGTCCCGCGCCGAAAGGCCTGATGCGGATAGGCCGTGCTTGAGCCAAGCAACTCCACGCCGTCGGGTAGCGTAAACGTGTCGCCATGCCAGTGCAGGACTGGCACGTCGTCGACATGGCGCAGGGGGGAGGCGACGCCATTGTCATTGAGCGCGATGGGATGAAAGCCGATCTCGTGCGAGGGACCAGCATAGACCTCGCTACCCAGTGCCGCCGCGATCATCTGAGCGCCCAGGCACACGCCGAGCGTGGGACGGTCAGCCGCGAGTCGCTGCGCCAGCCGCCGAAGCTGACAGGGAATCCAGGGATGGCGGTCCTGCTCATAGACGCCCATCGGACCGCCCATCATGATGAGCAGGTCGGGCTCGCGAAGATCGACTGAACCGAAGAGCGGATCGGCGACGTCGATACGACTAATCTCATAGCCCGCCGCCTCGATCGGCGCGCGATAGCCCGCTACCCCTTCATAGGGAACATGGCGGATGATGAGTGCCCGCTTCATGGCTTGTCTTCCTTTGCTCGCTCACACCTAAGGGGGAGCGGGAAAGGCAGCCAGCTATATTGCCTATCAATTAAGTTAAGTAAGCTATCCGGCAGTCAGATACAAAAAGGGCCGCCTCGGGGAGGCGGCCCTCAGGGAGCGAAACGCGGGAGGGGAAGGGCGTCTCGCTCCTAAGCCGTCATCAGGCCCGGAAGTTGCCGGGATAGCCGACCTTGTCGAGCGGCTTGCGGTCGCTGGGCACTTCGCGCTCCTTGAGGAAGTCAGGCAGAGTGTCCGGGCTGCCGATCTTGCCCACCACGAACGCGGCCTCGACCCGGAAGCCCTCGGGAACGTTCAATTCCTTCTGTGCCCGGTCGAAGTCCACGCCGGACATGCCATGCGTGTGATAGCCGAGCAGGGACGCCTGAAAGGCGAAGCTCGCCCATGCGGCGCCAGCATCGAAGCTGTGCGTGTGATTCGGTTTCTCGGGGTCGCCCATGGTGAGTTCTGACACGATGAAGAACAGCGCGGGAGCGCCCTTTGCCCAGTCTTGATTGAAGGGCACGAGAAGCGAAAGGAAGCGATCCCAGTTCTCGTCGCCGTTCAGCGCATAGAGGAAGGTCCAGGGCTGGTAATTATAAGCCGACGGCGCGTGGCGGGCGGCGTCGAGCATGGTGTCGATATCGTCCTGCGGGATAGGCTGGTCTTCGAAAGCGCGCGGCGACCATCGATTGAGGAAAAGACTGTCCAGCTTGGTAGTGGTTGTACGTCCGGTCATGGTTGCCTCCGGTAAATTCCGTGATGCGAGAATATCGCCAGTCAAATGGCATTTGCGACGGCAGCGATCCAGTCGAATAAAGTGCAACAAATTATTGCATAAAGTTGAATAGCTGCCTCAGCGGTCTTTTCGTGCAGGGGCGCTCTTGCCCACATCGTCGCGCGGTTGCCCCTTGACCGTGCGCTGACTTGAGGCGCGAGCACCGGAAAGGACGGGGCCGCAGGCGGCGGCTTTTGCATCACCGACATCCACGAAGGCGAGCACCGCAGCAAGAGGAGAAGCGATCGCACCCAGTCCCACGGCGGCGCCCGCGCGGCCAAGCAGCTCCGGGCTGATCGGATTGATACCGGGTTCGGCAAAATAGCCGGTTACGCCGACCGGGGATTGCCCCGAAAACAGACTGAACTTCTTGCTATCCGCCCGCACGCCCAGATCGAGCGACTCGTCCTTGAAACTGAACGCTCCTCGGCCGGTGATGACGTTCTTGCGTGTGTCGATCAGGATCGGATCGGCCGACGCGACGCCATTTCGCACGGTGAAGGCGATCAGGCCGCAGTTGATCTCGACCGGATCCTTGAGCTTCTTCTCGAACATTTTCTGGACGAACGTGCCGATGTCGAGTTCGGAAAGCTGAACGTTGCGCGCCCACATCGTCCCCTTGGGAATGATGACGGCAATGCGTCCGTCAGAAGTCGCGAGTGACTCCCGCACCGAATCACCCTCGCCCTTGAGCTCAACACGCGCCTTGATCGTGCCGGTGGTGCCGCTTTCCTCCACGCCCCAGCGCCCGAGCAGCCGACCCATCGGCGTGGGGGCGAGGCGAATGTCGAAATCCGTTCTGACCAGTACGTCGCGTGCGTTTATGACGATGTCTGACGCGAGTTGCCCGCCTGCCATCTCGAAGGTGAGGGGCGAGAGCTTGAGGAGCGACCGGTCGAGGCCAAGCGTCAGATCGATCTTCGAGATGGGCACATAGTCCTGCTTCACTGCCGTTACCCGATAGCGGACGTCGGCATCGAAGTGGCTGATCGCTTCCGCGCGCAATGGCGCATCCGGAAGCATTCGCGGCCTGCCGCCCACTTGCTCGACCACGGCCTTTGCACCCTGAGCGTCGAGCCGTTCCGGATTGTAGCCGACGAAGGGTCCGACATCGATCATGTCCAGCGATCGCGTGGCAATATCCGCGTCGATCTTGAGGCGACCGCTCGGGCGTGCACTGGGCAGCATGATCGTCATCTGTCCGGCAAGATCACTGTTACCGAATGCGCCGCTCATCCTGGTAAACCTCCAGGCTTCGTCTCGATATGTCAGCTGCGACGCGAGGCGATAGGCGCGCGTATCCGGAATGGCGACACCCATAAGATCGAAAAGCCGACTGAGATTGCGGCCTCGCACTGTCATGGCGAGGTCGGCGCCTTCGATCTGGGTAGCGCCCGGCAATGTGCCGCTTACGGTCATGCGCGCATCTTCGGCGCGGGCAGTGAACTGCAGGCGGTTGCGTCCGCCGACGATGGTCTCGTTGGGGGACAGAAGCGCGCCTTCGATCGTGAAGGGCCGGGCACGGGCCATGCCTCCGCCGGAAAAGCGGATATCGTTCGAAATACTCGTGTTACTGGCCTGCACCGGTTCGATGCGGAGATCAGCACTGATCTGCATCCGCGGATCGCGATAACGCAACGTTGTGCCGGCGATCCGCGCGATACGGATGTTGGGGAGATCGAACGGTTTCGGTGGTTGAGTTGGGTCGCCGAATGTCCATGTGTTGGTCCGGCCGTCGCGCGACCATTCCAGGTCGAGTGCGCCCCCTTTCATATCCAGCCACCGGATATCCCGTCGGCCGAAAACCAGCGGCAGCGTCGCGATCCGCGTGTCGAGGAGGTGGGCCGAGAGGAGCGCCGGCTTGCTTGCCCAGTCGGGATTATCGATCGTCAGTCTCTCGGCCAGGAACTTGATGGAGAATGGTGCAAAGTAGAGCTGGAAGTCGCCAGCGACTGTCACCTGCCGGTCAAGCATTCGTGAGGCGATGCGGGTTGCGGGCTGCTTGAGGAAGCGACCCTTGGTGATGAAGAGTATCAGCCAGACCAGAAACAGGGCCAGAAGCACATAAGCCAGCCACCGGAGCGGACGGGGGACGCGGCGCCAGCGGGCGAACAGTTCTTGCCGTGAAGAGCCTTTAGTCGTCTCCGAAGTGGCCCTCGGCTCCGACGTCCGCACGCCGGAGCCTATCGCCTCCCCGGCCCCTGAGTCATCCGATGAGTCTCTGACGTCCATGGGGCGGCAAACGCATCAGACGGGGATTCCGCTCCAACGGGAGTGCGCCGCAGATTCAGCAAGAGCTGCGCTCAATGCGCGATCAGCAGCGGGATGGGGGATCGGACAGCAAGCGTGCGGGTCACGCCGCCAAAGACATGTTCCCGCAGCCGGCTATGCCCGTAGCAGCCAGCGACTGCCCATTGCGCGCCCAGATCATGCATGGCCGTAACCAGTTGCGCACCCGTGTCCCCGCTGGGGGCGAGTCTGTGGATCTCGACACCGCAGTCGTGCGAGGCGAGATAGCGCGCAACATCTTCTCCGTCAGCGGCACTCCCTTTGGTGTCGATCGTCACGATATCGACCTGTTCCGCGTGCGCGAGCAGCGGCGCTGCGGCACGGACTGCCTTTTCGGCAGTGTCAGAGCCATCCCAGGCCACCATCGCCCGGCCAAAAAGATTGATGCCGTTTTGCGCAGGCGGGACGACCATCAGTGCCGTCCCGACCTTCATCGCCACCAGCGCCGGCAGATCCACAGCTTCATAGCTGCTTTCTATGCCTTCGCGGCTCACGACCACCAGGTCGCTTAGGCCGGCATTGTCCGTGATTGCCTGCTCGATCGTTCCGCTGGACATGATCCACTGGAAAGGCACGGCTTCTTTGGCGAGCCGATCAGTGAGGCGAGCGCGCAGTGCCTCTTCGTCATCCGGATCGTCGAGAATGATGGCGTTCTGGGCGTAGGTCATTCCCAGTCCGTCGGCGAGGATCGCCGGACGCAGCACGCTCAGGCCCACAAGCCGCCCTTCGACGGCCCGTACGACATCCAGCGCGCATTGGAGCCGGCTTTCCTGACCGGAGTCGCTATGTACGAGGAGCATGATCGATTTCATCGCGAGAGCCTCCTTCCGGCGCGCCGGTTCGTCCAAGCCGGCGGTCACGTCATAAAAGACTTTTCGCCGTTTTGGCCGGCCGTGTCTTTGATCGCAGTCAACGTTGCGTGTCTCTATGAGAGGTGGCGTTGCGCCTTGCATCCTGACGCTTCCCCGCCTATAGGGCCGCGCTTCCGCTTGACTGTGGAATGAAGAGGGACGGGCCGGCCGGTAAGGGCTGCCGTGTTCGTTCACAATCGTCGGCACGCTTCGCGCGCCAACAACAAGGAGACGAAAATGCCCAAGCTCAAGACCAAGAGCGGTGTGAAGAAGCGCTTCAAGTTCACCGCCTCTGGCAAGGTGAAGCATGGCGTCGCTGGCAAGCGGCACCGCCTCATCAGCCACAATGCAAAGTATATTCGCCAGAATCGCGGCACTGATGTGCTGTCCGACGCTGACGTAGCCCATGTGCGCCTCTGGGCGCCCTACGGCCTGAAGTAAGGAGTAGGGACACATGGCACGTATCAAGCGCGGCACGACGACTCGTGCAAAGCACAAGCGGATTCTGGAGCAGGCGAAGGGCTATTATGGCCGTCGCAAGAATACGATTCGCATCGCTCGTCAGGCCGTCGAAAAGGCTGGCCAATACGCCTATCGCGATCGCAAGGCTAAGAAGCGCAGCTTCCGCGCGCTCTGGATCCAGCGCATCAACGCAGCTGTGCGCATGGAAGGCCTGACCTACGGTCAGTTCATGCACGGCCTGAAGCTCGCGGGTGTCGAACTCGACCGCAAGGTACTGGCGGACATCGCCATGCACGAGGGCGAGGCATTCAAGGGCATCGTGGCTCAGGCGCAGGCAGCACTGCCCAAGGCGTAAAACGGGTTTCGACAGACACCCGACCGATCACGAGAACGGGCGCCGAGGCACAACAGCTTCGGCGCCCGTTCTGTTTTTGGCCGGATCGGTGCGACAGGAGACGAGAGCCATGACACTGACCAACTGGTGGCTCTATGCGATCGCGGTGTTCTTCATTTCCGCGACGCCGGGGCCGAATATGCTTCACGTCATGACACGGAGCATCGCAGTGGGCCCGCGCCGCGCGGTGGCCACCATGGCCGGATGCATGTCTGCCGTGCTGCTCTGTCTGCTGGCTTCGGCTGCAGGGCTTGGCGCAGTGCTCAAGGCCTATCCCTCAGTGTTCGATGTTCTGCGTTATGCGGGCGCTGCCTATCTCATATGGTTGGGCATCAAGGCGTGGCACGCGCCTGTTGGCGCTGCGCCGGAGGTATCGGCGCGACGCGACGCCGCGCTGACGCCCCGGCGTCTCTATCTCACTGGATTGCTCACTGGCCTATCCAACCCCAAGCTGATCGTCTTTGCGGCGGCGCTCTTCCCGCAGTTCATTGACGCACGGGCGTCCTTTGCGCCTCAGCTTGCCATATTGGTGGTCACCTTCGTGCTGATCGAGACTTTCTGGTATCTCGTCTATGCACTGGGCGGTCTGCGGCTTGCCCGCTGGCTGGAACCCGTCAATCGCCAGCGCCTGTTCAACCGGCTGACCGGAGGCCTGTTCGTGGCATTCGGCGGCGCGCTTATTGTCGGGCGCGCCTGAGTCTCCGCCATCCACCTTCCCATTCGACGATCACGCTTGTAAGGCGCGCGGCATGACCGAGATCACAGCATTGAAGGATGGCCTGCTCGCCGATGTCGCGGCAGCCGATAGCGTGGACGCAGTGGAGCAACTGCGCGTCGGCGCGCTGGGCAAGAGCGGCGTGGTGACTGCGCTGCTCAAGACGCTCGGCGCCATGACGCCGGAGGAGCGGCAGCTTCGTGGTCCTGTGATCCACGATCTGCGCGAGAGCGTGACCGCGGCCATCGTTGGCCGCAAGGCCGCGCTCGAACAGGCCGCGCTCGACGCGCGCCTCGCCACCGAACGCCTCGACATGACGCTGCCCGCGCAGGAAACGCCGCAGGGGTCGATCCATCCGGTCAGTCAGGTCATGGATGAGCTGGCAGAGATTTTCGCCGATCTCGGCTTCGCCGTCGCGACTGGCCCGGAGATTGAGGACGACTGGCGCAACTTCACGGCGCTCAACATTCCCGAGACGCATCCCGCCCGTGCGATGCACGACACCTTCTATTTCCCGGACAGGGATTCCGAAGGGCGGGCAATGCTCCTGCGCACTCACACGTCGCCCGTGCAGATCCGCACGATGATGAGCCAGGAGCCGCCGATCCGTATCATCGCGCCGGGCCGGGTCTATCGCTCGGACAGTGACGCGACGCACACGCCGATGTTCCATCAGATCGAAGGTCTGGTGATCGACAAGGGCATCACGCTCGGCCATCTCAAATGGACGCTGGAGACCTTCCTCAAGGCGTTCTTCGAGCGTGACGACATCGTGTTGCGGCTGCGCCCAAGCTATTTCCCGTTCACTGAGCCCTCTGTCGAGATCGATGTCGGCTACACGATGGAGAAGGGCCAGCGCGTGATCGGCGGCAGCGGCGATGCGGAGAATGGCGGCTGGATGGAGGTGCTTGGCAGCGGCATGGTCCACCGCCGGGTGATTGCCAATTGCGGGCTCGACCCGGACGAATGGCAAGGCTTCGCCTTCGGCACCGGCGTCGACCGGCTGGCGATGCTCAAATATGGCATGAACGATCTGCGCGCATTCTTCGACGGCGACCAGCGCTGGCTGCGCCATTACGGTTTCTCGGCCTTCGATGTGCCGACTCTGAGCGGAGGAGTCGGCGCATGAAGTTCACCCTTTCGTGGCTCAAGGAGCATCTCGAAACCAGCGCCTCGCTCGACGAGGTGTTGCGTGCGCTGAACGACATCGGCCTGGAGGTCGAGGGCGTGGAAAACCCCGCCGAGAAGCTCGCGGGCTTCAAGGTCGCCAGGGTGCTCACGGCTGCGCCGCATCCGCAGGCTGACAAGCTGCAGGTGCTGAGCGTCGATGCGGGTGATGGCCCGCTGCAGGTCGTCTGCGGCGCGCCTAATGCTCGCGCGGGTCTTGTCGGCGTGTTCGGCCTGCCCGGCGCGACTGTGCCTGCCAACGGCATGGTGCTGCGCGTCGCGGCGATCCGCGGCGTCGAATCGAACGGCATGATGTGCTCGACCCGCGAACTGGAGCTGGGCGAGGATCATGACGGCATCATCGAGCTGCCGGCCGACGCGCCGGTGGGTGTTGCTTTTGCGGACTATGCCCATCTCGATGATCCGGTGATCGACGTCTCGATCACGCCCAACCGGCAGGACTGCATGGGCGTGCGCGGCATCGCGCGCGATCTGGCGGCCAAGGGACTGGGAACGCTCAAGCCGCTGAACGCAGTGGTTGCCGGCCTGCCCAAGGTTGCGCCGCAGGGGCAGGGGCCAAGTGTACGCATCGAAGACGCGGAAGGCTGCCCCGCCTTCTACGCGCAGAGCGTCCACGGCGTGACCAACGGCCCCTCGCCGGACTGGTTGCAGCGCCGGCTCAAGGCGGTCGGCCAGAAGCCGATCAGCACACTGGTCGACATCACCAACTTCATCATGATCGGCCTCGGGCGACCGCTGCACGTCTATGACATGGCTAGCCTGAAGGGCGGTCTCGTCGCGCGCAAGGCGAAGGATGGCGAGCAGGTGCTCGCGCTCAATGGCAAGACCTACACGCTCGACGGCAGCATGACCGTGATTGCCGACGACGAAACCGTGCATGATATCGGCGGCATCATGGGCGGCGAGCATAGCGGCGCGCAGGATGGCACCACCGATGTTCTGATCGAGTGCGCCTATTTCACACCGGAGACGATTGCCCGGACCGGGCAGAAGCTGGCTCTCACGTCCGATGCGCGCCAGCGCTTCGAGCGCGGTGTCGATCCCGCCTTCCTCGACGAGGGGCTGGAGATCGCCACGCGCCTCGTCCTCGCGCTGTGCGGCGGGACGGCCAGCGAGGTGACCCGTGCGGGCCAGCCTCCTGTTGCTCCGCGCGCTGTACGCTTCGACCCGGCATTGACGCTGGCGCTGGCGGGTGTCGAGGTTTCGTCGGAGCGTCAGGCGGCCATTCTCACGTCGCTTGGCTTTGGGGTCGATGCTCTTCCCGGAGACGTGGCCGTGCCAAGCTGGCGACGCGACGTCGATGGCGCGGAGGATCTGGTCGAGGAAGTCGTTCGCATCGAAGGGCTGGACAAGGTGCCTTCGACGCCGCTTCCGCGCATCCCCGGCGTTGCCAGGCCGACCGCGACCGATGCCCAGAAGACCGAGCGACGCGTTCGCCGGGCGGCGGCGGCACGCGGCCTCAATGAAGCGGTCAACTGGTCGTTCATCAGCGAGACGGAGGCCGGCCACTTCGGTGGCGGCGACTGGACGCTCGCCAATCCGATCAGCGAGGACATGAAGGTGATGCGGCCGACGCTGCTCGCCGGTTTGCTCTCGGCCGCACGGCGCAACATGGACCGGGGCGCATCGTCGGTTCGGCTGTTCGAGATTGGCCGCCGCTACTTCCGCGCTAACGACGGATCGAGCGACGAACGCCTCACGCTGGGCTTCGTACTCGCGGGTGAGAAGCGGCCGCGCGGTTGGCAGGGCGGCAAGGCGCAGCCTTTCGACACCTACGACGGCAAGGCCGAGATGCTGGCGCTGCTGGGCGCAGCAGGCGCACCGGTTGCCCGGCTGCAGATGATGGGCGAGGCGGGAAGCGCCTACCATCCCGGCCAGTCCGGCACGCTGCGGCTCGGCCCCAAGGCTATCCTTGCTTCTTATGGCGTGCTGCATCCTTCTCTGGCCCGTGCGTTCGATCTCGATGGCGTGGTAGTGGCAGGCGAGTTGTTCCTCGACGCCGTGCCTGCATCCCGCAAGAGCAGCTTCATGCGTCCGCCTTATGCGCCGCCCGTCCTGCAACCCGTCTCGCGCGACTTCGCCTTCCTCGTGCCTCACGAACTCGAAGCGGACGCGCTCGTTCGGGCCGTGCGCGGCGCGGACAAGGCCACGATCACCGATGCCCGCCTGTTCGACGTCTTCGCCGGGCAGGGCGTGCCTGAGGGACAGAAGAGCCTTGCCGTCGAGGTCTCGCTTCAGCCCGGCGAGAAGAGCTTCACCGAAGCGGAGCTCAAGGGCATCGCAGACCGGATAGTTGCCGCGGCAGGGAAGCTCGGGGCCACCCTGCGCGGCTAGTTTTTGATCCACTCATGTGGGTGCGGTATCGCTTCAGCGCCGCCTAGGCCGGCAGCTTGCACTTGCGGCTGACGGCCAGCCCGCGCAGATAACCCCGGCGTGCGAGCCCGGCATTGATCGCCGCGTTGAGCCGGCGTTCGGCGGGCGCGGCGCCGCTCACTTCCCGGACGAGTCCGCGGAACGGAATGATCGTGTTGATGACCGCCTGACCGCCCGCTTCGGCGAGCTTTCCAAACTTGTCTTCATTCGCCTTGCTGTTGGTCGTGAAGTCGGGGCCGAGCGCTTCGTTCAGTTCGCGCAGATCTGCGGCCAGACCTGTGCAACTATTGGGCTTTGCAGGCGCATAGGGCTGCTGCTGGGCGTCGAGCAGCACAGCGGGAATCTTGGTCTTGGTGATGCCGACGTCCTTGGCCGGCTGACTCGCAATCTCGCCTGCCCGTTTCAGTGTCTGGTCATCCTTCTTGGGCTCGTCCGACTGGGCAAGGGCAGGCAGGGACAGGCAGCAGGCCATGGCGGCAATGAGTTTCAATGAGGACGGTGACATGAGTTTCTCCAGGGAAACACGACGTTTCGAGCGGGAAACGTTTCTGTCGGGCTCGCGTTCCGCACGAGTTGACGATAGCGTTCGCCGCTATGGCTGAATTGCTCCTTTCCCTCGCCTCCGGGTCGCTGCGCGCCGCGATCAATCCGCTCGGAGCCGAGCTCTGGTCGCTGACCGACGCGCAGGATCGCGAGCTGATGACGGATTCCGATCCGGCCTATTGGACCGGCCACGCGCCGTTGCTTTTCCCCATCGTCGGGCGATTGCGGGACGACCGTTACCGGCTCGACGGCGCGACCTATGAGATGAAGCAGCATGGCTTTGCCCGCCGCCTGCCGTTCGCGCTCGTCGCGCAGGAGGCGGACCGCGCAGTGCTGCGGCTGGAGGCGAACGAAGAAACCCGCGCGCAATACCCCTTTGCCTTCCGGCTCGACATGGCTTTCGAACTGGACGAAGCGACGCTCCGCATGACCGCGACCGTCACCAATCGGGACGAGCGGCCCATGCCGTTCAGCTTCGGCTACCATCCCGCTTTCGCCTGGCCGCTGCCCTATGGCGGGGACAGCTCTGGTGGAGATAGGGCGGCGCACCGAATCGTCTTCGAGGCCGATGAACCCGGCCCGATCCGCCGCATCGCGGGGGAAGGCCTGATCGGTGCCGAGCCGGTGCCGACGCCGGTCGAGGGCAAAACATTGGCGCCGACTCACGCAATGTTCGAGGCGGACGCGCTCATCTGGGACGATCTCCAAAGCCGCAGCCTGCTGTGGGGCGTGCCGGGCGAGCCTCGCCTGCGCATCGACTTCCCCGGCATGCCGATGCTCGGAATCTGGCAGAAGTCCGGCGCGCATTATCTCTGCATCGAGCCATGGGCGGGCATTGCCGACCCGGTCGGTTTCGACGGGGACATCCGGAACAAGCCCGGCATCCTGCTCTTGCCGCCCAGCGAAAGCCGCGCCTTCCATATGAACGTCACACTCGTATCTCCCTGAGTGGCCTGCCGCCGCGCTGATCGAGCGGGGCGATCACCGAAGCGAAGGCAAGGGGTGAAAGGTTCTAAAGGTTACACCTCTAGCGAAAGAAAAAAGCGCCGCTTCGATCGAGGGAATCGATTAAAGCGCCCTTTGCCCATGACACAGGCCGCGCCCTGTAGGACAGCATCGTCGCTCGGGAGAACGGCGCCGACGTGGAGGTGGCGCCCGCGCGGATTAACGCTATATGCGCGGGCGACATGACCATCCCTTCCCGCCGCACCTTCGCGATCATCTCCCACCCGGACGCCGGTAAGACCACGCTCACCGAGAAGCTGCTGCTTGCTGGCGGCGCAATCCACCTTGCCGGCGAAGTGAAGGCGCGCGGGGCGAATCGCCGTGCCCGATCCGACTGGATGAAGATCGAGCAGCAGCGCGGCATCTCCGTCACCTCCTCGGTGATGACCTTTGAGCGCACTCAGCCGGACGGCAGTGTCATTACGTTCAACCTGCTCGACACGCCGGGCCACGAGGATTTTTCCGAGGACACCTATCGCACGCTGACGGCCGTCGATTCGGCGGTCATGGTCATCGATGCCGCCAAGGGCATCGAGCCGCAGACGCGCAAGCTCTTCGAGGTGTGCCGGCTGCGCTCCGTGCCGATCATCACCTTCATCAACAAGGTGGACCGCGAGGGGCGCGACGCCTTCGCGCTGCTTGACGAAGTGGCCGACGCGCTGGCGCTGGACGTCTGCCCGATGAGCTGGCCGGTGGGCATGGGCGGCGCCTTCGAGGGCATATATGACTTTGCCAGTGCGACCCTTCGCCAGCCAAGCGGACCGAGCAAGGAATTCGAGGACAAGGAAGCGCGCTTTTCCGGACTCACCGATCCCGCGCTGGGCGAGCATATTTCGTCCGACGGTCTCGCCCTGCTGCGCGAGGAGGCCGAGCTGGCGCAGGGCGGCTATGCCGGCTTCGACCTTGCCGCCTATCGCCATGGCGACCTGACGCCGGTCTATTTCGGCTCCGCGCTCAAGAATTTCGGCGTGATCGATCTCATCGAAGCGCTGGCGAAATATGCCCCGCCGCCGCGCCCGCAGCCGGCCGAGCCGGAAGCCGTGAGCCCCGAGGGGAGCGAAGTCACGGGCTTCATCTTCAAGGTGCAGGCCAATATGGACCCGCAGCACCGCGACCGCATTGCCTTCATGCGCCTGTGCTCGGGCCGGTTCCGCCGTGGCATGAAGCTGACGCCCTCCGGCAGCGGCAAGCCGATCGCGGTGCACTCGCCCATCCTGTTCTTCGCGCAGGATCGCGAAATCGCGGATGAGGCGTTTCCGGGCGACATCATCGGCATCCCGAATCACGGCACGCTGCGCGTGGGCGATACACTGAGCGAGAAAGCGCAGGTGCGCTTCACGGGCTTGCCCAACTTCGCGCCGGAAATCCTGCGGCGCATCGCGCTGAAGGACCCGACCAAGACCAAGCAGCTCAGAAAAGCGCTCGACGACCTCTCCGAAGAGGGCGTCATCCAGGTCTTCTATCCAGAGATCGGCAGCCAGTGGATCGTCGGTGTGGTCGGTCAGCTGCAGCTCGAAGTGCTGATCTCGCGGTTGGAGGCGGAGTATAAGGTGGAGGCGGGGCTGGAGCCGGCTCCGTTCGACACCGCGCGCTGGCTGGGCGGCGAGGCGAAGACGCTGGAGGAGTTCGCCGGCTTCAATCGGTCGGCAATGGCAAAGGACCGCGACGACAACCCTGTGTTTCTCGCCAAATCGGCGTGGGACGTGACCTATCAGGCCGAGCGGCACCCGGATATTAAGTTCAGCGCTACCCGGGAGCGGTAAATCTTCGACATCCAGCTCTGAGGGCATGTCCAGCGCGTCAATGACGTATGGACAGGAAGCCGCCCCGATGATCGTCTGCTCGCCACCACATGAAGGAACGAGCATGATGAGCGTGAAGACTGCCGGGCTGATACTGACGACATTGATGGCGGCCCAGGGCCAGGGAATTGCCCAGGTTTCCCCGGCTCCGGCGGCACCCAAGCCGGCGGCACCCGCGCCATCTTTCATCCCGACAAGCTTCAACCCGCCCGTGCTGGTGGAGGGCACCGGCTTCAAGCTTGTGCCGCTCGGCCCCGAAGTGGTGAAGTTGGATTTCGACGCTTACATGTCCTCTATCGAGCATCTGCAGAAGACATTCTCGCGCAGCACGCGCTGGCCTCACCCCGGCATTACCGATGCCGATGCCATGAAAGACATGGAGGGCGAGCAGGCGCGCTTTAAAAGTCGCAAATCCTTCGCCTATGCCGTGCTCACACCGGATGGCCGCCGCGAGCGGGGCTCGGTCTATGTGTCTCCAAGTCCCGTCCCCGGCTATGACGCCGTCGTGCGGATGTGGGTGACCCAGGCCGACTATGACGCGGGCTTCGATGCCGAGCTTTACAAATGGGTCGCAGACTGGGTGAAGACGGACTGGCCCTTTGCCAAGGTCGCCTATCCCGGCCGCGCGATCGACTGGGCCACATGGGATGCGGCAATAGCCGCCAATGCGCCCCGAAAGGCTGGTTCCTGAACGGGCTCCGCGTGGCGCGGGCCTGACCGATCGACGAGCGGGTGCGCACGCCCGCCGAAGTGAACGAAAGCTGCACGGGCGGTTCAGTTTTGGGCCAGCGTGATCGGCACACTATGCTCCCACAAGATTAGAGAAGGGAGTTCGATCATGAAGAGGACCATGCTGAGCCTGGCGCTGGCCGCCGCGACCCTGTCGGCGCCGATCGCTGCCGAGGCGCGCGATCACCATCGTCATCGCGGCCCTGGCCACGGTCACTATGATCGCGACTATCGCGATCGTGATTATCGGGATCGCGACTATCGCGAGCGCTACAGCGACCGCCGCTATTATGGCCGCAGCAACTGCCGCTCCGGCGGAACGACCGGCCTGCTGCTGGGCGGTGCGGCCGGTGCCCTCCTTGGTCGCGCAATCGACACACGCGGCGAGCGCACAACCGGAACGATTCTCGGTGCTGGCGCCGGCGCTCTTCTTGGCCGTGAGGTTGAGCGCTCGGGCAAGTGCTAATCTGGAGACAATGACGGGGAGTGGCTCGCTGCCGCTCCCCGCACTGGTCGAACCTTACTTCCCTGTAAGCATCCGCAGATCAATGGCGTCCGCCATGGCCTGATAGCCCGCATCGTTGGGATGAAGCAGGTCGCCATTGTTGAACTTCGGGTCGAACTTGAGCGGATCGGCCTTGTCGGCCACCGCCGAAGCGAAATCGATCATGCCGTCGAACGCGCCTGAAGTGCGGATCCAGTTATTGACGGCCTGCCGCACCGCTTCGCCCTGCTCGCTGGCATAGCCGGCGCCCTTATAGGGCGTGAGCAGGCCCGCGATCACCCGGATGCCGTGCGCGTGGGCGCGGGCAATGATCTGCTGATATGAGGCAATCAGCGCCTGCGCGGTGGCCGGATCGGTGGGGTTGCGCGGCGAGAAGCTGCGGCCGATGTCGTTGATGCCCTCCAGCAAGATGAGCGTCTTCGCCCCCGGCACGGCGAGCACATCGCGATCGAACCGGGCGAGCGCATTCGGCCCGGAGCCATAGCCCAGCAGACGATTGCCGCTGATTGCGGCGTTCACCACCGCCCAGCGCTGCTTGCCCGGCTGCGCAGCGAGCCGCTCCGCCAGACGATCTGGCCAGCCCCGGAATGCGTTAAGCGTGGAGCCGTCCCCTTCGGTAATCGAGTCACCAAACGCGACGATGGCGCTTGCCGGCTGAGTCGGCGCGACCTCCACCATGCTGAGGATGACCGGCGCGCGGGCAAGGCGCGCATTGGGGAGGGATGCCGCGCCGCCCGTGTCTCCCGGCGATCCGGCGACATACTGCCACAGCGTCCGCACATTGCGGGCGGTCAGCCGGCCGGGCGCGTAAATGGAAACCGCGAGCTTATCGAGCGCCTTGACCGGCAGCGCCACAGGATCGCTGAGCAAAGGCGCTCCGCCGGGAATATTGACGCTGGGGTTGCCGGCGAACGTGACGACCCGGTCCGTTCCGGGCAGGATGGACCCGTCCGGCCCGGCGAGGCCGACATGTACACCGCCGATGGCGAGCAGATCGGTGCCGCTTTCATTGGAGAGGCGCAGGCGGATGGCCGACCCTGCGATCGAGACGCGGACGAGCTGGCGCATCGTCACATTAGTGAGTTCCGCGCTGCTGGCGTCGACCGGAAGGCGGCCGGGATTGTCGAGAAAGCGCGGCTGACCGGGCGTGAAGGGCGGCGTCGCAGTGGCCAGCGGTATGGCCGGGCCGCCGGGCGAGAAATTGGGCGCGGGGGCAGCCTGGCCGGGTGGAGGTGGCGAAACGACAAAGCCCCATGCGCCGACCCACTCCGTCTTTGCCTGCACGGACGGGCGATCGTCCGGCGCGGCGGCCAGCGGCGCGGCCCCGAGGACCAGAGCACAGAAAATCGCAACGATCGGTCGAATCATGCAAGCCTCCCCCAGATGTTTGCGCTTCTTCTAGCTTCTTGGGAGCAGCGGGCCAGCCCCTTTGCCGGGGCGGGGCGCCATAGCCTCAAACGACATTGTCGCCGCACCGGGGGCATAATGCGTCGGTCCGCTCGATCTGGAGCGTGGCGTGGCCGATGGCGAAGCGTTCGTGAAGCGCGGCGGACGTCTCGAACAAGAAGTGATCATCGCCTTGTCCGCCCGGCATGATGAGATGAGCCGTGAGCGCGGTCTCGCTGGTGCTCATCGGCCAGATGTGAAGATCATGCACGGCCGTGACGCCGGGCAGGGCGGCAAGCCACGCCTGCACGGCAACGGCATCGATGCTCGCGGGAACAGCGTGAAGCGCCATCGCAATTGCTTCCTTGAGCAGACCCCATGTGCTCCACACAATCACGCCCACGATGACGAGGCTGACGGCGGGGTCGATCCAGCGGAGGCCAGTGGCGTTAATGAGGAGGCCGGCGACGACTACGCCGGCCGAGACCATCGCGTCCGCCGCCATGTGGAGATAGGCGCCGCGAATATTGATGTCCGATTTGCCACCGCGGGCGAACAGCAGCGCGGTGCCGCCGTTGACGATTATGCCGATGCCCGCGACGATCATCACGTCCGTGCCGGACACCGGCAGCGGATACATGAATCGCCGGGCCGCCTCGATCGCGATGGCCCCGGCGGCGAACATCAGAATCAGGCCGTTGAAGAGCGCGGCGAGGATCGTCGATCCGCGCAGGCCGTAAGTGAAGCGCTGCGAGGGCGCGCGGCGACCAAGCGTGAAAGCGATCCACGCGATGACGAGACCAAGCACGTCGCTGAGATTGTGACCGGCATCAGCGAAGAGCGCGAGTGATCCGCTGATATAGCCATAGGCGGCCTCGATCGCGACGAAGCCGACATTGAGAGTGATGCCGATGGCGAAGGTGCGGCCGAAGGTCGAGGGGGCGTGGGAATGACCACCGGGGCCGTGTGTGTGCGGACCTGAGCCGTGCGCATGATCGTGGTGGGCGTGATCGTGGCCGTGGTGGGAATGTCCGGCGCTCATCGGGTCAGTCCCGTCCGCGCAACAGGAACACGGCGTGCTCGGCGAAGAAGTTGGCGCCTGCGTGGGTCGTCTCCCGGTCGCCCTTCAGGAACCATTGTCCGTCTATGCGCCAGCCACGATCGGCGACCATCGCCCTGAAATCGTCCACCGTCACATGATGGATGTTGGGCGTATCGAACCATTTTTCCGGCAGCAGCCGCGTCACGGGCATCCGCCCGCCCCAGAGCAACGACAGCCGCCCGCGCCAGTGCGCGAAATTGGGAAAGGAGACGAAGGCCTGCGTACCAATGCGCAACAGCTGCTCGACCACGAGATCGGGCCGCTTCGTCGTCTGAAGCGTCTGGCTGAGAATCGCATAGTCGAAGCTGGCGTCGGGATAATAGCCAAGGTCCGTGTCGGCATCGCCCTGCACCACGGAAAGACCGCGCCCGACGGCGGACGCGACATTAGCGGGATCGAGCTCCAGTCCGCGTCCATCTACATGCTTCATCGTGCGCAGTTCGGCGAGGAAGGTGCCGTCCCCGCAGCCGACATCCAGCACGCGCGCGCCGGGCGCGACATGGCGGGCAATCATGTCGAGATCGGGCCGCAGGCTCATACGGGCACCGTAAGCAGCGCGGCGAACTGGGGAGCGAGGCGCTCCATGTAGCGATCCGGGCGCAGCAGCGACGTGAAGCCCAGTGCGGCGTAGACGCCATGCGCGTCCGCCGTGGTGAGGCCGATACGGCGGATGCCGGCATAGCGGGGATCATCAAGGAACCACTGCACCATCCGCCGGGCAAGGCCCGCACCGCGTGCGCTCTCGTCCACCCAGACGTCCGCGAGCCAGGCGAAGGTCGCATGATCGGTAATCATTCGCGCATAGCCGATCTGCGCGCCGTCCCGATAGGCGCCGAGACAATGGGAGCCGGCAATGGCGCGCTCGACCAGCGACCGCTCGATGCCGGGCGACCAGTAGCTCGATGCGAGCCAGCCATGAATGCGGGCAACATCCAGCCGGGTCTTGTCGTCGCTGAGGTCCACGTCGCTCATGCGGTGCCGCCACGCAGGAAGCCGTCGATCACTCGGTTCATTTCCGGCGCATCGAGCAGGAAGGCGTCATGACCGAAGGGGCTCGAAAGCTCGACGAAACTGGCTTCCCGCCCGGCGGCATGAAGCGCGTGGACGATGTTGCGTGATTCGCGCGTGGGGTAGAGCCAGTCGGTATCGAAGCTGATGATGCAGAAGCGCGCACGCGTCTCGGCAAAGGCGAGCGCCAGGCTGCCGCCTTGATCCTCAGCAAGATCGAAATAGTCCGCCGCACGCGTGATGTAGAGATAGCTGTTCGCATCGAATCGCTCGACGAAGCTGATGCCCTGATGGCGCAGATAGCTCTCCACCTGAAAATCCGCATCGAAGCCGAAGGTCTTTGCCCCATTCGGGCTGTCGGGTCGCGCCTGCAGGCGGCGACCGAATTTCTCCGTGAGCCCGGCCTCAGAAAGATAGGTGATGTGCGCGGCCATGCGCGCGACTGCGAGGCCGGCGGTCGGCGCGCTGCCGTCAGTATAATAGTCGCCGCCGCGCCAGCGTGGATCGGCCATGATCGCTTGTCGCCCGACTTCGTGAAAGGCGATGTTCTGCGCGCTGTGACGGGCCGTGGCGGCAATGACGATCGACGACCGCACTCGTTCCGGAAAGAGCACCGGCCAACTCAGCGCCTGCATCCCCCCCATCGATCCGCCGATAACGGCGGCAAGGCGCTCCACGCCCAGATGATCGAGCAGCATGGCCTGCGCGCGGACCATATCGCCAATGGTGATGACAGGAAAGCGCATTGCCCAGGGCGTGCCGGTCGCGGGATCGATGCTCGCCGGGCCGGAAGAGCCGAGGCAGCTGCCGATGACATTGGCGCAGATGATGAAGTGCCGTTCCGGGTCGATTGGCTTGCCCGGCCCGACCGCCCGCGTCCACCAGCCCGGCTTGCCGGTGAGCGGATGCTGGGATGCGACATATTGGTCGCCGGTCAGCGCGTGACAGATGAGAATGGCGTTCGAGCCGGTCTCATCGAGCGTTCCGTATGTCTCATAGGCGATATCGACGGGCGTGAGCGCAGCGCCGCTTTCCAGCAGCAGTGGCCCGGGCAGGCGCACGACCTTGCTCGGCCCATAACGATCGTCGGTGGAGGCGGCGGTGGTAGCCATTCGCCCATGGCGCCTAATCCATTTGCCCCGGCGCGGTAAACCGGATTCGCGTGTCGATCCAGTTGTCTGGTGTCGTCCGTCTTCCTAGATCATCGTCATGCGCCACTCTCCCTCAGCTGAGCAGATCGAACAGATTGCCCGCGCAGCCATCGCGGCGATGCCGCCGCTCTTTCGCGATCATTTGGGCGATGTCGTGCTGCGGGTGGAGGACTTTGCCGACGCGGAGACGCTGGCCAGTCTTGGCATAGAGAACGAATGGGAGCTCTCCGGCGTGTACGAAGGGCGACCGCTCACTGAACAGAGCGTGTGGGACACGGGCGGCATGCCTGCCCGCATTCGCCTTTTCCGCCGGCCGCTGCTCGACGAGTGGATCGAGACCGGCGTCAGTCTGGATCGGCTGGTGAGCCACGTGCTGATCCATGAGGTGGGCCATCATTTCGGCTTTTCCGACGAGCAGATGCATGCGTTGGAAGAAGCGGCCGGCGATTAGCTCGCCCTTTGCCAAGCGGGCATGCGCGGGTTAAAGCGCGCGCCATGAACGATAGTCTCGACCCCACGAAGACCGCGCCAACGGCCAAGGACTGGATTCTGGCGATCGCGCCTTATGTGCCCGGCAAGTCCAGCACGGATGACGGGCGCAAGGTCTCCAAGCTCTCGTCGAACGAAAATCCGTTCGGTACGCCGGAGAGCGCACGGCAGGCCTTCCGCGCTGCCGCCGATACTCTCGAGCGCTACCCCGACGCCGCCGCGATCGAGTTGCGCACCGCGCTGGCCGCGCATTATGGCATAGACGCCGCGCGGATCATCTACGGCACCGGCTCGGATGAAGTGCTGCATCTGGCGGCAGGCGCCTTTGCGGGGCCGGGCGACGAGATCATCTTCGTGCGCTACGGCTTCTCGGTCTATCCCATTGCCACGCGCCGCGTGGGTGCGACGCCAGTGGTGGCGCCGGACAAGGACTATGCGACCGATGTCGACGCGATTCTCGCCTGCGTGACGGAGAAAACGCGCGTCGTCTTCATTGCCAACCCCAATAATCCGACGGGGACGTATTCCTCACGCGAGGAGATTGCGCGGCTGCACGCGGGCCTGCCGAAAGACGTGCTGCTCGTTGTCGATCAGGCCTATACCGAATATCTCGACGAGCAAGACGACGACGGCGCGCTGGCGCTGGCAGAAACCGCGCCAAACGTGCTGGTGACGCGCACCTTCTCCAAGATTTTCGGCCTTGCCTCAGCACGAGTCGGCTGGGGCTATGCAAGTGCGGAGGTGATCGACGCGATGCACCGCATTCGCGCGCCGTTTGCCTTCTCCATTGGCGCGTCCGACGCTGCTGTTGCCGCGCTGGCCGACCATGATTTCGTGGCCCACAGCCGCGACCACAATCGGGAGTGGCGCCAGCGCTTCGCCGAGGAGATTGCGGCGCTGGGCAATCGGGGGCTGCGCGCCGTTCCGTCCAAGGCCAACTTCATCCTCGTCCTCTTCGAAGGGGAAGTGAGTGCGGAGACGGCCTATAAGGGGCTGATGGACGCGGGCTATATCGTCCGCTGGCTGCCGGGGCAGGAATTGCCGCACGGCCTGCGCATTACCATCGGCACCGCCGACGAGATGACGGGGCTGATCGCGGCGCTCAAGCGGATCGTGGGTGCCTGATGCTGCCCTTTTCGCGCGTCACGATCATCGGGCTCGGCCTCATCGGTTCCTCACTCGCCCGCGCGATTCGCGCGGAGATGCCGACGGTGCGTGTGACGGGGCATGACGCGAGTCCGGATGTGCGGGAGATCGCCCGGCGGATCGATCTGGCCGACGACATCACTGACACGGCCGGTGCGGCCGTAACCGACGCGGATCTAGTCGTGCTGTGCGTTCCGCCCGGCGCCATGGGTGCCGTCGCGGCGGACATTGCCGCCGACCTTCCGGCCGAGGCAATCCTCTCGGAAGTGGCGTCCTGCCAGGCCAGCGTGATCGCCGCGATCCGCGAAGTACTGCCGAACGCAACGCTCGTTCCTGCTCATCCCGTCGCCGGCACGGAGAATAGCGGGCCGGAAGCAGGCTTCGCGTCGCTCTTCAAAGGGCGCTGGTGCATCCTGACGCCGCCTGAGGGCACCGACACGACCGCCATCGCGCGCGTGGAGGAGTTGTGGCGACGGCTGGGCGCGGACGTGGAGACGATGGACCCGGCGCACCATGATCTGGTGCTTGCTGTCACGAGCCATCTGCCGCACCTCATTGCTTACACGATCGTGGGCACGGCGAACGATCTCGAAGGCGTGACGCAGAGCGAAGTCATCAAATATTCGGCGGGCGGCTTCCGCGACTTCACCCGCATCGCGGCATCCGATCCGACGATGTGGCGCGACGTGTTCCTAGCGAACAAGGACGCGGTGCTGGAAATGCTCCAGCGTTTCTCCGAGGATCTCTCCCATCTCCAGCGCGCGATCCGCTGGGGCGACGGCGATACGCTGTTCGATCTCTTTACCCGCACCCGCGCCGTGCGTCGTTCGATCATCGAGCAGGGGCAGGACGATGCGGCACCCGACTTCGGCCGCGCGCACAACTGACGGAACAGAGCGGCCGTCTCGGGCATTCCTTGAGCTATCAGCTTCTCAAGGAGTGCATGTCATGCTCAGGATCGCCCTTATTTCAGCGCTGGTCGGCGGCGCGATGATGACCTCGGGCTGCTCGACGCTTCGCGGCGCGGGCATCGGCGCTGCCGGTGGCGCCGGCGTTCAGGCGCTGCGCGGCAAGGATGTGAAGGATGGCGCAGTGGCCGGTGCGGCGGCTGGCGCAGTAATCGGTACGGTTGCTAACTGACGATTGCCGAGCACGGCTTAGTGGTCGTGCCCGCCATGGTGCAGCGCCTCGATCACGTCGTCCAGGCGCGCCGCATCGCCAATCGCGATGACCGCATCTGAATTTGTGTCAGTCAGCGGATCGCCCTGCCAGTCGCACATCCGCCCGCCAGCGCCTTCCACGATAGGCACGAGGGCTGCCACGTCGTGCAGCTTCAGGCCTGCCTCGACGACGATGTCGAGGTGGCCGGAGGCAAGCAGGCCGTAATTATAGCAATCGCCGCCCCACAGCGTCTCCCGGCATTGGCCCGCGAGGATAGAGAAATGCTCCCCCGTGCAGCCGGGGAAATATTGCGGACCAGTGGACGCGAGAATTGCCTGATCGAGATCGCGGCAGGCGCGGGCCTTCACCGGCGAATCATTGAAGGTCGTGGGGCGGCCCACCGCTCCCAGCCAGCGCTCGCGCCCGATTGGTTGGTCGATGATGCCGAGAATCGGCCAGCCTTCCTGCATCAAGGCAATGAGCGTGCCGAAGATCGGGCGGCCGGCGACGAAGCTGCGCGTGCCATCAATGGGATCGAGCACCCAGACGCGATCCGCATCCGCGCGAGTCGGGCCATATTCCTCACCGATGATGCCGTCGCCGGGCCGGTGCTCCTCGATAAGCGCGCGCATGGCCGCTTCGGCCGCGCGATCTGCCTCGGTCACTGGCGAGGCATCGGCCTTGCTCTCCAGCCCGAATTCGGCGCGGAAGAAAGGGCGGATGGCTGCGCCCGCCGCATCGGCGAGAGCTTGGGCGAGAGCGATGTCGTCTGAAAGGGCCATGGTCCACGCCCTATCGTGATGAAACGGGCACGGCTAGAGTGCGGCGGCAGACGATCCGTGCCTCATGCGTTAAATCGCGGCGAAGTGTTACAAACCGAAAAGGAGCAGTCCATGCCCGTGCGTCCCGCGATCATGCCTTGCCTTGTCTACGCCGATGCGCCTGCCGCGATCGAGTTTCTGTGCGACGCCTTCGGTTTCTCCCGTCATGCCGTCCATGAAGATGCGGACACCGGCACTATTCATCACGCGGAGCTGTTGCTGGACGGAAACGTCATCATGCTTTCCTCTGCTAGCCCGCATAGTCGCGAGCGCTTCAGTATGGCGCCGATTGGCGAGTCGGGAGGCGTGGCGCCAATGTGCATCTGCGTCGTGCTGGACGATCCCGACGCGCATCATGCGCGCGCCGTGGCGGCGGGCACCACGATCATCTCGCCCCCGCATGACAATGATTATGGCGGTCGCAGCTACGAGGTGAAGGATTGCGAAGGGATCGTCTGGTCGTTTGGCAGCTACGATCCCTTCGCCGCGACATGAGATTTTCCTAAAGGCGCGCGTGCCCGGACCGTCCTATCGCAACGGAAGGACTGTCCCTGCTCATGCGCATGCTGCTCTGGATATTGACGGTGGGCTTCGCGCTCGGCGGGCTGGCGCTGTGCGCCGATCAGGGTTTTGCCGGCGCGACGCGCGCGGGGCAGGGCTGCCTGCTCATCGCCGCGCTGTCCTGCCCATTGCTCTGGGCGAAGGAGGGCGGCGTGCTTGCGGGTATGACGCGCGGACTGATCTTCACCGGGCGCGACCGGCTGCTGCTGTCGACCGCACTGCTGCTTGCCGCGCCGGTCATCCTGCCCTGGCCGTTCTAAGGCCGATCATGAGTCGCCCGCTGGCAGTCGCGCTGCGCCTTGACCATGTCCCTGCCCGCCGCTAAGGGGCGCCTCTGCCTCGCAGCCGGGTCCGACTCGTGCCAGCGGGACGAAGCAGAGCACGAACATTGCCTATGCGTCGATGGGCTGGGGGCCTCCCTTTCGGGAGACGCCCGGCTTTTGCTGTTGGAGGGGACTCCATCAGCGGGCTTGCGGACGGCAGAGTAACCACGTGAAAGGTGAAGGGCTTCATGCCAACGATTAACCAGCTGGTCCGCAAGGGCCGCGAACTGCAGAAGACCAAATCAAAGGTCCCTGCAATGGAGGCGAACCCGCAGAAGCGCGGCGTTTGCACTCGTGTTTATACGACGACCCCGAAGAAGCCGAACTCGGCGCTCCGCAAGGTCGCGAAGGTTCGCCTCACGAACCAGCGCGAAGTCATCACCTATATTCCGGGTGAAGGCCACAACCTGCAGGAGCACAGCGTTGTGCTCATTCGCGGCGGCCGTGTGCGCGACCTTCCGGGCGTGCGCTACCATGTTCTTCGCGGCGTGCTGGATACCCAGGGCGTCAAGGATCGTAAGCAGAGCCGTTCCAAGTACGGCGCCAAGCGTCCGAAGTAAGGGAGACTAAGATATGTCACGTCGTCGTCGCCCCGAAAAGCGCGTCATCTTGCCCGATCCGGTCTATCACGATCAGGTGCTGTCGAAGTTCATGAACAGCATCATGCTCGACGGTAAGAAGTCGGTCGCCGAATCGATCGTCTATGGCGCTCTCACGACTGTTGAGAACAAGGCCAAGAAGGATCCGATCCAGCTGTTCCACGATGCGCTCAACAATGTGAAGCCGGGCATCGAAGTCCGCAGCCGCCGCGTCGGCGGTGCGACTTATCAGGTTCCGGTCGAGGTGCGCCCCGAGCGCGCTCAGGCGCTTGCTATCCGTTGGCTGATCTCCGCTTCGCGTTCGCGCAGCGAGACCACGATGGCCGCACGCCTTTCCGGCGAGCTGCTCGATGCCGCGAACAATCGTGGCAATGCCGTGAAGAAGCGTGAAGACACGCACCGGATGGCTGAAGCCAACCGTGCCTTCTCGCATTATCGCTGGTAAGCACTATATTCGGATGGGCGGCCCCGTGGGTCGCCCATTCCAATAACAGCCGTTCGCCCCTGATCTGTCGAAGGGGTGTCGCTCCCGCGGAGCGAGGACGAGGTCAGGGCTTCGACAAGCTCGACCCGGACGGATACTCGGCAGATCGAATTTCATAGCCCCGCCGCGCATCGGCAATGGAGTAAGCACAATGGCCCGCAGCCACCCGCTCGAGCGTTACCGCAATTTCGGCATCATGGCGCACATCGACGCCGGCAAGACGACGACGACGGAGCGCATCCTTTACTACACCGGCAAGTCCTACAAGATCGGCGAAGTCCATGACGGCGCCGCGACCATGGACTGGATGGAGCAGGAGCAGGAGCGCGGCATCACCATCACGTCCGCGGCCACGACCTGCCTGTGGAAGGCGGAAGAGGGCAAAGGCCCCGAGCACCGGCTGAACATCATCGACACCCCCGGTCACGTGGACTTCACCATTGAGGTCGAGCGTTCGCTGCGCGTTCTCGACGGCGCGGTTGCCGCGTTTGACGGCGTCGCTGGCGTTGAGCCGCAGTCCGAGACCGTGTGGCGCCAGGCGGATAAGTACAAGGTGCCGCGGATGTGCTTCATCAACAAGCTCGACCGCACCGGCGCCGATTTCTATTACTGCGTGCAGACGATCATCGATCGTCTCGGCGCGACTCCGGCCGTTCTCTATCTCCCCATTGGCGCGGAAGGCGGCTTCAAGGGCCTCGTCGATCTGGTCAATGATCGTGCGATCATCTGGAAGGATGAGAATCTCGGCGCGGAGTTCTTCTATGAAGAAATTCCTGCCGACCTCGCCGACAAGGCCGCGGAATATCGCGAGAAGCTGATCGAGCTGGCCGTCGAGCAGGACGACGAGGCAATGGAAGCCTATCTCGAAGGCAATCTGCCCGACGTCGCGACGCTCAAGAAGCTGATCCGCAAGGGCACGCTGGCTCAGGCGTTCACGCCGGTGCTGTGCGGCTCCGCGTTCAAGAACAAGGGCGTGCAGGCGCTTCTCGACGCCGTCGTCGACTATCTGCCCAGCCCGCTAGACATTGAGGACGTGCAGGGTATCAACCCGGACACCGAGGAGCCCGACAGCCGCAAGACCGCGGACGACGCGCCGTTCTCCGGCCTCGCGTTCAAGATCATGAACGATCCGTTCGTCGGCTCGCTCACCTTCCTGCGCGTCTATTCCGGCACCCTCACCAAGGGCACGTACCTGAACTCGGTGAAGGACAAGAAGGAAAAGATCGGCCGCATGCTGCTGATGCATGCGAACAGCCGTGAGGACATCGACACCGCCTATGCGGGCGACATCGTCGCGCTGGCTGGCATGAAGGAAACGACGACCGGTGACACGCTGTGCGCCGAGCGTCAGCCGATCATTCTGGAGCGGATGGAGTTCCCCGAGCCGGTCATCGAGCTCAGCGTGGAGCCCAAGACCAAGGCCGACCAGGAGAAGATGGGCGTCGCGCTCAATCGTCTGGCTGCCGAGGATCCCTCGTTCCGCGTTTCGACCGACCACGAGTCGGGCCAGACGATCATCAAGGGCATGGGCGAGCTCCATCTCGAGATTCTCGTCGATCGCATGAAGCGCGAGTTCAAGGTGGAGGCCAATGTCGGCGCTCCGCAGGTCGCTTATCGCGAGTATTTGAAGAAGGCCGTCGACGTCGACTACACCCACAAGAAGCAGTCGGGCGGCACGGGCCAGTTCGGCCGCGTGAAGGTTAAGCTGACACCCGGCGAGCGTGGCTCCGGCTTCGTCTTCAAGGACGAGATCAAGGGCGGCAATATTCCCAAGGAATATATCCCCGCGATCGAAAAGGGCTTCCGCGAGACGGCGCAGACCGGTTCGCTGGTCGGCTTCCCGATCATCGACTTCGAAGTGCTGCTCTATGACGGTGCGTACCATGACGTCGACTCATCGGCCCTGGCCTTCGAAATCACGGGTCGCGCCGCAATGCGCGAAGCCGCTCAGAAGGCCGGCATCACGCTGCTTGAGCCGGTGATGAAGGTTGAGGTCGTCACTCCGGAGGAATATCTTGGCGACGTCATCGGCGATCTCAACTCGCGTCGTGGCCAGATCCAGGGCACCGATTCGCGCGGCAACGCTCAGACGGTCGAGGCCATGGTGCCGCTTGCCAACATGTTCGGCTATGTGAATTCGCTGCGTTCCTTCACTCAGGGCCGCGCGAGCTACTCCATGTCGTTCTCGCATTATGACGAAGTGCCGCAGAACGTTGCGGACGAAGTCAAGGCGAAGCTGGCTTGATGCCTTGCCCGCTTCATCCAAGAAATTGGGTGATCGGGCTGGATTAAACGAAAATTGCTGCTATGGGGGCGCCTTCGCGCGGCGTCCCCGAGCGGTTGACCCCAGAAGCTGACAGGACTGTGAAGAGGTAGGAAATGGCCAAGGCTAAATTTGAGCGGACGAAGCCGCACTGCAACATCGGCACCATCGGTCACGTTGACCATGGCAAGACGTCGCTGACTGCCGCCATCACCAAGGTGCTGGCCGAGACAGGCGGCGCCACGTTCGTGGACTATGCAAACATCGACAAGGCGCCCGAAGAGCGCGAGCGCGGCATCACCATCTCGACGGCACACGTCGAGTATGAGACCGCCGACCGCCACTATGCGCACGTCGATTGCCCGGGCCACGCTGACTATGTGAAGAACATGATCACCGGTGCCGCCCAGATGGACGGCGCGATCCTCGTCGTGTCCGCTTCGGACGGCCCGATGCCGCAGACCAAGGAGCACATCCTGCTCGCCAAGCAGGTCGGCGTGCCCACCATGGTCGTGTTCATGAACAAGGTCGACCAGGTCGATGACCCCGAGATTCTCGAGCTGGTCGAGCTGGAAATCCGCGAAGAGCTCTCCAAGCGCGATTTCGACGGCGACAATATTCCGATCATCAAGGGTTCGGCTCTCGCTGCGCTTGAGAACTCGGACGACGTGATCGGCCGTCAGGCGATCCTGCAGCTGATGACTGCCGTCGACACCTGGATCCCGCAGCCCGACCGTCCGGTCGACAAGCCCTTCCTGATGCCGATCGAAGACGTGTTCTCAATCTCGGGTCGCGGCACCGTCGTCACGGGTCGCGTTGAGACCGGCATCGTCAAGGTGGGTGAGGAAGTCGAGATCGTCGGCCTTAAGGACACCCGCAAGACCACCGTCACGGGCGTCGAAATGTTCCGCAAGCTGCTCGATCAGGGCCAGGCTGGCGACAACATCGGTGCGCTGATCCGTGGCGTGGGCCGTGAGGAAGTCGAGCGTGGTCAGGTTCTGGCCAAGCCGGGTTCGATCACCCCGCACACCGACTTCGACGCCGAGGTCTATGTCCTCTCGAAGGACGAAGGTGGCCGCCATACGCCGTTCTTCGCCAACTATCGTCCGCAGTTCTACTTCCGCACGACCGACGTGACGGGCGAAGTGGTTCTGCCCGAGGGCACCGAGATGGTCATGCCGGGCGACAACGTGAAGCTGGGCGTGAAGCTCATCGCGCCGATCGCGATGGATCCGGGCCTCCGCTTCGCTATCCGTGAAGGCGGTCGTACCGTCGGCGCAGGGGTTGTCGGTTCGATCTCTAAGTAATATAGGACCGCCAGCGGCGCGAATCGCCTGATTCGCGCCGCTCGGTTTTTCGCCGCCCCGGATCGCCTTTCTCCGGCTCGAATGAGCTAGAAGGGCAAGTGTCGGGGCGGTTTGTTTTTGGCTCTTTCGCATCGGTATAGTGGACATGGAAACGCAGAATATCCGTATTCGCCTCAAGGCTTTCGACCATCGCGTGCTCGATCAGGCCACCGGCGACATCGCGGACACCGCCCGTCGCACGGGCGCTCTCATTCGCGGTCCCATTCCGCTGCCGACGCGCATCGAGAAGTTCACGGTCAACCGTGGACCGCACATCGACAAGAAGAGCCGCGAGCAGTTCGAGGTCCGCACCTACAAGCGTATGCTTGATATCGTGCAGCCGACGCCGCAGACGGTCGACGCGCTGATGAAGCTGGACCTCGCCGCTGGCGTGAACGTGGAAATCAAGCTGGCCTAAGGCCGGCAAGTCCCTGCCTCTTGAAAGATTGGCAGGGTATCGGGTGTCTCGGGGTGGCCCGGACGCTCAAACGACACAGGGATACCGCACAGCCTGGCTGTGGTCCTGGTCCCCCGTCGCCGCTCCCGAGAGGGAATGGCATCCAACCCAGACGGGGTGATCTAAAAACAGGGTTGGCCGCGACGGAGAGATCCGACGCGGTTTTTTCGTTGGATACGCCCGCCGCCTTTTCGGGGTTGTGGGCCTCTATTGGGAGTATTGATCATGCGCACTGGCGTGATCGCGAAGAAAGTCGGGATGACCCGCCTCTTCCAGGAGGATGGCCGCCACGTGCCGGTCACCGTCCTCGCTCTGGAAGACAATCAGGTTATCGCGCGCCGCGAACAGGATCGTGACGGCTATGTTGCCGTGCAGCTCGGCGCAGGCGTCGCCAAGTCGAAGAATGTCGCCAAGCCGCAGCGTGGCCATTTCGCCAAGGCGGAAGTCGAGCCCAAGGCGAAGGTCGCTGAGTTTCGTGTCGCCGAGGATGCACTCCTCGATGTCGGCGCGCTGATCGCGGCGGACCACTTCATCGCCGGCCAGCTGGTCGACGTTTCGGGCCACACGCAGGGCAAGGGCTTCGCCGGCGCCATGAAGCGTTGGGGCTTCGGCGGTATGCGCGCCACGCACGGCGTGTCCATCAGCCACCGTGCCCATGGTTCGACCGGTAACCGCCAGGATCCGGGCCGCGTCTTCAAGAACAAGAAGATGGCCGGCCATATGGGTGACCGCGAGCGGACCCAGCAGAATCTCGAGATCGTCCGCACGGACGTTGAGCGCGGCCTTCTCTTCGTCAAGGGCTCCGTGCCCGGCGCAAAGGGCACCTGGCTGACGGTCAAGGACTCCGTGAAGGTCGCCCGTCCCGCTGATGCGCCTTATCCGGCCAGCATCAAGCAGGCTGCGAACAGCAACAGCGCTCCGGCCGAGACGCCGGCTGAACAAGCCGCCGCTCCCGAAGCCACCGAAGGCCAGGAGGGCTAAGCCATGAAGCTCAAGGTTCAAACCCTCGATGGCGCCAAGGCGTCGGGCGACGTGGAGCTCAACGAGGCCGTGTTCGGCATCGAGCCGCGCGCAGACATTCTGCACCGCGTCGTGACCTGGCAGCTCGAGAAGCGTCGTGCTCCGGCATCGGCGACCCGCGAGCGTTCCGACGTTGCCCGCACGGGCAAGAAGTTCGGTCGCCAGAAGGGCGGCGGTACGGCTCGTCACGGCGATCGTCGCGCTCCGATCTTCATCGGCGGTGGTAAGGCGCACGGTCAGCGTGCTCGTACCTTTGGGCACTCGCTCAACAAGAAGGTGCGTGCGCTCGGTCTGAAGATGGCCCTTTCCGCGAAGGCGCAGGGCGGTGCGATCACCGTGCTGGACAGCCTAGATGTGGCTGACGGCAAGACGAAGGCGCTCGCCGGTCATCTCGCCAAGCTCAACCTTGGCAAGGCGCTCTTCATCGACGGTGAGGCGATCAATCTCTCCTTCGCTAAGGCGTCGGCCAATCTGATCGGTGTCGACGTGCTCCCCGCCGTCGGTGCCAATGTGTACGACATTCTCCGCGCTGACAGCCTGGTGCTGACCCGTGCGGCGGTCGAGGCTCTGGAGGCCCGGTTCAATGGCTAAGAAGCAGGCAGCAGCGGTTGAGGCGCGTCACTACGACGTCGTGCTCGCGCCCCACATCACGGAGAAAGCGACGCTTGTCTCCGAGCATAATGCCGTGGTCTTCAAGGTCGCCAAGGGTGCGTCCAAGCCGGAGATCAAGGCAGCGGTCGAGGCCATTTTCGGCGTGACCGTGAAGGCGGTGAACACCATCGTCCAGAAGGGCAAGACGAAGCGCTGGAAGGGCAAGCCCTACACGCGCTCGGACATGAAGAAGGCGATCGTCACGCTGGCCGAGGGCCAGTCGATTGACGTGACCGAAGGGGCGCGCTGATCATGGCACTCAAGCATTACAACCCGACGAGCCCCGCGCAGCGCGGCCTGATTCTCGTCGACAAGTCGAGCCTGCACAAGGGCAAGCCCGTCAAGGCGCTGACCGAAGGCAAGCGCAAGACCGGTGGTCGCAACAACAAGGGTCATGTGACCAGCCGCGGCATCGCGGGCGGCCACAAGCAGCGCTACCGCATCGTCGATTTCAAGCGTCGCAAGTGGGACGTCGAGGGTACGGTCGAGCGTCTGGAGTATGACCCCAACCGCACGGCGTTCATCGCGCTGGTGACTTATGCTGAAGGCGAGCAGGCCTATATCCTCGCGCCGCAGCGTCTGGCGCCGGGCGACAAGGTGATCGCTGGCAAGAAGACCGACGTGAAGCCGGGCAACGCGATGGAACTGGGTCAGATGCCGGTCGGCACGATCATCCACAACATCGAGATGAAGCCGGGCAAGGGCGGCCAGATCTGCCGCTCGGCAGGCACCTACGCTCAGCTCGTGGGTCGCGATCGCGGCATGGTGATGGTCCGCTTGTCTTCGGGTGAGCAGCGCTACATCCGCTCGGACTGCATGGGCACGGTGGGTGCGGTGTCAAACCCGGACAACCAGAACCAGAACTTCGGCAAGGCCGGTCGCACGCGCTGGCAGGGACGCCGGCCGCTTACGCGCGGCGTCGCCAAGAACCCGGTCGATCACCCGCATGGCGGTGGTGAAGGCCGGACCTCGGGCGGCCGTCATCCGGTCACCCCATGGGGCAAGCCGACCAAGGGTGCGCGCACCCGCCACAACAAGGCGACGGACAAGATGATCATCCGTAGCCGTCACGCCAAGAAGAAGAGGTAAGCGAGATGGCTCGTTCCGTCTGGAAAGGTCCGTTCGTGGATCTCCACCTGCTCAAGAAGGCCGAGACCGCGCAGGATGCCGGTGGTCGCTCGGGTCCGATCAAGACCTGGTCGCGTCGCTCCACGATCCTGCCGCAGTTCGTTGGCCTGACGTTCAACGTCTACAACGGCAAGAAGCACGTTCCCGTTTCGGTGAACGAGGACATGGTCGGCCACAAGCTGGGTGAATTCGCGCCGACGCGCTACTTCCCCGGCCACGCCGCCGACAAGAAGGGCAAGCGCTGATGGGCAAGGAAAAGTCTCCCCGCCGCGTCGCGGATAACGAGGCGCTGGCCGTGGGCACGCAGATTCGCGGCTCCGCGCAGAAGCTGAACCTCGTCGCCGCGCTCATCCGTGGCCGCAAGGTAGAGGACGCCATGAACGTGCTCGCCTTCTCCAAGCGTGCCATGGCCGTGGACGTACGCAAGGTGCTCGCAAGTGCGGTCGCCAACGCCGAGAACAATCACAATCTGGATGTCGACTCGCTGGTCGTCGCGGAAGCGTCGGTAGGCAAGGCCTTCACGCTGAAGCGCTTCCACGCGCGTGGCCGTGGCAAGTCGACCCGGATCCTCAAGCCCTACAGCCGCGTGCGCATCGTCGTTCGCGAAGCCCAAGAAGCGGAGGCGTAAGCTCATGGGTCACAAGAGCAACCCGATCGGTCTGCGTCTGCAGATCAACCGCACCTGGGACAGCCGCTGGTTCGCGGAAGGCCAGGATTATGGCCGCATGCTGCTTGAGGATCTCAAGATCCGCAAGTTCGTGATGAAGACGCTGCCGCAGGCCGCGATCTCCAAGGTGGTCATCGAGCGTCCGGCCAAGCTGTGCCGCGTTTCGATCTACGCAGCCCGTCCCGGTGTCATCATCGGTAAGAAGGGTGCGGACATCGAGAAGCTGAAGAAGCAGATCGGTGCGATGACCTCCAGCGAGGTGAGCCTGAACATCGTCGAGATCCGCAAGCCGGAGATCGATAGCAAGCTCGTCGCGCAGGGCGTCGCCGACCAGCTCGAGCGTCGCATCGCCTTCCGCCGTGCCATGAAGCGCGCGGTTCAGTCGGCCATGCGTCTCGGTGCAGAAGGCATCAAGATCCAGTGCGGTGGCCGTCTCGGCGGTGCCGAAATCGCCCGCGTCGAGCGTTATCTCGAAGGTCGTGCGCCTCTGCACACGCTTCGCGCCAACATCGACTACGCGGAAGCTGAGGCCCACACGGCATATGGCGTGTGCGGCATCAAGGTGTGGATCTTCAAGGGTGAAATTCTGGGCCACGATCCATTGGCGACTGACCGTCTGATGCTTGAGGCGCAGACCTCCGGCGTCCGTCCGGCACGCTGACGGCCGGCAGGAAAGATAAGGTAGAGCATCATGCTGCAACCGAAGAAAATGAAGTTCCGCAAGGCCTTCAAGGGGCGGATCAAGGGCGAAGCGAAGGGCGGCACTGACCTCAACTTCGGCGCCTATGGTCTCAAGGCTCTTGAGCCGGAGCGGATCACCGCCCGCCAGATCGAAGCGGCCCGCCGCGCGATCACGCGCCACATCCGCCGTCAGGGCCGCTTGTGGATCCGCGTCTTCCCGGACGTGCCGGTCTCCAAGAAGCCTGCCGAAGTCCGTCAGGGCAAGGGCAAGGGTTCGGTGGAATACTGGGCTGCCCGCGTGAAGCCGGGTCGTATCCTGTTCGAGCTGGACGGCGTGTCCGGTCCGCTCGCTGCCGAGGCCTTCTCGCGCGCTGCGATGAAGTTGCCCATCAAGACCAAGGTCGTCGCCCGTCTCGGTGACACGACCCATCTGGGAGGCGAATGAGATGGCGAATATCGCTGACCTCAAGACCAAGACGGACGACGAGCTCTCCAACGAGCTTTCCGCCCTCAAGCGCGAGCAGTTCAACCTGCGCTTCCAGGCCGCGACCAGCCAGCTCGAGAAGCCGAGCCGGGTGAAGGAAGTCCGCCGGTCGATCGCGCAGATCAAGACCCTGCAGACCGAGCGTTCGCGCTCGGCCGCGAAGTAAAAGGAAGCCAGACGATGCCCAAGCGCGTGCTGACGGGAACGGTGGTTTCCGACAAAGGCGACAAGACGGTCGTGGTCCGCGTGGAGCGCAAGGTGAAGCACCCGCTCTACGGCAAGATCATCCGCCGTTCGAAGAAGTATCACGCCCATGATGAAGCCAACGAGTTTCATGAGGGCGAGACGGTTCGCATCGAGGAGACCGCACCGATTTCGAAGCTGAAGACCTGGAAGGTCATCGCTCGAGTGGATGCGCACAAGGCTCCCGAAGTCGCCGCCTGAAACGATCAACTGGAACCGCCAGGCCTGCAACATGCGGGGTCCCGGTAGGCCGAATGAGAAGGAACCGGATCAATGATCCAGATGCAGTCCAATCTTGAGGTCGCTGACAACAGCGGCGCCAAGCGCGTCCAGTGCATCAAGGTGCTCGGCGGCTCCAAGCGCCGCTTCGCGGGCGTTGGCGACATCATCGTCGTCTCCGTGAAGGAAGCAGCGCCGCGCGGCCGCGTGAAGAAGGGTGACGTGCACCGTGCCGTCATCGTCCGCACCGCCAAGGACATTCGTCGTCCCGACGGCAGCGTGATCCGCTTCGACAGCAATGCTGCCGTGCTGGTCAACAAGAACGAGGAGCCGATCGGCACCCGCATCTTCGGCCCGGTGGTGCGCGAGCTGCGCGCCCGTGGTCACATGAAGGTCATCAGCCTGGCTCCGGAGGTACTGTAACCATGGCTGCCAAGATCAAGAAGGGTGACACGGTCGTCGTGCTCGCCGGCAAGGACAAGGGCCGCACCGGCTCGGTCCTGCAGGTCATGCCGAAGGAGGACAAGGTGCTCGTCGAGGGCGTCAACGTCCACGCGCGTCACCGCAAGCCCGACCAGGCGAACCCGCAGGGCGGCATCGACCGCAAGCCCGCGCCGCTGCACATTTCCAACGTCGCGATTGCCCAGGACGGCAAGGCCACGCGCGTCCGCTTCGAGGAGCGCGACGGCAAGAAGGTCCGCGTCGCGGTCAAGACCGGGGAGGTCATCTGATGGCTGACAAGTATATCCCGCGTTCGAAGTCGCTCTATGACGAGACCATCGCCAAGGCGATGACCGAGAAGTTCGGTTACAAGAACGTCATGGAAGTCCCCAAGATTGAGAAGATCACGCTCAACATGGGTGTGGGCGAAGCGACCCAGGACAAGAAGAAGGTGACTTCGGCAGCCGAGGAGATGGAACTCATCGCCGGCCAGAAGCCCGTCATCACGAAGGCGAAGAAGTCGATCGCGCAGTTCAAGCTGCGTGAGGGCATGCCGATCGGCGCGAAGGTCACTCTTCGTCGTGAGCGCATGTACGAGTTCCTCGACCGTCTGGTGACGATCGCGATGCCCCGCATCCGCGACTTCCGGGGCCTCAATCCGAAGAGCTTTGACGGCCGTGGCAACTATGCCTTCGGCATCAAGGAGCAGATCATCTTCCCGGAGATCAGCTATGACCGCGTCGACAAGGTGCGCGGCATGGACATCATCGTGACGACCACGGCCAAGACGGACGACGAAGCGCGCGAACTGCTGCGCCTCTTCGGCTTCCCGTTCCCGGTCGAGGCCGAGCAGCAGGCTGCCTGAGCGTGGCCGGACAGACATTTTAAGGAAGAGAGCTTAAGTCCATGGCGAAACTGAGTTCGATCAACAAGAACGAGCGTCGCAAGCAGCTGGTGAAGAAGTACGCCGGCAAATATGCGAAGCTCAAGGCAATTGCGAACGACGAGTCCCTCGATGATGGCGAGCGCCTCATCGCGCGTCTCAAGCTGGCCGAGATCCCCCGTAACGGCAACCCGACCCGGGTTCGCAACCGTTGCGAGCTGACCGGCCGTCCGCGCGCCTACTACCGCAAGTTCCGGCTTTGCCGTGTTCAGCTGCGCGATCTGGCCAACAAGGGCCTGATCCCCGGCGTCACCAAGTCGAGCTGGTAAGGATAAACAGAGATGGCACTGACCGATCCTTTGGGTGACATGCTCACCCGCATCCGCAATGGCCAGCAGGCTCGCAAGGACAGCGTGGTTTCGCCCGCGTCCAAGCTCCGGGCCCGCGTGCTCGACGTGCTTCAGCGCGAGGGCTATATCCGTGGCTACAGCGAAGAGCAGCTGGGTGATCACCCGGGCCTGCGCATCGAGCTGAAGTATTTCGAGGGGCAGCCGGCGATCAAGCATGTCGCGCGTGTCTCGAAGCCTGGCCGCCGCGTCTATTCGGGCTCCAAGGAACTCCCGATCGTGCGCAACGGCCTGGGTATCACCATCGTCTCGACGCCGCGTGGCGTGCTCTCGGATGCCGAAGCGCGCGACCAGAATGTCGGCGGCGAAGTGCTGGCGGAGGTGTTCTGATGAGCCGCATCGGCAAAAAGCCGGTCGCCATTCCTTCGGGCGTGACCGCGACCATCGACAACGGCCAGCTCTCCGTGAAGGGCCCCAAGGGCACGCTCGCGCTCGCGATGCGTGACGAGATCAGCTATGTGGTTGAGGACGGCAGCATCTCCGTGACGCCGGCCAATGGCACCAAGCAGGCTCGCGCTTTCTGGGGCATGCAGCGCACGCTGGTGCAGAACCTCATCACAGGCGTGACCGAAGGCTTCTCCAAGAAGCTGCTGATCACCGGCGTGGGCTACCGTGCAAATGCGCAGGGCAAGAACCTGAAGCTGCAGCTTGGCTACAGCCACGATGTCGATTTCCCGGTGCCCGAGGGCATCGAGATCAAGACCCCGGACAACACCACGGTGGAAATCAGCGGGATCGACAAGCAGAAGGTCGGCCAGGTTGCCGCCGAAATCCGTCGCTGGCGTAAGCCCGAGCCCTACAAGGGCAAGGGCATCAAGTATGACGGCGAGTTCATCTTCCGCAAAGAAGGCAAGAAGAAGTAAGCCATGGCGAAACTCTCTCTCTTCGAGCGGCGTCGTCGCCGCGTTCGCACCGCGATCAAGGCACGCGCCGGCAGCAAGCCGCGCTTGTCCATCCACCGTTCTGGTCGGCACATCTACGCCCAAGTCATCGACGATGCTGCGGGCAAGACGCTCGCTGCCGCCTCGACCCTGGACAAGGACGTCGGCGCCAAGTCGCAGGGCAAGACCGGCGCAACGTCCGAAGCAGCTGCCGATGTCGGCAAGCGCGTCGCGGCTGCGGCAGCCAAGGCCGGTGTCACACGCGTCGTTTTCGATCGCGGCGGTTTCCTCTTTCATGGCCGCGTGAAGGCGCTAGCCGACGCCGCCCGTGAGGGCGGACTGGAGTTCTAAGCATGGCAGACGAAAACACCACTGGCGAAGGCAATCAGCCCGAAGCGATCCTGGCTCCCGGGACGACGCCTCAGGATGTGACCAACCCCGCAGAGGGCGGCGAGCAGCGTCGCGGTCGTGGCGGACGTGGTCGTGGCGGCAATGACCGCGGCGGTGGCCGTGGTCGTCGTGACGACCGCCGTGGCCGTGGCGGCAACGAGGAGGATGGTGGCGAGGAGTTCGTCGAGAAGCTCGTCCACATCAACCGCGTCTCCAAGACGGTGAAGGGTGGTAAGCGCTTCGGCTTCGCGGCATTGGTCGTCGTAGGCGACGGCAAGGGTCGTGCCGGCTTCGGCCATGGCAAGGCTCGCGAGGTTCCCGAGGCGATCAGCAAGGCGACCGCCGCCGCCAAGAAGGCGATGGTTCGCGTGCCGCTCAAGGAAGGCCGCACTCTGCATCATGACGGCCTCGGCCATTTCGGTGCCGGCAAGGTGACCGTACGTTCGGCTCCGGCCGGAACCGGCATCATCGCGGGCGGCCCGATGCGCGCTGTCTTCGAGAGCCTAGGCGTGGCGGATGTCGTGACCAAGTCGAACGGCACGTCGAACCCGTACAACATGATCCGTGCGACCTTCGCGGCGCTCGGCGAGCAGACCAGCCCGAAGTCGGTCGCCCAGCGCCGTGGCAAGAAGGTCGCTGACTTGCTGCGTCGTGGCGGCGCCTCGGCCGAGGTTGCTCAGGCCGACGCTGAAGCGATTGCGGAGTAAGGACTTATGGCGAAGATCAAGATCAAGCAGATCGGTTCGCCGATCCGTCGCCCCGCCGACCAGAAGAAGATTCTGATCGGCCTCGGCCTTGGCAAGATGAACCGCGTGGTGGAGCTGGAAGATACTGCGGAAGTCCGCGGTGCGATCGCCAAGCTGCCGCACATGGTGGCCGTGGTCGACTAAAAGTTATGGTTCCGGGTTGCCGGAATCGATCAGGGTCGGGCGCTGCCTTGCGAGGTGGCGCCTGATCGTTTAATGGCCCCGGCTTCACCCGGAGGCAGGTAAGGCAGGGCGCGCAAGCATCCTGTCCCGCGCGACAAAAGCGAAAGCGAGTGCACGACATGACTTTCAAACTGAACGAACTCACCGACAATGAAGGCGCCCGCAAGGGCCGGATGCGCGTTGGACGCGGCATCGGCTCGGGTAAGGGCAAGACCGCCGGTCGTGGCCAGAAGGGCGCCAAGGCGCGCTCGGGCGTGGCGATCAACGGCTTTGAGGGCGGCCAGATGCCGCTCCACATGCGCATCCCGAAGCGCGGCTTCAACAACATCTTCGCCAAGGACTATGCCGAGGTGAACCTCGGTGCGATCCAGAAGGCGGTCGACGCCGGCAAGCTGGACGCCAAGGCAGTGATCGATCAGGCGGCGCTGCGCGCTGCGGGTCTGTCGCGCGGCGGTAAGGACGGCGTGCGTCTGCTCGGCAAGGGCGAATTCACCGCTAAGCTGAACTTCACAGTTGCGGGCGCATCCAAGGGTGCGATCGAGGCTGTCGAGAAGGCTGGCGGCAAGGTTGACGTTCTCGCAGTGACCCCGGCCGGCGAAAAGGCCGCTGCCAAGAAGGGCAAGGGCGAAGCCGCGGCGAAGGCCAAGGCCAAGTATAGCGCCGCCAAGAAGGGCTGATCGCGCCCGGCGGACTTGTAACATTGGCCCCGCTGCCCGATATGGCCGGCGGGGTCATCCTTTTTCCGGGACATCGCGCACTACCGAATCCTCTTTGATCGGAAGCGGCGAGGGGGTATGGCCCCGGCTTTGCCAATGCGGGTGCCCGCGCTCTGCGGGCCGAATATTCAGGATTGCTACGGATCATGGCATCACGCGCCGATCAACTCGCTTCCAGCTTCAGCCTCGCCAAGTTCAGCAAGGCGACGGATCTCAAGAAGCGGCTTTGGTTCACCATTGGGGCGCTGATTGTCTTCCGCTTTCTCTCCTTCGTGCCACTGCCGGGAGTCGATCCCACGGTGCTCGCGCAGCTCTATCGGCAGACGCAGGGCGGTATTCTCGATATCTTCAACACCTTTTCGGGTGGCAGCCTAGAGCGCATGAGTCTCATCGCGCTCGGCGTCATGCCCTACATCACGGCGTCAATCGTCGTGCAGCTTTCTGCATCGCTTTCGCCCACATTGGCGGCGATCAAGAAAGAGGGCGAGAGCGGCCGCAAGAAGCTGAACCAGTATACCCGCTACGGCACTGTCGCGCTGACTGCAGTGCAGGGTTATTTCATCGCCGTGGGTCTTGAGAATTACGGCGCGCAGTCCGGGCTTCAGGCCGTGGTCGTGCCCGGCATGCTCTTCCGGATTGCGGCGGTCATTTCCATGATCGGCGGCACGATGTTCCTGATGTGGCTGGGCGAGCAGATCACCAGCCGGGGTATCGGCAACGGCGTGTCGCTCATCATCATGGCCGGCATCGTCGCCCAGCTCCCTGTGACGCTCGCGAACCTGTTCGAATCGGGCCGCACCGGTTCGATCTCGGGCCTGCTGATCTTCGCGGTGATCGTCCTTGGCTTCGGTCTCATTCTCTTCATCTGCTACATGGAGCGAGCGCAACGCCGTGTCCTCATCCAGTATCCCAAGCGCCAGACGCGCCAGGGCCTGATGCAGGCGGATCGCAGCCATCTTCCGCTCAAGGTGAATACCGCAGGCGTCATCCCGCCGATCTTTGCCTCGTCGCTGCTGCTGCTGCCGCTGACCATCACGCAATTCGCGGGTAACCGCGTGGCCGGTGAAAGCCGCTGGGGCGACTTCGTCCTGGGGATCAACCAGTATCTCTCGCACGGCACGCCGGTCTACATGGCGCTCTATGGCCTCGGCATCGTGTTTTTCTGCTTCTTCTACACGGCGGTTGTCTTCAACCCCGAGGAGACGGCGGACAATCTGAAGCGGAACGGCGGCTTCATTCCGGGCATCCGCCCCGGCAAGAGCACCGAGACCTATCTCGATTATGTGCTGACCCGCATCACTGTGGTCGGCGCCGCCTATCTGGCCGTGATCTGCCTCATTCCCGAGTATCTCATCGCGCGGGCCGGCATTCCCTTCTATTTGGGCGGCACGAGCCTGCTCATCGTGGTCAACGTGACCGTCGATACGGTGACCCAGATTCAGAGCCATCTCATCGCGCATCAATATGGTGACCTCATCAAGAAGGCTCGCCTGAAGGGCCGGATGCGCTGACGCCAGGGTGTCGCGGGTCGGGGTGACCCGCGGGACCGTGGCCACGTTTTGCAATGGAGGGGGCATGAACATCATCCTGTTGGGGCCGCCGGGAGCCGGCAAGGGCACCCAGGCGCAACGTCTCGTCGCCGAGCGCGGCATGACTCAGCTTTCCACCGGCGACATGCTGCGTGCCGCAGTGAAGGCCGCCACGCCTGTGGGCCTCAAGGCCAAGGCCGTGATGGAGGCGGGCGAGCTCGTTTCCGACGAGATTGTTTCCGGCATCATCGGCGAGGCGCTGGATGCGCTGGACGTCGGGGCCGGCGTCATCTTCGACGGCTATCCGCGCACCGCCGCGCAGGCGCATTCACTCGACGGCATTCTCTCTGACAGGGGCCGGACGCTCGATCATGTGATCGAGCTGGACGTGGACGAAGATGCGCTCGTCGAGCGGATCACCGGTCGCTTCACTTGTGCGACGTGCGGGGCGGGCTATCACGACACGTTCAAGCAGCCCAAGGTCGCGGGCGAGTGCGATGTGTGCCATGGCCACGAATTCAAACGCCGCCCGGACGACAATGAAGAAACGGTCCGCACCCGGATGGCAGAGTATCGCGCGAAGACGGCGCCGATCCTTCCGATCTACGAAGAGCGCGGCATCGTATCGCGCGTGGACGGCATGGCGGACATCGACGACGTGGCGAAAGCGATCGACGCGATACTGGACTGAGTCAAAAGCCCAAAGCGTGATGATAGCACGTCAGGGCAGGCGAAGCGTTTCCAACAAAAAGCTGGCGCGCGTGCGATGCATGGCCTGGTGTGTGCGGTCACTTGCAAATGCGAGGGCTTTTTCTCCCATCCCTGCGAGTTTTTCGCGGGCTTGAGATGCTTCGCGCAGGCGCTCTGCTAGTTCGCCTGCCGAGCCCGGGGAAAACAACATAGCATTTTCGTGCTCTTTCACGATTTGCAGAATACCTGACGTCCGGCTGGCAATGCACGGTATGCCTTGACTGAACGCGTCGTAAATTATGCGCGGCTGTTCCTCTTTGAGATTGGCGACGATTATCGCATCATATCTGGAGAGCAGAGTAAAAAATGCCGGGCCATACTCGACGGGCTCCAGCAGCGACATTTGCACCGCGCGGCCAGTATGCCCCTTCAGGAATCGGCGGACCTCAGACTCCATCGGACCTGAGCCGATTATGTCTATTATGATTGGCGAGCTGCCGGGTTTGTTGAGATAATTCTGTTCGATCTCGGTCACTGCGTCGAGCAAGGTTTGTACGCCCTTATCGCCGATCAACCGAACCGGCATAAGCAATTTCACGGGCCCGGATTTCAGGATTTGCTGCGTTTTGAGGTTGGCGAAGTCCAGAACATCCTTCTCGCCGACCCAACTTGCTTCATTGATGAGGGTATTCCGCGTATCTCCACCCAGCATATGGTCACGATACCAATCCTGAGTGAAAATGCGGATATCCGCTGCTTTCAGACAGCTCCGAACGAGCGCTAAATGCAGGTGATGACCCAGCCACTGCCGAAGACCGTTTCGCACTGCGGTGTGCTTCATCCAAAAGGATGATTCCATCACTGTTATCCACTGAAACGACAGGAACGGCTTCAGGGCAAGGAGATAATAATCCAGCGGGAAGGCCCATCCTGCCAGTCCGCCATGAACAATGTCGGTCTTCTTTACGGCCCGAGAAACTTGCACGAAGTTGGGAACGATGTTTGCCGCGACCGACAGCCATCCTTTATCTTCTCTCAGCGGTGTGACCCTATCGAGCGAAAAGGGCTCCAACGAGACGATGTCGGGCGGCGCATCCGCAATATCATTCACCGGGCAACAGAGCCGCAAACGAGGGATATAATTGAGGTGTTCGAGCAGATCGATGCTCCACAGCTTTCCGGTATATAGCTTCCCCTGATTGTCCTTGAACAACGGGATGCGTGTGAGAAGCACATAACGCGCTTCGATTGAGCGCGGATTGGTCGAAATCGTCATGAGGAGAGAGTCCAGTTGTATTAGCGGGCTATCACACAAAGCGGCCTGAATCATGCCGAGTAACCAAGGCTCGACATGACAGGCACTCGTTAAAGAGTGTTAGCATGTCTATTGCCATGTCGAAGCGAGCATCGCTGTGAATGCAGCGTGTGCGAACGCCGAACGTGCCTGGCTCCGCAGGCCGGCCCGCCAGTTGACAGTTTCCCCGACTCACTGTAATGCCCGCCGATCCCAAGACTGGAAGCTGCCGGCAGCGCATTGGCGCGCTTGCCGTTCTTTTTGCGTCCTGGGTCACATCGAAGCGACGAGATAGGGGCGTCCGCCAAGGCCCCCTGTGGAGCAGGAGAATAGTTCGTTATGGCACGTATTGCGGGTGTTAATATCCCGACCAACAAGCGCGTTATCATCGCGCTGACTTACATTCACGGAATTGGCTCCAAGAGCGCCGTGGACATCGCCGACAAGCTGGGCATCGACCATAGCCGCCGTGTTCAGGATCTGTCCGACGCGGAAGTGCTGCAGATCCGCGAGGCTATCGACGCGAACTACACCGTCGAGGGTGATCTTCGTCGCAACACTGCGATGAACATCAAGCGCCTGATGGATCTGGCCTGCTATCGTGGTCTGCGTCACCGTAAGGGCCTGCCGGTCCGCGGTCAGCGCACGCACACCAATGCGCGCACCCGCAAGGGCAAGGCCAAGCCGATCGCAGGCAAGAAGAAGTAAGCGCCGAAAGGCCTTTCTTCTCCGCCGGAGGATGGCGCGCATATCGCGCCCTTCCAGCTCAACCAGTTTCAGTAGGATAGTCAGCACATGGCACGGGAACCTCAGCGCATTAAGCGGCGCGAGCGCAAGAACATCTCGGCGGGCGTCGCGCACGTCAACGCCAGCTTCAACAACACCATGATCACCATCACGGACGCGCAGGGCAATGCGATCAGCTGGTCCTCCGCCGGCATGATGGGCTTCAAGGGCTCGCGCAAGTCGACCCCTTATGCCGCGCAGGTCTGCGCCGAGGACGCGGGCCGAAAGGCTGCCGAGCATGGCGTTCGTACCTTGGAAGTCGAGGTCAAGGGCCCCGGTTCGGGCCGCGAGAGCGCCCTGCGCGCCCTTCAGGCCGTCGGCTTCACCATTACCTCGATCCGCGACGTGACGCCGATCCCGCATAACGGCGTCCGTCCCTCCAAGCGTCGCCGCGTCTGATTCTTGCCGTCTGACGGGAGGAGCGGACGCGCTTCTCCCGCGCTGAATGCCTCACCGGCCGGGATCGATCGGACCAGCCCGATGATCGACCTCCGCCAAATCCCAAGGGGATATACATGACTGTCAACATGAAGAACTGGCAGGAACTCAAGAAGCCCAGCGGCCTCGACATCAAGGCGAGCGGCGATGGCAAGCGCAAGGCGACGTTCGTTGCCGAGCCTCTGGAGCGCGGCTTCGGCCTGACGCTCGGCAACGCGCTGCGTCGCGTGCTGCTCTCCTCTCTGCAGGGCGCGGCCGTCACCTCGATCCGTATCGAGAACGTGCTTCATGAGTTCTCGTCTCTCGCCGGCGTGCGTGAGGATGTGACCGACATCGTCCTCAACGTGAAGCAGATCGCCCTCAAGATGGAAGGCGAAGGCCCCAAGCGCCTGCAGCTTTCCGCGACCGGCCCAGCCGCCGTGAAGGCAGGCGACATCGCGGTGACAGGCGACATTCAGGTGATGAACCCGGATCTGGTCATTTGCCATCTCGACGAGGGTGCGAGCTTCAACATGGAGCTCACCGCCGACGTGGGTAAGGGCTATGTTCCCGCCGTTGCGAACCGTCCGGTCGATGCGCCGATCGGCCTCATCCCGATCGATGCGCTCTATTCGCCGGTACGCCAGGTTGCCTACAAGGTGGACAATGCGCGCGTCGGGCAGGAGCTGGACTATGACAAGCTCAGCCTCACCATCGAGACCGACGGCACGGTGACGCCTGAAGACGCCGTGGCCTATGCCGCGCGCATCCTTCAGGATCAGCTGCAGCTCTTCGTCCACTTCGAGGATGCGCTGCCGACTGCCGGCGCCAGCACCAGCGTCGCTGCCCACGCAGCCGACGAGGGCGAGGGCGATGCCAACCAGATCAACCGCTACCTCCTCAAGAAGGTGGACGAGCTGGAGCTTTCGGTCCGTTCGGCCAATTGCCTCAAGAACGACAACATCATCTACATCGGCGATCTGGTCCAGAAGACCGAAGCCGAGATGCTGCGCACGCCGAACTTCGGCCGCAAGTCGCTCAACGAGATCAAGGAAGTGCTCTCCTCGATGGGTCTGCGCCTCGGCATGGACATTCCTGGCTGGCCGCCGGAGAATATCGAAGAGATCGCCAAGAAGCTCGAGCAGGAACTTTTGGGCTAAGATATCGGGCAGGGCCGGGAGTGCTTTCCGGCTCCGCTTCACAAGGGGTTTGGGCGGCGCCCCGTTTTCGCTGCCTGGGTGGGAGTGCCTGACACGGCTCCCTCACGAACGAGAAAGAAGATAAGATGCGTCATAAAATGGGTGGCCGTAAGCTGCAGCGCACCACGGGCCATCGCAACGCGATGTTCCGCAACATGGCGGCCTCGCTCATCAAGCATGAGCAGATCACCACCACTGTGCCCAAGGCGAAGGAGCTTCGCCCCTATGTCGAGAAGCTGATTACGCTGGCCAAGAAGGGCGGTCTTTCGAATCGTCGTCTGGCTCATGCGCGTCTCCTCGACGATGCGCAGCTCACCAAGCTGTTCGACGTGCTGGCCGAGCGTTATGCAGGCCGCAACGGGGGCTACACCCGCATCATCAAGGCGGGCATTCGCGCTTCCGACGCCGCGCCGATTGCGATCATCGAGCTGGTCGACCGCGACACCTCGGCGAAGGGTCAGGATTCCGGTCCGGTCCAGAGCTTCGAGGAAGAGGAGCTGGAAGCAGCCTAAGCTCTTCCGCTTCGAGCGATAAATCAAAGAAGGCTCCGTGCACACACGGGGCCTTTTTTGTTGTCTGAGCGGCTTATTTCGATTATTAGCGAATCATCGAAATAAGGATGGCCGGCATGGACTCGGTTTTTGATGCGCTGGCGCACCCCACCCGCCGCAGAATACTCGAGATGCTGCGGCAGGGCGCAATGAGCGCCGGAGACCTCGCCAATGCCTTTCCCGTCTCGAAGCCGACCATGTCCGCCCATTTCGCCAAGCTGAAGGCGGCCGGTTTGGTGCAGGCCGAGAGCCGGGGCACGAGCCTCATTTACACGCTCAATCTCTCGGTCGTGGAGGAGGCGCTGATGGGCTTCATGGGGCGGTTGAATCTCGGAGCGAGCAAGGAGGACGGGCAATGAGCTGGAAGTCGATGATCGGTCTGTCCTGCGCGGTGGTCGCGGCGCTGGCGGCGCTGGCGCTTGCAGCATGGCTGCGCCTGCCGGCGGATGCGATGCTCCCTATCCACTGGAACGCGGCAGTGGGGCGGACGGATTTGCCCGCGCCGGCATCGCGCTCGCGCTGCCGGTTCTGATAGCGGCGGCGATCTCGACGGTCATGGCGATCCTGCCCCGCATCGAGCCGCTTCAGAAGCAACTCAGCGAAAGCCATGTGTTTTATCGGGCGGTGTGGATCGCTCTGCTGGCGATCTTTGCGTTGGTCGAGGCAATGGTGGCGCTGCCCGCCTTCGGGTTCCATCTGCCCGGTACGCTTGCCCTCGTTGGGGTGGGCGCGCTGTTTCTGGTGCTGGGCAACCTACTGCCCAAGACCAGACCGAGCTTCTTCCTGGGTATTCGCACGCCCTGGACACTGACTGATCGGGAGAACTGGATCGCCACGCATCGTCTGGGTGGGCGGACGATGATGGTAGGTGGGCTGATGATCCTCGCCGCTGCGCTGGTCCCGGCAGGCATTCGGGCGGGCTTGGTCATCGCGGGAATCGCTGTGGCCGTGCTGCCGCCACTTCTCTATTCCTACCTGTTCTGGCGTCGCGCGCATGGGGCGGGAGACGCCTGAGCGAAGCGCCATGGAAAACCGGTTTCCGCTTTCGCGCACGATGTTCTACGGTCGCGGCCAACAGGTCATCCCCAGAATGGAACGCCGCCTTTCATGCTTACTCCGCGCCATGCCGCCGCGCTTCTCCTGATCTCCATGACAGTCCCATCCTCCTCTTCAGGCGCGGCAACCGCGCAGGCCTCATCACCAGCGATGACCTATCCCGAGACAAAGCGCGTCGATCAGGTCGACGAGCAGTTCGGAGTGAAGGTTGCCGATCCATATCGGTGGCTGGAAACCGACGTGCGTACCGACAAGGCCGTCGCGGACTGGGTCGAGGCCGAGAACAAGGTGACGCAGAGTTACCTTGCGACGGTGCCGGGACGCGACATCCTGCAGAAGCGCCTCGCCGCGCTCTATGATTACGAGCGTTACGGAGTGCCGAGGAAAGCAGGCGCGCGCTATTTTTACACGCGCAATTCCGGCCTCCAGAACCAGTCGCCGCTCTATGTGCGCGAGGGCCTGAGCGGAGAGCAGCGCGTTCTCGTGGACCCCAATGCCTTCGCGCAGGACGGCGCGACCGCACTTGCCGAGTGGACGCCATCGGACGATGGCAAATATCTGCTCTACGCGGTGCAGGACGGCGGGACGGACTGGCGCATCCTCCGCATCATCGACGTCGACACCGGAAAGGCGCTCGACGACGAAGTGCGCTGGGTGAAATATTCCAACCTCGCCTGGCGGAGCGACGGCAAGGGCTTCTTCTACTCGCGTTTCGAGGCACCGGGGGCGGGCAGCGAGTTCCAGTCGACGGTCGAGAACCAGACCGTCTATTATCATGCGGTCGGCACCCCGCAGAGCGCAGACGTGCTGGTCTATGCGACGCCTGATCGCCCGAAGCTGGGCCACAGTGCCGAAGTGACCGACGATGGGCGCTGGCTGCTCATCACGTCGAGCGAAGGCACGGATGAACGCTACGAACTGACTCTCATTTCGCTCACGGACGAGACGCCGAAACCAGTCACGCTGGTCAAGGGGCTCCGCTATGAGTGGGTGCTGGTCGGCAATGTGGGCGATACGCTCTACTTCCGGACCAATAATCGCGCGCCGCGCGGCCGGCTGGTGACGCTGGACGCGCAGCGGCCGCGCAAGGGGCCGGTCCAGATCGTGCCGCAGAGCAAGGAGACGCTCGTCGGCGCCTCGATGATCGGCAGCCGCATCGTGATGGCCTATCTCTCCGATGCGCGGACCATGGCCCAGCTTGTCGACCTCAAAGGCAAGGATGTGGGCGACGTGCCCATGCCGGGTATTGGCTCGGCAGCCGGCTTTGGCGGCAAGAGCGGCGATCCGGAGACCTTCTTCAGCTTCTCCAGCTATACCCAGCCGTCCACCATCTATCGCTATAATACCGCTACGGGCGAGACGAGCGTGTTCGCGGCGCCGAAGCTCGCCTTCGATCCCGCCCAGTTCCAGACGGACCAGATCTTCTATCCCTCCAAGGATGGCACGCAGATCCCGATGTTCCTCGTCCGCCGCAAGGATCTGGCGGTTGCCGGAAAGCCCGCGCCGACGCTGCTCTACGGATATGGCGGCTTCAACATTTCCCAGACGCCCAGCTTCTCGCCAACCAAGCTTGCCTGGATCGAGCAGGGCGGCACGCTGGCTATCGCCAATCTGCGGGGCGGCGGCGAATATGGCAAAGCCTGGCATGATGCCGGCCGCCTCTCCAACAAACAGAACGTGTTCGACGACTTCATCGCGGCTGGTGAGTATCTCAAGGCCAGCGGCTATACCGGGCAGGACCAGCTTGCCATCGAGGGGCGCTCGAATGGCGGCTTGCTTGTCGGCGCCGTCGTCAATCAGCGGCCGGATCTCTTCGCTGCGGCGCTGCCGGCGGTGGGCGTCATGGACATGCTGCGCTTCGACCGATTTACGGCCGGGCGCTATTGGGTGGATGACTATGGCTATCCGAACAGGGAGGCCGATTTCCGCAACCTGATTGGCTACTCGCCCTATCACAATGTGAAGGACGGGGTGGACTATCCTGCCATCCTCGTGACGACTGCAGACACTGACGACCGTGTGGTGCCGGGGCACAGCTTCAAATACACCGCCGCGCTCCAGCACGCGAAGATCGGCAATAAGCCGCATCTCATCCGCGTCGAGACGCGCGCGGGACATGGCTCGGGCAAGCCGACCGACAAGATCATCGACGAGACCGCCGATGCCTACAGCTTCATCGCGAAATGGACGGGGCTGACGATCGGCGCAAAATGACGAAGCGTGCGATGATGATCTTTACGCCGATCCTTGCCGGCGCGCGCCTCCCCGAGCGGCTTCTCGCCTGCCTCGGCGCGGCGATCTGCATCTCGCTGACGATCGTGGTGTGCGCCGCGCTGCCCATGAGCGCGGAGGATCTCCCGGTCATCGTCGCGCCGCTGGGCGCATCGGCCGTGCTGGTCCTCGCGGTGCCGACCAGCCCGCTCGCGCAACCCTGGTCAGTGGTGGGCGGCAATGTCCTTTCCTCGCTGGTGGGTGTCGCCGTCTACCATCTCGTCCCGAACATGACTTGGGCGGCTGGTCTGGCCGTTGGCGGAGCGATCCTGGTCATGTCGCTGGCGCGCTGTCTGCACCCGCCCGGTGGCGCGGCCGCGATGACCGCAGTGATAGGCAGTCAGGCGATCCACGACTTCGGATTCGCCTTCGCTTTCGTTCCGGTCGGGCTGAACTCGATTGCGCTGGTGACGCTGGCCACCGTCTTCAATCGCACAACGGGCCATGTCTACCCGCATCAGGCCGTTACGCCTCCGGCATCTCCGCCGGACCGAACGCAGCTGCTCATCGAGGCGGATATCGATGCCGCGCTCGAAGACATGCACGAAAGTTTCGACATCAGCCGGGAAGATCTTCAGGCCCTGCTGCAACGAGCCGAAGCGCATGCACAGACACGGCGTGACGCGTCGAAGCGCAGCCGGCCGCGTCGCTAAGGGCGCTTTCCAGTCAGGCGGCGCGACCCCACGCCGCGCCGCCTGCATTTAATCCTGAAACTGGCCCGTCAGGCGAAGCGGACAATCGCCGTGCGCCGCCGCAACGCTGCGCCGGCGAGCCCAAAGCCCGCAATCATCATCGCCCAGGTCGCGGGCTCCGGCACAGCGCCAGTGCCGTTGAAGCGCACTTCAGACAGGCCGGACGCGTAAGTATCGTAGATGGTGCCCGCGGAATAATTGTTGAGAATGTCGATCCGCACATAGCGGGCATCGCCACCGAACGCGAAATTCTGCGCGGCTTCTGAGGCTCCGGTGCCGCGGGCAAGCGTGCTGACGAGCGCTTCGGTAAACGTGACGCCGTCAAGCGAAGTGAGGATACGGAAGTCCTTCACGCCGCGATCAAGTGTCGAAATGACGCCGGGGATCTGAACGCCGTCAGCATAGTTGAACTGCCAGATGTCCGCGCTGCTCATGGTGAACACGCTGCCAAGATCGAAGGTGATTTTTGCGAGGCGTTCAACGGCATCCTGCTCGGTCATCCACATGTTACCGAAAAAGCCATCATGCAGGCCGCCACTAAGCCCGCTGCCATTGATGAGATTCGCCGGCGTGTAAAAGCCGTTGTTGAACGTGCTGGTGGCGCTCACGCTGACCGGAACGATCGTCGCGGCGTGGGCGGGAAGAGACAGGGCGGCGATGCCGAAAGCGGCACTCACGAACGTCTTTTTCATGGTGGATAGCCTTTTGAACGAGGAAGGACGCCCGGCTGAGTTGGTTAACAGCCGGATAACAAAGGCTATCGGCAGCTTATCTGACAGTGTCGTGACGATGCTGTCATCGGGTCGTCAAAAGACGCATCGGACATGCTGATAATGTCTCAATATCGGACGACGGGAGTCCCGGACAAACGGGGCGCTGCCATTCAGCCCCCACTCATGATTGCGGCGCCACAAATCGGCTGTCGGCGAAAATGCGTCGACCATTGTGGAAAGAGCGCTGCTGATGATCCGTTTTCGCGCCAAACTTGCGCTAAGCCTTGCAACCGCCGCCATGGTCGCGCTGCCGGTCTCGTCTGCTTTGGCTCGACCTTGGGGTTGGGGCGCTCCGCGCTACGGTAATGGCTATGGCTACCCCTATCGCTACGGGCGCTATCCTTATTATCGCCGCGACAATAGCGGCGCGGTGATCGGTGCGCTGCTCGGCGTGGGACTTATCGCGGCGGTCGCGGCCTCGGCAAGCAAGGCCAATCGTGCCCGCACGGACCGCGATTCGCGGGACTATAGGGACGACGATTTCCGTGATCGCGACGATCCGCGTTATAGGGACAACAGCGCCTATAGCGACTCGCGCGCCTATGATGGGCGGGAGGAGACCGCGCGCTACGACAGCGGAGCGGCGGGATCATCCGACGAAGACGCGGCGGTAGACGCTTGCGCGCTGGCAGCACGCGATGAGGGCTCGCGCAACGGCTATTTCGCGGAAGTGCGCGATATCACCGATACAAGGCGGACGAATGACGGCGGCTATACCGTGCTGGGGACGCTCGACCAGCGCAGCAGCTATCGCGGCGCAAATGGCCTGCCGCGCGCTTTCTCCTGCTCATGGTCGGACGGCGAGGTGCGCGTGCGCCTGAGCTGATGCGGACTGGCTGAACTTCGCCGGGTGGACAGGCTCGCGCCTCTCCCCTAATCGCTGGCCATGCCAGCCACCGACTCTCCCCATTCGCATAATGACACAATCCTGATCGTCGACTTCGGCTCTCAGGTAACCCAGCTGATTGCCCGCCGCGTGCGCGAAGCTGGCGTCTATTCCGAAATCGCGCCGTTCACGCAGGCCCAGGCCGCCTTCGAGCGGATGAAGCCGCGCGGCATCATCCTTTCCGGCTCGCCCGCGGGTGTGCTCGAGGAAGGCAGTCCTCGTGCGCCGGAGAGCCTGTTTGCGGCCGCCATACCGATCCTCGGCATTTGCTACGGCCAGCAGGTGATGAGCCACCAGCTAGGCGGCGAAGTGCGGCCGGGCCATGAAACGGGGGAGGGCGGCGAGTTCGGCCGGGCTTTCCTCACTGTGACCGAGCCCTGCGCATTGTTCGACGGGCTGTGGGGTGTCGGTGAGCGCCATCAGGTGTGGATGAGCCATGGCGACAAGGTCACCAAGTTTGCGCCCGGCTTCAAGATCGTCGCCGTATCGGATGGCGCGCCCTTTGCCGTGATCGCGGACGAGGAGCGCAAATTCTACGGCACCCAGTTCCACCCCGAGGTCGTGCATACGCCCGATGGTGGCAGGCTCATTGCCAATTTCGTGCGCCATGTCTGCGGCTGTGCGGGCGACTGGACCATGGCCGAGTTCCGCGCCACCAAGATCCGCGAAATCCGCGAGCAGGTCGGCAGCGGCCGGGTGATCTGCGGCCTTTCGGGCGGCGTCGATTCAGCGGTGGCGGCCGTCCTCATCCACGAGGCGATCGGCGAACAGCTCACCTGTGTTTTCGTCGATCACGGCCTCATGCGGCTGGGCGAAGCGGAGCAGGTCGTCTCGCTGTTCCGTGGCCACTATAATATCCCGCTGGTGCATGTGGACGCGAGCGACATGTTTCTTGGCGGTCTGGCCGGCGTCACTGACCCGGAGGCCAAGCGCAAGTTCATCGGCAAGGCGTTTATCGACCTATTCGAGGAAGAGGCCCGCAAGATCGGCGGCGCGGATTTCCTTGCGCAGGGCACGCTCTACCCCGACGTGATTGAGAGCGTCTCGTTCACGGGCGGGCCGAGCGTCACGATCAAGAGCCACCACAATGTCGGCGGCCTTCCCGAGCGCATGAACATGAAGCTGGTCGAGCCGCTGCGCGAGCTCTTCAAGGATGAAGTGCGCGTGCTCGGCAAGGAGCTGGGCCTGCCCGATGTGTTCGTCGGTCGCCATCCCTTCCCCGGCCCCGGTCTTGCCATCCGCATTCCCGGTGAGGTCACGAAGGAGCGCTGTGACATCCTGCGCAAGGCTGACGCGATCTATCTGGAGGAAATCCGCAAGGCGGGCCTCTATGATGCGATCTGGCAGGCCTTCGCGGTGCTGCTCCCCGTGCGCACGGTGGGCGTGATGGGCGACGGACGCACTTATGACAGCGTGCTGGCCCTGCGTGCCGTCACCTCGACGGACGGCATGACGGCGGACATCTATCCGTTTGACGCCAGCTTCCTGAGCCAGGTCGCCACGCGCATCATCAACGAAGTGCAGGGCGTCAACCGGGTCGTCTACGACTATACCAGCAAGCCGCCCGGCACCATCGAATGGGAGTGACGCTCAGATCAGCTGATCTGTCGTCGCCACGGCGCGCACTGCCGCCTCGCCCAGCCGATCCCGTAATTGCGTGAGATACAGGCTGCGCGGGAACACATGCTGGTCGAGCGACTCCATATAGCCGTTCTCCCGGCTGGTATCCTGGAAGGGCACGTTGAAGACCACTGCGTTCACGCCAATGTGACCGAACGTGTAGTTCTGCGCCGTCGGCGGCTTCTGGATGAGGAAATTACCCTCGCAATTCCAGAAGACCGTGTTGGCACCAGCCCAGCCTATGATGAAGTTCTTCCAGAAGCGGGCGGTGAGTGGCGCCTGGATATTGTCATAGAGGTTGCCGGTGGCCCATTGTTCATGGGGTTCGCTCGATGAGTAGGGCTTCGTCGCCTTGCAATCGAGGAAGACGTTGCCGCTGCCGCTTGGCTGCCCGGTCATGAAGGAATGCCGCCCCTTGTCGGACTGGCACCGCTGCACGAGGGCGAGCTGACCGCGCAGCGCGAACACGAACCGGCGCGCGCCCCGGCGCTGCGAGATCGGCTCGCGCGATACGCAGTCCTGCACCGTGATCCATTTGGTCGCCGGACCTGCTCCGACCATGCTGTTGACGAAGTGCAGCGCCGTGGCGTTCCGTACCCAGCCGTTCGTCACATTGTCGAACGTCACGAAATTGTTGAAGTGGTTCTCGTCGGAATAATATTCTTCCGCCGCGTAGCTGTCCCGGTCCATGTTGCCATAGTCCTTGGTGCGTACGCCGGGATCGAACTCGGAGACGCCGCGCATATTCTCGACGCCGATATTGGCGATGCGACCGGCATCGTCATATTTGAGCACTTCGCCGCCGCCCCACTGCTTGTCGATCGCGCAGGTGATCGGCGCGTCGATCGTGATCGTGTCGCCGGAGACCTCGACGATCACGCGATCCCACTCGATGTTGAAGGGCTTCCAGCGCGCGCCGGGCGGGTCATTGTTCATGCCCACGGCATCGATCCACGCCTGATTGCCGATACGCCGCACAATGACGCTGTCACCCCGTTTGAACGAGCGGCCGGAGGCGACGCGGAAACGGCGGGAACCTACGGGCACGAAGGTGTCGGTTACGACGCGCTTCGACGCTTCGTCGATCTTCGGTCCGGCGGCACCGGCGATCTGAATGAGGGTTGGACGCGGCGGCGGTCCGGCACGTCGGCCGCCCGCGCCCGGCGCCGCATTGGGATCAGCCGGCGGGCGACCGGTTCCCGTGCCAATCAGGACAGTGCCGGTGTCGCCCATGCCCTCGCCGCGCAGCACGACGCCGCTCGCCCGGACGTTGACTGGCAGCGCCATCCGATACTCGCCGGCCCGCAGCAGCACCGTCCCGCGAAAACCGTTGGCATCCAAAGGGAGCGCGGACACCTTGTCGATCGCAGCCTGAATATGCGCGGTATTGTCACCGGCGACCGGCCAGATGGTTTCCTTAATCGCCACCATCGGGATCGCGACGCCGCCGCCGCCATAGCCCGCGTGCGAAGCATCATGGATCACATTGCCCTGTTCATCGGGCACATAGACGAGCTTTCCGTCCGTACCGGGATAGACCCGCGATGTGGTGGGAGGAAGGTCCATCCCCCACGCGCGCGATGCCAGCGGTGCCACCGCCGCAAACTGCAAAATACCACGACGGGACAGCTTCATGCCAAGACCTCTCCATTCGCCGCACGCACGTAACGGTCGGCGCGTTTCTCACTGGCTTTGCGGGCGTCGTCAAGCCGGCAAGCTGCTGGTCGCGCATTAAAAACCAGCGGACGGGAAACGGAAGCGACACGCTGTGCCGCGCGCTGTTTCGGACTCCGACGGCGTCAGATCGTTGTAGGTAGATCCTGCGCCGCGAAGCCCCACCCGCGCAGCGCCTTGCTGCGAGATCGCTCCTGCAGATTCTGTGCATCTTGGATGCTGAAGATGTTGGCGCCTGCCATGTCGTCCAGCTCATCCCAGCCGACCGGCACGGCAACCGGCGCGCCTGGGCGCGCGCGCGCGGAGTAAGGCAGTACGGCGGTTCCGCCACGCTGATTGCGCAACCAGTCGATGAAGATGCGTCCCTTGCGTTTCGCCTTGCTCATCGTCGCAACGAAGCGGTCCGGCTCAGCGATGCTCATCGCTTCGGCAAAGCGCCGGGCGAAATCCTTGTGCACGTCCCAATCGTGGCCCGGTGTCAGCGGGACGACGACATGCACCCCCTTGCCACCGGTCAGCATCGCGAAGCTGATTAGGCCGAGATCGGAAAGATGGCGCTTCAGGTCGTGAGCGGCGCGCTTCACATCGTCAAAGTCCAGACCTTCATCCGGGTCGAGATCGAGGATCAGCCGGTCGGGATGCTCGACATCTTCCACGCTCGAGCACCAGCCGTGAAACTCGATGGTCCCCATCTGAACACAGGCAAGCAAGCCCTGAGCATCGGTCACATAGAGATAGTCCTCCACTCCGCCGTCCTTCTCGGCGATCGGCGCCTGCATGACATGCGAACCGAACGAGCCGCTGTCGTGCTTCTGGAAGAAGCATTTGCGCGCGCGCCCTTGCGGGCAGCGCACCAGGCTGATCGGGCGATGGGCAGCGAAAGGCAGCATGAGCGGCGCGATTGCCCGATAATAGGCGGCAAGATCGCCCTTGGTTTCGCCGCTGTCCGGGAAGATGACCCGCCCGGCATTGCTGATGCCTATGGTTTCGCCCTCACGCGGCGGGGCTTCGGATTTTTCGGGTGTCACGTCTTTCGCCTCCTTGTCGCTGCGGAGGCCCAGGAAGCTGGCGTGGCGTGCCCGGCCGTCGGCGGTCAGCTCGGCATAGGCAATCTCGGCCACGAGATGCGGTGTGACCCATTGCGCGCCTCGCGCCTCTTCGCGCGGCACGACGGCAGGGGCGGACTTTCGCGCCAGCGGAGCGAGCTTGCCTGCAAGCTCCTCCAGCGTCTCCGCATCGAAGCCGGTGCCGACCTTGCCTTTATAGACCAGATCATCCCCTTCATGCTGGGCCAGCAGCAGGGACTTGAACGGCCGCGCTTTGGCGTCGCTTTTCGTCCAGCCGATGATGACGAACTCTTCGCGCCGCGTGCACTTCACCTTCACCCAGTTGCGGGTCCGGTCGCCCCGATAGGGGGCGTCGATGCGCTTCGCGATGATCCCTTCCTGTCCCGCGCTGCACATGGCCGCGAACAGCTTCTCGCCCGCACCAATGACATGATCGGCGACGCGAACGGGGGCCTGGCTATTCGCCAGCAATGCATCCAGTCGCTCTTTGCGCTCGATCGTGGGGAGAGACTTGAGATCCTTTCCGTCCAGCGAGAGCAGGTCGAACGCGTAGAAGTAAAGCTGGTCCTTTGCCCCCTGCTCGCCCTTCCCGCGTTTCAGCATGCGCTGAAGCGCCGAAAAATCCGGGTTGCCGTTTTCGTCATGCGCCACGATTTCGCCGTCGATGAGGCAGGCGGGTAAGTCGAGCGCGGCGATCGTCTCGGCAAGCGGAGCAAACTTCTCGGTCCAGTCGAGGCCCGAGCGGGTATAGACTTTCACCGTCTTGCCCCGCGCCGCAATGAGCGCGCGATATCCGTCGAACTTGATCTCGTGCATCCAGTCATTGCCAGTGGGCACGGCATCCACCAGTGTAGCAAGCTGGACCGGCTCGAAAGACGGAACGGGCGCAGCGCGCTTCTTCGATCGGGGCGGGGGCGGGGCCAGATCCGCGTTATGCCTGGCGGCTTTCGCCATGACGGCGTCAAACGCCTTGCCCTTTTTGCCTTGTAGCGATCGGGCGCCCTCCTTGTCGGCTGCGATCTCGGCCATGGTTCTGCCCGTGAGGACGCTGGTGAGATTGCGCTCGACCAGATCGATATCCGTCCCCGAATAGGCATCCTCGATCTTGCGGAGCAGCCAGTTCTCCCGCTTCTCGCCAGGGCGGGGGCGCAGACGGATCAAGATCCACTCGCCCGTCATCCGCTCGCCTTCCAGCCGGAAGTGGAGATGGCCCTTTTCGATGTCGGCAGCGCTTTTGCCCTTGACCGGTTCCCATGTGCCCTGATCCCAGAGCATGACGGTGCCGCCGCCATATTCGCCCTTGGGGATGACGCCTTCGAACCGCGCGTAGGACAGGGGGTGATCCTCCGTCCGCACCGCGAGGCGCTTATCGTCCGGGTCGAGGCTCGGCCCGCGCGTGACAGCCCAGCTTTTCAGTACGCCATCCACCTCCAGCCGGAAATCCCAATGCAGGCGGGTCGCATCATGCTTCTGGACGATGAACAGATTGCCGTCCGCACTGCGTTCCGCCTTTCCGGCCGGCTCCGGCGTGCGCGCGAAATCGCGCTTCTCATTGTAGCGGGCGAGGGAATCCTTTTTCGCCATCACAGTTCTTCTGCCTCGCTCCGAGCGGCGCGGACCCAGCGGCGTTCGACAAGTGCGAGAACAGTGAGCATTATGACCGCAACGATTGCGGCGACGAGAACCAGCGGCCATTGTCCCGCGCCGCAGGCTATGCCGATGATGGTCGCGAGCCAGATGTGCGCGGCGGTCGTCAGATTATGGACTTCGCCCTTGCTCACCACGATCAACCCGGCAGCGATAATCCCGACGAAGGCGCCCGCGCCCTCGAAGATGCGCAGCGGGTCCATGCGCGAGTTAGTGCCGCTGATCTGATAGTAGAGCGCGATCGCGCAGACCGTCATCAGCGCGGCGCTGAAGCAGATGATGCCGTGCGTGCGCAGGCCCGCGCTGTGCCCCTTGAGTTCGCGATCCAGCCCGAGCAGCAGGCCCAATATCGCCGCCGCGCCCAGCCGCAGGAGGATCGTCATATCGATCCAGTGCAGGGGCGTATCGGCATTGAGCTCCATCTCAGGCGCTCTTGCGCTTGGCGGTGGATTTCGCAGGCGGCTTCTTCGTCGCGGCTTTCTTTGCTGTGCTGGCTTTGGCTGGGGCCTTGCTGGCCGAACGCCCGCTTCCCACCGATTTGCGCAATGCGGCCATCAGGTCGATGACGTTACCGCCGGTTGCAGGCGTGTCATCGACATCCTCTAGAATACGGCGGTTGCCGCGCGCCTTGCGCTTCTTCTCGATCAGCCGTTGAAGCGCCTCGACATAACGGTCGTGGAATTCAGCCGGCTTGAAGGGCGCTGTCTTCTTTTCGATCAGGGCAGTGGCGAGATCCAGCAGCTCCGGTTCGGGTTTGGCGTCCGCAATGTCGCGGAAATAGCCCTGCGCCTTGTTGACCTCGTCCGCGTAGCGCAGAACTTCCATGACGAGACCACGGCCGCACGGCTTGATCGAAACCAGCTGCTCGCGCCCGCGCACGGAGAGCTGACCGAGCCCCACTTTCTTCGTGCCCCGCAGTGCCTCGCGCAGCACCACATAGGCTTCCTCGGCGAGGTCGTCCGCCGGCACGATGAAATAGGGCTTTTCATAATAAAGCACGTCGATGTCGCTCGCATCGACGAACTGGACCAGCTCCAGCGTCTTGCGGCTTTCGATCTTGACCGCTTCGATCTCTTCCTCGTCCAGCAGGACATATTCGCCCTTCTCGACTTCATAGCCTTTTACGATCTCGTCGCGATCGACAGGGCCGACACCCGGCGCGACTTTCTCATAGCGAATGCGCTTGCCGCTCGGCTCGTGGATCTGATGAAAGCTGATCGCAGCGCCGGATTTGGTGGCGGGATAGACTTCGACGGGGATCGAAACCAGAGCCAGCCGGATCTGCCCTTGCCAATATGCGCGTGCCGCCATGAAATCCTCCACGGCGACAAGTGAACAAACCCACTATTGGTTCCCATCGGGCCGGGAGGGATCGCGTTGCCATGCCCAGTGCGCTATAATCTTGCCCGTGCCCCTTGGGGTCGGCGGTTCGCGCTGCTAAGGGCGCGCCATGCTCAATCTCAACGACATCACGGTGCGCCTCGGCGGGCGAACCATCCTCGACGGTGCCACCGCCAAGTTGCCGCCGCGCGGCCGCATCGGGCTGATCGGGCGCAATGGCGCGGGCAAGACCACTTTGGTCCGCGTGATCGCCGGGATGCTGGAACCGGATCTCGGCTCCGTGGACATGCCGCGCGGGGCGCGCCTTGGCTATATCGCACAGGAGGCGCCCGGCGGCGAGGCCACCCCGCTCGAAACCGTGCTGGGCGCAGACACCGAGCGCGCCGCGCTGCTCGCGGAAAGCGAGACGAGCGAAGATCCTGACCGGCTCGGCGAGATTTATGACCGGCTGCTGTCGATCGACGCCTATACGGCGCCTTCCCGCGCAGCGCAGATCCTCGTTGGCCTTGGTTTCGACGAGGAGGCGCAGAATCGTCCGCTTTCCAGCTTCTCGGGCGGCTGGCGGATGCGCGTGGCTTTGGCCAGCCTGTTGTTCTCTCAGCCGGACCTTCTCCTGCTCGACGAGCCGTCAAACCATCTCGATCTTGAAGCGGTGATGTGGCTGGAGGATTTCCTTCGCGCTTATCCCGCGACCATCCTGCTGGTTAGCCACGAGCGCGATTTCCTCAACAATGTCGTCGATCATATCCTGCATCTGGGGAGCGGCAAGCTGACGCTTTATCCCGGCGGCTATGACGCCTTTGAGCGGCAGCGCGCCGAACGGCAGGCGCAGCTGGCCTCGGCCCGTGCCCGGCAGCAGTCCGAGCGGGAGAAGCTGCAGGATTATGTCGCTCGCAATTCCGCGCGCGCATCGACGGCCAAGCAGGCGCAGTCCCGCGCCAAGGCGCTCGCGCGAATGCAGCCCATCGCGGAACTGGTCGACGATCCGACGTTGACGTTAGATTTCCCGGATCCGGACGAGCTGCGCCCGCCGCTCATCACGCTCGATCTGGCAGCCGTGGGTTATGGCGAGACGCCGATCCTGCGCCGGCTGAACCTGCGGCTGGACCCGGACGACCGGGTGGCGCTTCTTGGCCGCAACGGCAACGGCAAGACCACGCTGGCGCGCCTGCTCGCCGCGCAGCTCACCCCTATGGAAGGCGCCATGAACGCCTCTGGCAAGATGCGGGTGGGCTATTTCACGCAATATCAGGTCGAGGAGTTGGACCGCGACGAGACGCCGCTGCAGCACATGAAGCTGCTGATGACGGGCGCGAGCGAGTCGGCCGTGCGCGGTCAGCTCGGGCGCTTCGGCTTCCCGGCACAGAAGGCGACGACGCTGGTCGGCAAGCTTTCCGGTGGCGAGCGCGCACGGCTGGCGCTGGCGCTCATCACGCGTGACGCGCCGCACATGCTGATCCTCGACGAGCCGACCAACCATCTGGATGTCGATGCGCGCGAGGCGCTGATCCAGGCTCTCAACGCCTATTCCGGCGCGGTCATCATCGTCAGCCATGACCGGCACATGCTGGAGATGACGGCGGACCGCCTCGTTCTCGTCGATGGTGGCACCGCCAAGGAGTTCGACGGATCGCTCGACGACTATATCGCCTTCGTGCTCAGCAAGGATGGCGATGCGCCCAAGGGCTCCAAGGCGGATCGCAAGCGTGCCGCAGCGGACGCGCGGGAAAAGCAGCAGGATCTGCGCAAAGCCGCCAGCAAGGCGGAGGCGGAACTCTCTCAGCTGGTCGACAAGCGTGATAAGCTCGACGCCGCGATGGCCGATCCTTCCCGCGCCGACAAGGAGCTACAGGGGCTCAATATGTCGGAGCTCAGCAAACGCCGCGCACAGGTCGCCACCCTGATCGAGGTGGCCGAACTTGCCTGGATGGAAGCGAGCGAAGCGCTGGACGCCGTCAGCGCCTGATCTCTGATTTCAGGGCGTGATCTCAGGCGCGACGGCCAAACCAGATGCGGTGATGGGCGCCTTTGCCATTTGGCCGCGCTCTCACGATCACTTCGTCCACCTCGAACCGGGCATCGCGGAGCCGACGCGTGAAGGCCGGATCCGGATAGGCCGACCATATGGCAAGGACGCCACCCGGCCGGAGCGCAGCCCTGGCGGCGGAAAGGCCCGCAGGCGAATAGAGGCAGTTATTCTCCCGCCGGGTCAGGCCCTCTGGGCCGTTGTCGACATCGAGCAGGATGGCGTCATAGCCGCCCCTGGCCGCGTCGATCAGCATGGCCACATCGTCCTGCACCAGCGTCACGCGCGGGTCGTCCAGACAGCCGGATGTGAGGGCCAGCATCGGGCCGCGCGCCCATTCGATGATCTCCGGCACCAGCTCCGCGACGGTGATGCCCGCGTCCCCGCCCAGACATGCCAGCGCGGCGCGAAGCGTGAAGCCCATGCCATAGCCGCCGATCAGCAGTTGCGGCGCGGTGCGCGCGCCGAGCCGGTCAATCGTCATCGTTGCCAGCGCTTCCTCGGAGTGGCGGACGCGTGTGCTCATCAGTTCGTTGCGGTCGAGCGCGATCGTGAACTCTTCGCCGCGTTGCATCAGTCGCAATTCGGTTCCATCGGGTACTCGCGCCGTGCCGATCAGTTCTGCATTCTTCAAATGGCGTCTCCTGCCGGTGTCTGCGCGTTGCGCCATTGCCCCGGCTCTATGCCATCCAGGGTCCAGTCGCCGATGCGCCAGCGCACCAGTCGCAATGTTGGAAGTCCCACCGCTGCCGTCATTCGCCGCACTTGCCGATTGCGCCCCTCGCGGATCGTCAGCCGCAGCCAGCAATCCGGCACTGTCTTGCGGAAGCGCACGGGCGGATCGCGCGGCCAGAGCGCAGGATCGTTGATCTGCTCCGCCTCGGCGGGCAGGGTCATGCCGTCCTTCAGTCGCACGCCGCGCCTCAGCGCATCCAGCGCTGCCTCGTCCGGATCGCCCTCAACCTGAACGAGATAGGTTTTCGGGGTCTTGAATCGGGGATCGGCGATCCGCGCCTGCAATCGGCCATCATCGGTAAGCAACAACAGCCCCTCACTGTCGAGGTCGAGCCGCCCGGCGGGGTAAAAGCCGGGGCGATCGATGAAAGCGGCCAGCGTCGGGCGCGGCGGGCCAGTCCGTTCGCCCGAGAACTGGCAGAGCACCCCATAGGGCTTGTTGAACAGAATGAGTGCCACGGCCGGTCAGTCCTCGTCATCACCGTAGAACGACAGGCTGCCCTGATCGACAAGCGTGGCGAGCAGGGTGACGACTTCCGGTGATGAAGCGGCCTCGGCATCGAGATATATGACCGATCCTTCGCAGAGCCGTTCGGCGAGAGCGGCAGTTTCGCCCTCGCAGTCGAAGCAATGCCCGTCCACGAAGAGTAGGATGCCGGGCTCCTGTCGGATGAAGGAAAAGCGGCTGGCCGGGTTGCGGTAGAGGGGCGCGCCTTCAAGCAGGAGCGTCCGCATCGTCTCGTGATCGATGGGTTCCTCCGGCCGCCAGTCGACATCGGCATATTTGGGCTGGCTGTTATGCGTGCCGAACCAGCGCGCGAATGCCGCGCGGTCGCAAAGCGCCTCCAGCGTCATGGCGTGAAGGCGATCGATCGCGGAGGCAGTGATTTCGCCCGGATGGGACTGGCGCGTCAGATCCGGGTCCGCATAGCGATCGTCTTCCGTCAGTGCATCCGCCTGATGCGCGCTCCAGCCGTCGATCAGGTCGGCTCGCGAAGGCGCCCTGAAGCCAACGGAATAGGTCATGCAGTCGTCGCTTGCGGCGATGCCGTCATGGGCGAAGAGCGGCGGCACATAGAGAATATCGCCCGGCTCCAATATCCAGTCTCCCGTCGCTTCGAAGTCCGCGATCAGGCGCAGATCATCATGCGGGATCAGCGGCGTACCGACATTGCAGCGTGGCCCAACGCGCCAGCGTCGCGTACCGAGCCCCTGCACCAGAAACACGTCATACTGGTCAAAGTGCGGACCGACCCCGCCGCCGTTTGTTGCGTAGCTGACCATCACATCGTCGATCCGCCAGTCCGGAATGAAGCGGAATGGTTCGATCAGCGCAGCTACATCCGGCACGTGCTGGTCCACGGCCTGCACCAGCAGCGTCCACGGTGCGCTTCCAAGTTGGCTGAAGCGTGCCTCGGGCAGAGGGCCGCTTTCCATCGTCAGGCGGTCGCCCTCTCGCATGATAAGGCGGGACTCGATGCCCTCTTCGCACGACAGACCGGCAAGCTCGTCCGGCTCGAGCGGATTGCGCCACGCATTCCAGGGATTGCGGATCAGCAACGGGCGCTTCTGCCAATGTTCCGCGAGGAACCACGCGATGTCTAACCCGACAAGCTGCATGTCGATCCTGTGCGAATGAGGCGCCAAAAAAGCTCCAGAGCCATGGACGCCTGCCTTGCCGGGGTCAATGCCGCTTCCGGGTCGTTCGTGTCAGAGCAGGATCTCTGCGGCCTGAATGAGGAATATCACGCCCATGGACGTGACGATCCAGCGCCGGGCCGCCTTGAAGTGGCTGTCGCTCATGCGATCGAGAATTCGGCCGCCAATCACGATCCCCACCATGGAGGCGAGGACGGCGACGGTCACCATCGTCATCGGCACGACGGCCCGTGACGATGCGCTGAGCAAGACCGTGCCGTAGACGAGGATCTTGGAGGCATGGCCGATGGCCTGCATCGCGGCCTTGGTCGCGACGATGCGGTGGCGCCCCATTGCCGTGCGCACGAAGAGCAGGTCAGTGAGGGGGCCTGATACGCCGGACAAGAGGGAGAGGATCGTCGAACCAAATCCGCCGATCACCGAATGCCAGGGATTAAGAGCGTCGAGGCTCAGCCTGCGCTCGGGCACCCAGACGAGAATAGGCAGGAGGCCAAGGACGAGGAACACGAACGCCTTGGTGGGCACCCAGGTGATGAGCGCGAAAAGCCCCATGGCCAGAGCCGAGCCCAGCCCGAACGTGAGCAGCACTCGCCATTCGACATGAGCGCGGTGCAGCAGTAGCCGCCAGAGATTCGACGCGAACTGAATGATGCCGTGGAGTGCAAGCGCGGAGGCTGCCGGAAGCATCCAGGTGAAGATCCCCATCAGGATCAGCCCACCCGCCATGCCGAAGATGCCGGAAATGACGGACGTCAGCAGGGATGCGAGGATGATAGTCGCGGAGAAGACACCCATGGGGCGACGTTACTCTCCGCGATGGCGGCTGCAAGCGCCTGGAGATCATTCCATCCAGAGCGTGTGGGAATCGATCCGCAGCTTCAGGATAAGCCGCGCGGCCGTCGCGCGTGCTGCAAGTTCCTGCGCCCGTGCTTCGTTGGCCTGCCGTTCCGCATAGAGCCGGTCGGCGAGATCGATCGCGCCCAGTTGCTGGCCACGGGCGGCGAGTGCGGCACTTTGTTCGGCACGCGCGACGGCGTCCCGGCTCGCGCGCCAGGCATCCTCGCGCGCGCGATACTCCGCAATATCGGCGGCGGCGTTGCCCCTGATCTCGCGCTGCACGGCGGCGACTTCCGACTGAGCGGCATTTGCCTGCGCATTGGCCTGCCGCGCCAGCGCGCGCCGCTGTCCGCCACCTATCGGCAAGGAGAGATAAACGCCGGCACCCCTTTCCTCGCCTCCGCGCTCGCTGAACAGGCGCACACCGAGCGAGGGGTCCGCGATGCGATCCGCGTCGGCGCGGCGGGCGAGCACGGTCTGCCGTTCGGCTTGACCGCTGGCAGCACCAATCTCGTGGCTACGCTCTACGATCAGCGCCTCCAGCTGAGGGAGACCCTCCTCCGGTACTGTCGGCTCTGCGATAGAAGGCGGATCAGCAGGCAGCGGAAGATCCGGAAAGCGAACGGACAGGAGCGTTCTCGCCCGATCGCGCACGGCCGCGGCATCGCCCAGTTGCGCCTGTGCGAGTGCAAGCGCAGCCTCTGTCTGCCGCATGTCGAGTTGCGCGACGTCGCGCGCATTCAGCCTTTTGCGTGTCGCGCTCACCAGCGTTTCCTGATTTCGGACCAGCCCCTCGGCATTGCGATGCAGCTCGGCGGCCAGCAGCCAGTCATACCAGAGCTCGCCCAGCACCAGCGCGGCGTGATGGCGCGTATCCTCCATCTGGTTCTGGGCAATGTCGACGCCCAAAACGCCGGCTCGGCGGTCCAGCGCTGCCTTGCCCGGCAGGCGGAACGCGCGGCTGATCGTGGTGTCATACTCGGCATATCGGTCGCCGGGATCGACTGTTCGGCGGGACAGCGTGCCCGTCGCCATGATCTCATGCGGGCCGATGCGCAGGGCGTCTGCTTCCGCGCGCGCCGCATCCACCCGTGCGTTCGCCGCTTCTACATTGGGCTGCGCGTCGAGCGCGTGGATGACCAGTTCGGCAGGCGGCAGATCGCTCGTCCGGGCGACAGCGGGCAGGGCGACCCCGGCAAGAAGGAGCAAGGCCCACTTCATTCCACACGCCCTCCATCCAGCACCGCGACCGTCCGCCAGCGGAACGGCAGGCGCCGCCGCGCTGCTGTCGCCGCTTCGATTGCATCCCGCACCCGGTCTTCCGGCAGCTCGACGTCCAGCACCGTGCGCACCAGTGCCCCGGCCACATGCTCGGCTGTTCCGGCATTCGCGAAGTCCTGAGCCAGCACATCTTCCCGGCGCATATGGACAGGGGCGTGGAGGAGGTTGCGCAGCGCAACTGCGATTGCCTCCGCGTCATGAGCTGCGCAGAAGATCGTCAAAAGCATCAAATTCATGCCGTAACCTCCCGCCTGCTCTCGCCGAAACGCTCGTAAAGGATAGGCAGAAGGACGAGGGTCAGAAGTGTGGACGTGACCAGCCCGCCGATCACCACGATTGCGAGCGGGCGCTGGATCTCCGACCCCGGACCGGTCGCGAAAAGCAGCGGCACGAGGCCGAAGGCCGTGATGCTCGCCGTCATCATCACGGGGCGCAGTCGCCGTTCAGCCCCGGTCCGCACGGCTTCCGCCATAGGCAGCCCGTCCTCTCGCAGTTGCCGGAAGTAAGCCACCAGCACGAGCCCGTTCAGCACCGCGATTCCCAAAAGCGCAATGAAGCCGACCGAGGCCGGGACCGACAGATAGGAGCCCGTCGCCCATAGCGCGACGATGCCACCGACTGCCGCGAAAGGGATGTTGGCGAGAATGAGCAGGGCGCCGCGCAGGGACTTCAGTGTTGCGTAGAGGACGAGGAAGATGAGAAGCAGCGCGGCGGGGATCACCATCATCAGGCGGGCGGACGCACGCTGCTGGTTCTCGAACTGGCCGCCCCAGACGAGGCGGTAGCCGGCGGGGAGCGGAACCTCCCCCGCTACCTTTGCCCGGGCCTCGTCGACATAGCCGACGAGATCGCGCCCGGAGACGAACGCCTGCACGAGCGCGTAGCGCGAGCCGCTCTCATGATCGAGGCGGATCGGCCCTTCGACCTTCCTTATCTGAGCGAGATCGCTCACGCGCGCCAGCTCGCCGGACGGCGTCGTCACCTGAAGATCGGCAAACCGGGCGGGGTCGTTGCGGATGTCGTCCTCGCCCCGGATGATGAGCGGAATGCGCTTCTGCCCTTCCGCGACGATGCCTGCGGGCAGGCCTTCCAGCTGGGCACGCAGCGCATCCTGCAGCATATCGACCGGCATCGCGGCCCGACCTGCGGCAGCACGATCAATGTCGAGCTGCAGATAGTCGATGCTCTCGTTCGCCACGGTCAGCACTTCCGAGGCACCGCGTGTCGCCTGCAGGACCGTCTGCACCTTCCCGGCCAGCTCCGCGAGCGTCTTGAGATCGGGGCCGAAAATCTTGACTGCAAGGTCGCCGCGCGCGCCCGTCAGCATCTCCGCCACCCGCATCTCGATAGGCTGTGTGAAGCTGGGCTCGAAGCCGGGCATCCCTTCCAGCACCCGGCGCATCTCGTTGACCACGAACTCCCGGTCTCCGCGCCACTCGCTGGATGGCTTGAGCGTGACGAACAGGTCGGTCTCGTTGAGGCCCATGGGGTCGAGGCCGATCTCATCGGTGCCGGTGCGCGAGATCACGCCGGTGACTTCCGGAACCCTTGCGATCAGCTCTGCTTCCACGCGCGTCGTCAGCGCCTGGGATCGCGCCAGGCCGATGGTTGGGAGCTTGGTGATCTGAATCACCACCGAGCCCTCGTCCATGGTCGGCATGAACGTCTTGCCGACGCCGCCATAGGCAAGACCGGCGACCGCAAGGCCACCTGCTGCAAGTCCGTAGACGAGCGTCCTGCGGGCGAAGGCGCCAGCGAGCAGCGCTGCATAGCGCGGCGAAAGCTGACGCATGATCCACGGCTCGCCATGGTGGCCGCTCTTGAGGCCATAGGATGCGAGCACGGGCACCAGCGTGAGCGCGAGCAGCAGCGATCCCGCCAGCGCGAACATGATGGTGAGCGCGACGGGGGCGAACAGCTTGCCTTCCAGCCCCTGCAGGGAGAGGAGCGGCAGAAAGACCAGCGCGATGATGAGCAGACCGGCCGAGACCGGCACGATCACCTCGGCAGTGGCGCGGAAGACGATGTTGAGACGCGGACTGGTGTCGTCCTCCGCGCGGTTGAGCCGCTCGACGACATTCTCGACCACCACGACGGCGCCGTCGACGAGCATACCGATAGCAATTGCGAGGCCGCCGAGGCTCATGAGATTTGCGGAGAGACCGACAGCGCGCATGAGGAGGAATGTGGTGAGCGCGGCCATGGGCAGGGTCGCCGCGACGATCGCGGCGGCGCGCCAGTCCCCCAGGAACAGCACCAGCAGCACGATGACGAGGATCGTCGCCTCGATCAGCGCCTTCTGCACCGTGTTCACGGCGCGTCCGATAAGGTCCGACCGGTTGTAGAACACGCTGATCTTGGCGCCCTGAGGCAGCGTGTGCTGCAATTCGGCGATGCGCGCGTCGATGCCGTCCACCACCTGCCGTGCGTCGGCGCCGCGCAGGGCAATGACGAGCCCTTGCACAGCCTCTCCCTTGCCGTGCGCGGTAACCCCGCCATAGCGGGTCAGCGATCCCGCGCCGACTTTCGCGACGTCGCCCACGCGCACGATCGCTCCGGCGCGACTCTCTATCGCCATGTTCTCTATGTCGCTGATGCTGCTTATCGCGCCCACGGCCCGAACAATCAGCGCTTCCTCGCCCACGGTCAGGCGGCCCGCACCGTCGTTGCGGTTGCCGCGCTCGATGGCGGTCTTGAGGTCTTCGATGGAAAGGCGGGCAGTCGCTAGCGCCACTGGGTCCGGCCGCACTTCATAGGTCCGCACGAACCCGCCCAGCGCGTTGACGTCCGCCACGCCCGGCACGGTGCGCAGTGCGGGACGGATCGTCCAGTCGAGCAGTTCCCGCTTTTCCGAAAGTGAAAGGGGGCCGTCTATCGTGAACATGAATACGTCCGACAGCGGAGTGGAGATGGGCGCCATGCCGCCCTCCACGCCTGCTGGCATCTCGCCCATGACCCCGGCCAGCCGCTCACCCACCTGCTGGCGTGCCCAGTAGATATCCGTCCCGTCGACAAAGTCGATCGTGATATCCGCGATGGCGTATTTTGCGGTGGAGCGCAGCACGGCTTGATTGGGCAGGCCGAGCATCTCCAGCTCGATTGGCGCGATCACCCGCGTCTCGACTTCCTCGGGCGTCATGCCCGGCGCCTTGAGGATGATCTTCACCTGCGCCTGGGCAATGTTCGGATAAGCATCGACCGGCAGGGTCGAGTAGGCCCAGCCGCCGAGCCCGGCGACGATCAGCGTCAGCGCCAGCAGCAGCAGGCGATAGGAAAGCGACCAGGCGACGAGCGCGCGCAACATCAGTCCTGCCCCACGATCGCCTTGAGTTCGCTGACGCCGCTGATCGCGATCTGCTCTCCGGCGCGCAGGCCGGATCTCACCAGAACACGGCCATTGGCGGGCGTGCCAACCGAGACGGGGCGGGCAGCGACACCCCGTGCCTCCCGCACGAACACGGTGGGCTTGCCGTTCACGTCCACCACGGCGGCAGCCGGGATGACGAGCGATCCTGCCGGGGCGGGCGCGAGAATGATTGCGGGCAGCGCGCGTCCGGAGACGACGCCCGGCCCGGCCGGAATGCGCGCGCGCAGCCGCGCCGAGCGGGTTTCCATGTCCAGCACGCTCGCCACGCTGGTGACTTCACCGCGAATGTCGCCCGGCAGCTGTACGGCCATACCCGGCCGGACTTCGCCCAGCAGGCGCGCGGGGAGCTGCGCGGTCAGCTCGTAGCGGCTCACGGCATCGATCACATAAGCCGCAGTCGACTCGCTCACCGGACTGCCGGTCTGGATGGACGCGTTGGTAATCTTGCCGGCGATCGGCGCGGTCAGCGTGTAACTTCCCTTGCCGGGCGCTCCGTTGACCAGCCGGACGATGCGGCGCTGCTCGCCCAGTTCCGCTTCCGCTTCGCGCAGGGCTGCCCGTGCCTCGTCCGCACGGGATCCGGCGATAACCCCTTCGCGAGCGAGCTGGCTGAGGCGGCGATCATTTGCCCGTGCGAAGTCTGCTCGGGCGGCTGCCTGCTCGATGCCCGCACCGAGCGTGAAGAGTTCGCGCGCCGCGACGATGGCGAGGGGCTGTCCCTGGCGGACGCTGTCGCCCTCCACCACGAGCGTGCGTGTCACCACACCGGGGATGACCGTAGCGACAGCCACGCGCGCATTGGGGGGAGGCGCCAGCGTGGCCGGAACAGTCGCGATCGGTATCTCGGCGGCGGTCTCGGCGGATGCGAACCGGACGCCGATCCGCTCAAGCTCCGCGGCGTTCAGAGTCGCCGCGCCGTTCTGCGCGGAGGGCGGCGCTGTTTGCGCGGCTTCATTGCGCGCATTGTCTTCGCCGGGTGCGCAGGCAGCCAGCGCACCGAGCAGCGCAAGCGCTGGCATCAGCCGATAGTCACTCATTTCCGCGCCCCCAAACTTTTCTGCTGGCGCCGCATCTACCTTCGCAACCTGACAGAAACCTGTCAGAAAGCCCGGATGCGTATCTTGCTGGTGGAAGATGAAGCGGAGCTCGCCCGCCGTGTGGCGGCGAATCTCATGCGCCACGGCATGACCTGCGAGTGGCTGGCCAATGCCGAGGATGCGGTGGATTTCGCCGGAGATGGCTTCGCCGTTCTGGTGGTCGATGTCGGTCTGCCTGGCATGTCCGGCATCGATCTGGTGCGGACGTTGCGGGCGAAGGCGATCAGGACGCCTATCCTCATCCTCACGGCGCGCAGCAGCTGGCAGGAAAAGGTGGAGGGGCTGAACGCCGGTGCCGACGATTTCATCGTGAAACCAGTGCGGACCGAGGAACTGGTCGCGCGCGTTCATGCCCTTGCGCGTCGCGCAATGGGGTTCAGTGCCACGCGCCTCTCCATCGGCGCGCTCGCCATCGATACGGCAAGCAACGAGGCCTGGCTTGGCGATGTCTTGCTCGCGCTTACCCCCAGCGAGTTCCGCTTGCTGCAGTTGCTCCTCTACAATGCAGGCCGCACCGTTACGCGGCAGAGCATCCTCGATAATCTCTACAGTCTCGATATCGAGCGCGATGACAATGCCATCGAAGTTCTGGTCGGTCGGCTGAGACGGAAGATTGGCCGTGAGCAGATCGTGACGGTGCGCGGCCTCGGCTACAGGATCGCGACATGAGCCCGGCTCTGCGCGGAAGCCTGCGGCTTCGCCTGATTGTTGGATCGACGGTCGGCATTTTGCTGGCAATGCTGCTTGCCGGCCTGTTCATCGGCAATCTCTACCGGCTGCACACCACCGAGCGGTTCCAAAGCGAGCTCGATCATCATCTCAGCGAACTGATCGCAATGAGCAACGTAGATGAGCGGGGGGCGGTCCATGTGACCCAGCCGCTCTCCGACCCCCAATTCAACGCGGAGGGCTCCGGTCTCTACTGGCAGGTGGATAGCGGTCAGGGCCGGGTTGTGCGCTCCGTCTCGCTTGGCGGCTCGCGGCTTGCGGCTGGTTCGCTCGACGGAAAATGGGCTACAGGCCGGGTGGGAGACCAGATCCTTCTGCAACGCAGTGTCCGCTTCAGGATCGGCGAGCATGAGGTGATCGCCACCATTGGCTCTGCGCGCTCGCTTCTGGAAGAGCAGCTGCGTGCATTCTGGGCCGATCTCGCCTTGTCGATGATTGTTGTTGGTTTCCTGCTTATGGCTGGAGCTATGGCGCTGGTTCGCTTCGGCCTCGCCCCCGTGCGAAGGCTGGGCTCCGAGGTCGATCGTCTTCGCCATGGGGAGATAGCGCGGCTGGACTCCCACGAGCCTGCAGAGTTCGCGGCGCTTGTGAGGCAGCTCAATGCCTTGCTGGACAGTCAGGCGCAACTCATTACCCGCGCGCGCACTCAGGCGGGCAATCTTGCGCACGATTTGCGCACGCCGCTTGCCCTTGTCATCGACGAAGCGGAAAAGCTGCATCGGGCCGGGCTCACCGAAAGCGCGGACTTCCTGCTGGAGCGCTGCGCGCGGATGCAGCGCCAGATCGACTATCATTTGACGCGGGCGTCAGCAGCCGGGACGCGCGGGGCGGGCACATTGACATCCGTTTTGCCCCTCGTCGATCAGATCGTCGCGGCCATGCAACGTCTCCACGGCCACCGGGGCGTTTCGGTCGAAACGGACGTGCCGGCGGGCCTCCGCCTCCCGTGCGATGAGGGCGATCTGGCGGAGATCCTTTCCAATCTCATCGACAACGCTTTCAAATGGGCGAAGCAGAGCGTCGTGATCGCTGCTGGCCCGGACTGGGTGACGATTCGCGACGACGGAACCGGTATTCCCCCCGAGAAGCGGGACATGGTGATGGCAGTCGGCGCAAGGCTGGACCCAGATAAGCCCGGAAGCGGTCTGGGACTCGCCGCGACGGCCGACTTGCTGCAAGTCTATGGCGGAGAGCTTATCCTGGAAACGTCCGAGGTGGGCGGGCTCTGCGCAAGGGTTCGCTTCAGACCGTAACAGCGGCACCATTTCGATCAAAACAGTCCGTGACTGCCACCGACCGCACCGACCACAGCGGTAACAGATACCGCGAGCAGCAGCAGATGCATGCGCTCCATCCGGGCGAAATCCTGTGCCGGCGCGTGCGAGCGCGCCATGCGGCGGTGCAGGAATACTGGCTCGATGACAAACAGCATGAGCGCGAAGATCGCCCAGACGGCAATCATGGCGTGCATCCACCAATATTGCGGATCGAGAAGGCGGTAGCCCATCTCTCCACGCCACATCATCCAGAAGCCGCTCGCTCCGGCAAGCAGCACCCAGATCTCCGCCTGCGGAGCGAAGCGCCCTTCGAGCTTGTGGAACGCTGTCAGGCGCTGCTCCGGAGAATTGCCGGCGCGGATGGACGGCATCACCACCAGCGTCACGAATGCCACCCCGCCGATCCAGAACAGGACGGAGACGACGTGAATGACGCGCGCGATGGTGAAGTCGTCCATGGCTCTATCCTGTCAGGCCGCCAGCAACTCGTCGGCAGGGCGAAAAATTCATAGTGGATGCGGCTCGCCGAGAGGCCCGCGAGCGAAAGCGCCGAGACCGCATCCTGACAGGGATGGAAGAAAGGAAAAGAGAGGGCGGGGGTTAGTGCCCCGGCGGGTGCTGATCGTAGAAGTCCACCTGCATCTGCATGTCGCCCAGAGGTGTGACGAAATGCGGCTCCTGCGGCCGGACCAGTCCCGGCCGGTCGGGCGTGAGGATCACCTCCGAGGGCGGATCGAGATATGTGAGTTTCAGCCTACCCTCGATCACCCGGATAACGCCCCACACGCCCGCCTTGGTATTGTGGCGGGCGCGCAGGGCAGCGGGCAACGTGGTCTGATCGAATGTGGGCGTCGATCGGTAAGGTATCACGTTGCCCATGGGTCAGGCCGCCAGCCTGATGTCGTCGGCATGCTCGGGATAAGGCGCCGCCTTGATCGCCGGTGCCTTGCCAGCCAGCTCATCGGCGAAGCCGTGGTTGACGTCGCGGTGGTGCGCTTCGTCCGCGCGCACGACCAGCACGACGTCCCTCAGGGTCGCATGATCCGGCAGCTTCCAATAGTGCCGCGCGATCTCCGGCGCCGGCACGTTGGCGCTGCGGCCTTCGTCGATCTCCTTGAGATAGAGGGTGTAGCTGATGACCGCTTCTTCCTCGAAGTAGCCGACGATACGGTGAGCCGTGCGCGCGCTGACAAGGTACAAGCCGAAGAAGGCGACGTAGAAGACCCATTGCACGCCGAGGATCACCATGCGCTCGAAGAGGGTAGGCTTTGCGACCTCGATGAACGTCATGAGGTGCATGCGCTCATTCTCCGCTTCTTCCATCAGGGTGCGGATCCAGCCTTTGTCATCACACATGCGGCGCAGGCATCTAAGATGCGTGAGGGTCGCGCCGACCATGCCCGGCACTGCCGCGACCGTCTCCAGCACGATGGCACGGTGGCCATAGCGTTTGGCGAAGAAGGTGTCGGCACACCAGCGAAGCAGCTTGGTGAAGCCCAATGCGACCCGGTCGCGCATGTCGCGCGGCTTATGGTGGACAGTGAGGTCGACGAAAGGAATATCGGTCATGACAGCACGCTCCTTTGAACAGGGTCCGTCGCGTCGGTGCTGCGGCGTGCGGGCCGGGACGCCGGCTGGTCATCCAGCCGGAAGAACATGGCGAGTTGCAGGCTCTGGGCAATGCGGTTCGCGCGATCCTGAAGAGCAGCAGCGGCATCCGGCGCCATGAGCTCGTTGGTGGTCCGCGCCCAGAGCGCCAGCCACCGATCGAACAACGCGGGTGTGATGCGGCTCTTGTGCTTCACATGGGCGGGGATGGGCTGGCCCTTATACCGGCCGCTGGTCAGCATCACGGAGGACCAGAAGGCTGTGAGCTTGTCGAGATGTTCCGGCCAGTCGTGAATGGCATCGTTGAAGATCGGCCCGAGTTCGGCGTCGGCGCGAACGCGGTCATAGAAGCGATCCACAAGGATCTTCAGACCGTCATCATCGAGCTGTAGCGGCTCCATCACCTCGACTCCAAATCATGTATTAACTATGCATCTATACGCGCGGCTTAAAACATGCAACAACAATGCATATTATATTTCGGAGTGCCGATGCGTCTCACTCGCTACACGGATTATGCCATGCGGGTGCTGCTCTATCTGGGGCGGCAGCCCGATAAGCTCGCCTCGATTGCCGAGGTCGCCCGCGCCTATCGCATATCGCAGAACCACCTCATGAAGGTCGTGAACGATCTGGTGAACGCCGGCTATCTGGAAAGCGTGCGTGGCCGGAACGGCGGCATCCGACTCGCTCGTCCGCCTGCGGAGATTAATGTCGGCGCGCTGGTTCGGCACACCGAAGATGATTTTGATCTGGTCAATTGCGGGTCATGCCTCATTGCACCCGCTTGCGGTCTGACCAGCGTGCTCGATGAAGCGCTGCTGGCCTTCCTGAGCGTGCTGGACAGCTATTCGCTGGCAGACGTGCTGGCCCGAAAAGGGGACTTTGCGTATCTGCTCCACGTTTCGGATGCAGTGCCGTTTCCCTTGGCAGAGCAATAGCCGTCTAAAGCGCGGCACCTCGGCCCGTTCTGATCTGACAGCCGCACCGATCGTCAGCGCGGCTGTCTCGCTCATCATTTGCTGGCGGAACCTGCTCCCGGCAGTTGCGGATTTGCCGTTCGAGAGTCGATGGGGACGCCATTGGCGTCGACTGGAGGAGGCGCTACCGCACCACCGGACGGGGGAGGGGCAGGCGGCGGTGCCCCGACGCCGCCGGGAGGCGGCGGGGTAGGCCCAGCGCCCGGTGGCGGTGGCGGTGGCGGGGGCGGCCCGTCGTGATGCGGTCCATGGGGCGGGGGAGGCCCGCCGACATCAGTGATGCGTCCTTGCGCATCCACCAGATAAGAAGCGCGCAACTGTCCATTGTCGTACCGGCCCTGTACCATCAGGGCGCTGCCCGTGCGGACCACATCGGAGCCGTCCGGGCCTGCATCGATTAGCAGGCGACCGCTGCCATCCTGCATGATGAACCTGTCGCCATAGACCTCGGCGATCTTGCCCTTCACCGTCACGGTGCCGCTGGTCTGCGCCAGCTTTGCGATTGCTGTGGGCAGGGCCGGCGCCATTTCGACAGGGGGACGCATGTGGGATACGACGCTGGCGCCTGCGGCGGCACCCAGTGCGAGCAGCGCGACGGCGCCGCCCGCCAGTTTTGCCCGAAGCGGAATGCGCGAGCCCGAGTTCTTCCAGTCGACCATCTTTCAACTCCTTGGTTGTCGATGACTCTCTTCTATGATCTGTGATCCGACCCAGCCTGAAGCTGGCGTTTCATGTTCGGTTTAACCTGCGGTTCTATTTTGCGGCCATGCGTATCCTGCTTGTCGAAGACGATCCTGATCTGGGGGACGCGATAGCGCGGCGGCTGCGGGCCGAGAATTGCGCGGTGGACCTGGTCGATAATGGCGTCGATGCCCAGCATCTGGGTGAGACGGAAACCTATGATGCTGTGGTGCTCGATCTTGGCCTGCCCGGCAAACCCGGTGCCGAGGTACTGGCCGCATGGCGCAAAGGCGCGCGGGCCGTGCCGGTTCTGGTGCTCACCGCGCGTGAAGCCTGGGCCGACAAGGTGACGGCCTACAAGGCAGGGGCCGACGATTATCTGACCAAGCCGTTCCGCATGGAAGAACTCATGATGCGGCTGCGCGCGATCGTGCGTCGGTCGGCGGGGCACGCCGCGCCGCAGATGGTCTGCGGTCCATTGGTCTTCGAGAGCCAGACCGGCCAGTTCGAGCTCGATGGCCTGCCGCTCCGCCTCACGGCCTTTGAGTGGCGCGTCCTCTCCCAACTGATGATGCGCCGGGAAGCGGTCGTGGAGCGGCTCGATCTGCTGGAGCGCATCTACGAAGGCGATGCAGATGTCGATTCCAATACGCTGGATGTCATCATCGGCCGCCTGCGCCGCAAAATCGGCATAACGCTGATCGAGACCGTCCGGGGGCGCGGCTATCGCCTCACAGCCGGCGTGACGCCATGAAGCGCTGGTCGTTGCGGGCCAGAATGCTGGGCTTGTCGGCGGTGGCGACGCTGCTGGCGCTCGCCATTGCCGGCTGGGCCACGGCAGGCATCCTCAGCCGCTTCGTGACCGAGGGACTCGACCAGCGGCTGGATGCGCAGATCGCTCTCATGGCGAGCGCCGTGCGCGCGGATGGGACGGTCGATCGCCTGGCCATCGAGCAGCGGGCAGGCGCCATGACGCTGGGCCGGGACTGGCGCTGGCGGATCGTCGGCCCGGCCGGGACGATCAGCTCAGCGGATTTCCCCGAGCTCGATCCGCCCCCCCACCCGCCCGGAGGGCACGGCCCGCCAGCCGATGCATTGCCAGCCCCGGCCCATCCCATCCCGCGTGAAGGGACGGACAGCGACGGGCCAGTCCATGCCCGGCAAACCACCATCGCTACAAGCAGAGGGCCGGTGACGCTCATCGCGGCTGCGCCATCGCAGGTGATCGCCCGGCCGATCCGCGCGGCACTCATGCCGTTGCTGACCGTCATTGCCGTCCTGGCCATCCTCTTTGCGCTGGCGGCGTTTTTTCAGCTTCGCTTCGCGCTTCGACCGATCGTCGCCTTGCGGGATCAGCTTGGCGAGATCCGCCGGGGCGCGAGAACGAGTGTCGAGGAGGATCAGCCGGCGGAGCTGAAGCCGCTGGCGATGGAGCTGAATGCGCTGGCGAGTGAAAGTGCCGCTGCCCTGAATGCCGCCCGCGCTTCCGCCGCCAATCTGGCTCATGCGCTCAAGACACCGGTGGCGACGCTTGCCCTGACGGTGGGGGACAGGCCTCAGGCGAGCGCGCAGGTCGATCGGATCGAGGAGGTCATCCGCCATCATCTCGCGCGGGCCAGAACCGTGGCAGTCGCGCATCGCGCGAGGACGCCGCTTGCCCCCGTCGTCGCGGACATCGCAACTGTGATCGGGTCGCTCTATCCCGCGCGCACGATCGCGGCCGATGTGCCGGCGGACCTTGCCGTGTCGCTTGATGCGCATGACCTTGCCGAGATCATGGGCAATCTGCTCGACAATGCCGCGCGTCATGCCCGCTCGGCCGTCTCCGTGACGGCGCGCTTGGAAGGGCGGCATGTCATCCTGGCCATTGAGGATGATGGTTCAGGCATACCGGAGGCGTTGCGGGAGCAGGCGATGCAACCGGGCGTCCGGCTCGATGAAACACCAGCAGGCGACGGGTTCGGCCTCGCGATCGTGCGAGACCTTGTGGCGCTCCACGGGGGCTCGCTGGAATTGCGTGAGGGCGGGCGGGGCGGCCTGCTTGTGCATCTTTCTTTGCTGTCGGCCGGGTAAAGCACCCGAACCGACTGCGAACATCTTAGTGGTTAGACCAGCGAGGCCTTTCGGGTGGCGTCCGGGTCGATCAATGCGCCAAGCAGCCGCATCGCACGCTCAAGCTGATGGCCTGTTATGGTCCCTCCGATCGACACACGCAGAGCAGGCGGTGCGCTCTCTCGCTCCACTGCGAAGGCGTCACTGGTTATGGCGGAGAGGCCATGGGTGCGGAGTGTGGACGCGATCTGCTCCATGTCCGCATCTGCGCCAAGCGGCACCCAGAGATGATACCCATCTTCGTGGGACGTGAAGGCAGAGGCGGGCAGAATTTTTCGCACGATCTGAAGGCGTGTCCGCGCTTCGGCGCGAACCTCCCCGATCATTCGCTCGAACAGGCCGTTATCGATCCACCCGCAGACAATCGCGGTGTTGAGCGGCGGCGCCATGATCGCCGTTTCATGGATATCGGCGGCGAGACGCCATGCCTGCTTGACCCCCGGCGCGCGAAGCCACGCGACACGCAGACCGGGAGACAGAATTTTCGACACGCTTGCGATGTGCCAGCTCTGGTCAGGCGCGAGGGCGGCCAGTGGCGGAAGGCGGTCCTTGGCGAGCAGCCCGTAGGCGTCATCCTCGATCAGTAATAGCCCGTGCTGCTCGACCACCTGCGCAATTGCTTTCCGCCGTTCGAGGCTCATCGTCACCGTCGTCGGATTTTCATTCGCGGGGACCACGTACAGCCCGCGAATCTCCTCGGCCTCGCACAGACGCGCGAGCGCGTCGGCATCGATTCCCTCGCTGTCGAAGGGCACGACGCGGAGCGAAACGCCAAAGCGACGTGCAAGCGCCAGCAGCCCCGGATAAACAAAGCGGGCAACTGCGAGCACGTCTCCCGCCCTCAGCTCGGCACTGAATATCGCGTGCAGCGCGTGCTGCCCCCCGGCCGTAATCAGCACGCTGTCCTCGAAACAGTCTATGCCCCGTGTGGCGAGCAGCCGGGCTCCCGCCTCCCGTGCTGACGGCATTCCCCCGCGCGGCTGATATTGTTGTGCGAGTGGCTCGCTTCCTCCCAAGAGCGTTTCGACCGATCGCCGAAATTCCACAGAAAGCAGGCCGCCGGGCAATTCGGGCGGCGCGTTCATTCCCGCATCCCCCGTCTCCGACCGCGCCATTGTGGCGCTTGGCTTTTGACGATCCCGGATGAAGCTGCCCCGCCGTCCATCGCTCTCGATCACGCCAAGACGCTGGGCATGGCCATAAGCGCGGGTAATCGTGGTGAGGTCGACGCCGAGCGAGCCGGCCAGCGCGCGCTGAGGCGGAAGGCGCATGCCGGGCGTCAGCCTTCCCGCCTCGACATCGCGCAGCAGCGCGTCCGCTATGGCCAGATATTTCGGCCCAAGACTGTCCGTAATGTCGGGTTTCCAGGATTGCATGGATATATCCTACGAAAAAGCGGGCTTCGCATCCATACAATATGCTGAAGGAGATTAGCCGGCCGTGTAAGCCAGAATGTCGTTCCCCGCCAGCGCTGCACGGGCGATCTCGCCCTGATCGTGGAAGGCCAGCGCGGCGTAACAATCGCCATCGCCCCAGAAATCCTTGTCGGCATAGGCATCAAGGGCGCGTTCGAATCGGTCGAGCTTTGCCCCAAGGTCGCGAAGGGCAATAAGGGCCACCTGCACCTCGGGAAAGTCGTCGCCCTGTCCTGCGAGGATCACGCGCTCGATATCTTCGCGCCCGGCCTCTCGGAAATGGGCGGCGGCGATCCTACGCGCATCGGCCAGCGTTGCCATTTCAGTCTTCAAAGGCACTGCCCTTGCGTCCGTCCAGTTTCGCCCAAAGCTTTTCTGTGCCTGCTTCCTGCGCGCGGTTCACAAACTGGGATGCAACCAGCCATCCTTTAAGTGGGCGCAGCGGCAGCAGGCATCCCGCAATCATGAGCGGCAGGGACGTGAACAAGTGAACCCACATGGGCGGTGCGACAGCGACCTGGAACCACACGACAATGAGAGTGAGAGGAAAGGCCACGATGCAAAGCGAGAAAAAGGCCGGGCCGTCATCCGGACTGGCGAAGCGATAATCGAGTCCGCACTCCGGGCATTTCTGCGTCATCTTCAGCCAGGAAACGAACATGTGGCCCTTGCCGCAGCGGGGGCACAGCCCCTTCCAGCCGGTCCGCAGTATCCACGCGAATTTCTCGCTGCCGCTGATTTCGGACATATCTTTCGTCGCCTTGCTCACTGTAGAAATCCATACATAGACATTTTGTATGCCTTTTGCAATCTATGTATGGATATATGGCACGTGCCAATGATCCTCGGCGGTCGCACCGGCAGTCGGGTTTGACATCGGGAGACCATGGCCCCATGTTTGCTCCATGGTGAGACGAGCATGGCATTTCCGGTTTCGACTCCATGGGGGTCAGCTTCTCGCGGGCATCTAGCCCCGGGTTCCGGTGCAGCACGCCCCGAGCCCGGGGCACCTTTCGCTAGACTGACGCGCGAAGCCCGCGAGGCCGCGCGCTCCCTCATCGCCGAAAGCCCGCACCATGGAAACGCGCGCCTCCACTGCATCCCCTGCCATTCATCTGATCGACACCGAAGCTGATACGCTGGCCGACCTGGCCGTGAGTATCGAAGACCGGTTGCCGCAAGTCAGCGAATTGCTCCTGCGCGAAATCGGTCGCGCAAATATTCACTCTCGCCAGAGCATCGGCAGCGATGTCGTGACCATGCATGCGGCGATCGATTTCGTTGACGAAGCGAGCGGCGCCACCCGTTCGGTCCAGCTCGTTTACCCCAAGGACGCCGATATCTCCGCTGGCCGCATTTCCATCCTGACGCCGATCGGTGCGGGGTTGATTGGCCTTCGCGAAGGGCAGTCGATCCTTTGGCCCGATCGTGAGGGGCGGGAACGCCGTCTCAAGGTCGTCAAGGTCAAGCAGCGGGCCACGGCCTGAGCGCCTGCTACCGCGCCACCTTGCCTCGGCCGAAGCTGGGCCGCCGACAAACCCCGGATTCCAAGAATATTATGAGAGAGGATGACACTTGCTGAGAATTGACGACAAGCTTCGCCCGGTCCTGCATGACGTCATCCGGCGCAACGGCGGCGAGCCGGAGTTCCATCAGGCGGTGACCGAGGTGCTGGAAAGCCTCGGTCGGGTGGTGGCGAAGCGGCCGCATTATCTCGACAATGCGCTGATCGAGCGGCTGTGCGAGCCCGAGCGGCAGATTATCTTCCGCGTGCCATGGGTGGACGATAACGGCCAGGTGCAGATCAACCGCGGCTTCCGCGTGCAGTTCAACTCGGCGTTGGGGCCGTACAAGGGCGGCATCCGCTTCCACCCCTCGGTCAACGTGGGCATCATCAAGTTCCTGGGCTTCGAGCAGACCTTCAAGAATGCGCTGACCGGTATGCCGATCGGTGGTGGCAAGGGCGGCTCGGACTTCAACCCGCGCGGGCGCTCGCAGGGTGAGGTAATGCGCTTCTGCCAGTCGTTCATGACCGAGCTGTTCCGGCATCTGGGCGAATATACCGATGTGCCGGCCGGCGACATCGGCGTGGGCGGGCGCGAGGTCGGCTATATGTTCGGCCAGTATAAGCGCCTGACCAACCGCTATGAGGCGGGCGTGCTGACAGGCAAGGCGCTGTTCCATGGCGGATCGCGCGCGCGCACGGAGGCCACCGGCTATGGCGCGACCTATTTCGTGGAGCGGATGCTGGCGACCCGCAAGCAGAGCTTCGATGGCAAGCGGGTGACCGTGTCCGGCTCGGGCAATGTCGCCATCTACACCATGGAGAAGGTCATCGAATTCGGGGGCATCATCGCGGCCTGCTCGGATTCGAACGGCTATGTGATCGACGAGGACGGCATCGACCTCGATCTCGTCAAGGAAGTGAAGCTGCACCGGCGCGAGCGGATCAGCGACTATGTGAAGCTGAAGGGAGGCAAGAGCCATTATGTCGAGGGTGGATCGGTATGGGATGTGCCGTGCGACATCGCCATGCCATCGGCCACCCAGAACGAGCTGACCGGCAGCGACGCCAAGACGCTGCTAAAAAATGGCGTGATCGCAGTCGGCGAAGGCGCCAACATGCCTTCGACGCCGGACGCGGTGCGGCTGTTCCAGGAGGCCGGGATCCTGTTCGCGCCGGGCAAGGCGGCGAACGCCGGCGGCGTCGCGACCTCGGCACTCGAAATGCAGCAGAACGCCTCCCGCGATAGCTGGTCGTTCGAGAAAACGGAAAACCGCCTCGCCTCGATCATGCACGACATCCACGATCGCTGCGCGGAGACCGCCGAGGAATATGGCGCACCGGCCGATTATGTGCTGGGCGCCAACATCGCCGGTTTCGTGCGGGTGGCCGAAGCGATGGACGCGCTGGGCGTGATCTGACGGCATGACCTTTAAGCCTAGCGCCCCTTTGGACTGGATGGCGCGAGCGCCTTGAGCAGCAAGTTCGCGCCCGCAGTCGCTGACCCGTCACCGGTCAGCGCGACCGTTACGATTGCGCCGTCGTCGGGCGAGTAAAGCGCAATCGCACTGGTGCCGGGCGCGCCGCCGGCATGGCCGATCCAGCGAAGAGTCCGTTGGCCATTGGGCACCTCGAATATCATCATGCCGAGTCCGTAGTAGGTGCCGGGATCGAACATCGGGTAGACGATCGCCGTCCTCTCCCGCTGCAGGGGCTTGCGTAGAAAGCGTCCATCGAGAAGGGCCGCCCAGGCCAGTGCCATGTCTTGGGCATCACTGACGATCCCGCCAGCGGCATGCGCAGCGCCTTCCGCGATTATATGGGCGAGATGACGGATCATCCCGAGACGGTGGTGGAGCAGGCGTTGGCCCACCAGGTTGGTGACGCGACCGTCAGGGCCTATCGGCGCGGCGACGCATTTCTGAAGCGCAGGCTGGTGATGCGATTGCGCCGATTTTCCTGATGGGGGGCGGGGCAAATCAATCTTCTCAGCCCAACGCGGAGGGGAAGCTAGACGAATTCGCTTCTTCATCTCCCGCTGAACGGGAAATCTGTCCGCAAGCGCAAGGTGATGAGCTTAGAAAGACCGACGGGGGTTTTGCCTGGACGATCGGCGACTCTGTGTCATCTCACCTCGACGATCGAATTGCATAGTGAGAGCATCGCCGGGCGATGCGTGACAAGTAGGACTCCACAGCCAGTCTGATCGGGCCACCGTCCGAGGGCGGCTGCGAGTCTCGCTTCCGTGGCGGCATCAAGTCCCTCGCTCGGCTCGTCGAGCAGCAGCCACGGCCGTTCGGCGAGAAGGCCCCGGGGCCAGCGCGAGTCGCTTGCGCTGGCCGCCGGAAAGCTCGAGGCCGGCCTCGCCGATCCACTGGTTGAGGCCATCGGGGAAGCCACGCACCTCCCCCGCGAGGCAGGCGGTCTCCAGCGCTTCCCAGAGCTGCGGCTCGGTGATGCCGGGCCGGGCGAGGCGCAGGTTGTCAAGGATCGTGCCGGCGATCAGCATCGGGTTTTGCGGGACCAGCGCGAAGATCTGGCGGAGGCGATGCAGGCCGAGCGCCGTGGCGTCCGCGCCGCCAACCTGCAGGGGCTGCGGCGCGTCCGTACGGAGGCCGGCGAGCGTTTCGAGAAGCCGTGTCTTGCCCGTACCCGAGCGGCCGACCAGCGCTACGCGCGCGCCCGGCGGCAATTCATGGCGCTCACCCGCGACCTCGATCGCAGGGCTGGAGCGCCGGCCGCGGCCTGGGCTGGCTCCGGTTCCCGCACCGACGCAAGCGCATCAAGGCGGCCCAGCGCGGCGGCGACCGAAGGCGCCTTGACCTCGGAGCGCGCAAGGCCGCCCAGCGCCTCGCCGGCGGCGGCGGCTGCAAGGGCCGCCATAGCCGCCAAGGGCGGCCCGCCGGATGCCGACGCGACGGCGAGCGCGCTCGCCATGCCAGCGGCCATAGGGACGAGCGTCGCGACCGCCGCCTCCGCGCGGGCGAGCGCGGCGACGGCTTCATCGTGGCGCACCGCCAACGCCTCGAGCTCGGAGCCGACTCGGTCAACGAGGCCATATACCGCGATCTCGCCCGCGCCGGCGGCATATTCGGTCAGCGCCACCTTTAGGTCCACGAGCGCCGCCGCAGCGGCTGCCGTGCGCTCCGGCAAGAGGCGCCGCGCCAACGCTCGCGTCGCCCACGCGGACAGCCCAAGGCACAGCGCGATCGCGAGCGCCGGCCCCGGGCCCGCGAGCGCGCCCAGCGCCGTCGCCGACAGGCCGGCCACGATCGCTCCGGCGACCGCCGGCCCGCGGATCAGGCGATCCTCAAGCTCGTCGATGTCGCTTCTCAACAAGGCGGCGGCTTCGCCTCCCGACAGGCGCAGGCTTCGCTGCGCCTCCGCGGCAGCCGCCTTCGCGAACAGGCGCGTCCGCACCCCCGCGAGCGTCGACAGCGCCGCCCGGTGGCTCAGCAGCCGCTCGAAATAACGTCCGACGGTGCGCAGGATCGCGAACAGCCGGATCAGCGCGCTCGGGATCAGATAGTTGAACGCGCGCGCCGCCAGCGGCCCCGCGCTGCCCGCGATCGCTGCGGCCGTGATAAACCAGCCGGACAGCGCGAGCAGCCCGACGCTCGACAGCGCGACGATCACGCCTGCCGCGACGGCAAGTCGCCGCATGCCGCGCCACGGCCGGGCGCAGTTGGAGAGCCCGGGCGGGAGCAGCGCGGTCATCCGATCGCCACTTTGCGGCTCGCGGCGGCGATCAGCGCGGGATCGTGCGTGGCGGCGAGAATGGCGCGCGTTCCGGCCAACTCGCGCAGGACCGCGATGATTGAGGCCGCGGTTTCGGAGTCCAGGTCGGCAGTGGGTTCGTCGAGCAGGAGGACCGGCCGGTCGGCGAGCAACGCGCGAGCCAGGGCGATGCGCCGCCGTTCGCCGCCCGACAGGCCGGAGCCGCGCGAGTCGATCCAGATGTCGAGTCCGTCGGGCCGCGCGGCGAGGAGCGGTGCGAGGCCTGCGCGCGCCGCCGCGGCGGCGACCGCCTCGCGGCTCGCGCCCGGCTCGGCCAGCGCGATGTTTTCGGCCAGCGTGCCCGGCAGCAGCACGACATGCTGCCCGGCCCAACCAATCTGCTGGTTCGCGGCGCCCGGCACGAGCGGCTCGGCTCCGGCAGACAGCGTTCCGGCCGATAGCGGGGCCAGTCCGACGAGCAAATGGAGCAGCGATGTTTTGCCGCTGCCGGTCGGCCCGGTGAGCGCGACCAGTTCGCCGCGGGCGACCGAGAGGTCGAAGGGCCCCACCGTTCGGCCGCCGCCATAGTCGATCGAAGCGCCCGCGACGGCGATACGATCAAACGGCTGCAGGCGCGGTGGGGCATCCGGCGCGGTGGCGTGGGACTCGCGCTCACCGATGGCGGCCAGCGCCGCCTCACCGAGCTGCTTTTCGTGATAGGCGGCCGCGAGCCGCCGCAGCGGCAGGTAGAATTCGGGCGCGAGCGCCAGCGCAAAGAAAGCGCGCGGAAGATCGAGCTGCTCGGGCACCGGGAAGGGCAGCAGCCCGAGTAGGTTGAAGCCGCAATAGACCGCGACCAGCGCGACCGAGATGGCCGAGAAGAATTCGAGCGTGCCCGACGAAAGGAAGGCGATCCGCAGCACCGCATAGGTGCGATCGGCAACGTCGCGCACCGCCGCGTCGACCTGCCGGGTCACGCGATCCTCGGCGCCGAAGGCGAGGATGATCGGCAGCGCGCGGATGCGGTCCACGAAAAGCCCCGACAGGCGGGAGAGCGCTGCGACCTGCGCATCGGCCGCACGCCGCACCGCGCCGCCGGCAAGTGCCAGGCCGAGCGCGAAGGGGAGCAGTGTCATCACCAGGATCGCTGCCGAGATTGGACTCGCCAGTGCGATCAGCCCCGCGACGGCGAGCGGCGTCGCGACGGCCGCGAGTCGAAGCGGTTGGAAGCGACCGTAATAGCCCGTCAGGTCCGCCACCTGATCGACCGCGGTGGAGATTTCCTCGCCGAGCAGCCGCCTCGCCCGCGCACGCGACAGGAGCAGCTTGGGGAAGAGGGAACGTCGCAGCCGCTGCTTGGCGAGGTTCGCTGCGACATGCCCTGCAGCCTCCGCGCGGGCCTGTAAGGCCGCGCGCAGCACCGTCGCCGCGGCCATCCCGGCGACGGCGCTTGGCAAGGACAACCAGCCTTCCCGGCGCGCCGTCCGGCCCGATCTGTTTGCCGTTCGGACCCCTCAAGCACGTCATTTATGAGTTTACGACCTAGAATGCGTTTTCCCGGAGGCTCCCGGGTGCGCGGGCCGGCATGCAATCCGACGCTTCCCGGCCCAATCATTCGCGCCGAAGAATTAAGTAGTTATCTCACGCCACAACCCGCTGCAATGCTGGCGACCACAGGCGATTATGCACCACGAAACGGATTGCATTCGCCGACCGGCGCTTCCCGGGCGCAGGCGGAATTCCGCGATACCGATGAGATCGCCAATAACACACACATATATGTTGAGCGGGCAACAAATTCATTCGGCACATGCGCAATTTCCGCCAAGCTTGATGAGGTGAACCCAGTTATATCCTTATATTTCCGTAATTTATAATGTTGGCATGACAATTGCGAGGATTTTCCGTCCGACCCGCAACAACGCGGGCAATCACCGAAAGACGGGGAACCCTTAGTGTCCAGACCTACAAATCCATCGCGATTCCGCCTTGCTCTCAGCGCGAGCGCTCTTGCCGTGCTCGCTGCCAGCTATGCGCCCGCCGCACTCGCCAATGAAGCAGCAGAGGCGGTGGCTGCTGCGGATGCCGCAGACGCCGAGAACGGCGGCCTCGGCATCGTCGTTACCGCTCAGCGCCGCGAAGAGCGCCTGCAGGACGTGCCCGTCGCCGTCACGGCGTTGGGTGAAAGCCTGTTCAGCCTCGGCGGCGTGGGCCGATCGGCGAACGAGGTGCTGAACTTCGTGCCCAATGCCTCGGCGGGCACGCAGCAGCATGGCCGCCCGCGCTGGTGGATCCGTGGTGTCGGCGCGGGGCAGCAGCAGCTGGACCTCGCCAATCCGGTCGGCTTCTATCTGGACGATGTCTACATCAGCAATTCCAGCGCCACGGGCCTGCCGCTCTTCGATATTGAGCGCGTGGAAGTGCTGCGCGGCCCCCAGGGCACGCTTTGGGGCAAGAACACCACGGGCGGCGCAGTCAACGTTCTTTCCAAGCGCCCTTCCCTGAGTGGACAGGACGAGAGCTACGTAAAGCTCGAATATGGCAGCTTCGACAACAAGATTGCCGAGGGCGGGATCGGCACCACGCTGATCGACGACAAACTCGCGACGCGCTTCTCATTCCGCTTTGACGATCGCGGCGGGCGCTTCGACAATCTCTACACCGGCAACAAAACGAGCGCGATCAAGGACAATGTGCTCCGCGGCCAGATCCTCGCCAAGCCGACAGAGACGGTACAGGCCCTGCTGAGCGTCCATTATCGCGATTACGATACGGATGGCACATACTGGAATACAGCCAGCTATGCGGCCAACGGCATCTTCCGTAATGGTTATGCGCCGCCAACGGGCATTAACCAGATCAGCACCAATGCGCCGGAATGGAGCCGCAACAAGCAACTGGGCGGCTCGTTGCATCTCGACTGGGATCTCGGGCCCGCCACACTGACTGCGATTACCGGCTATGAACGATTCAAGTCCAGCAGCGCCGGCGACAATGATTATACGCCGCTGGAAATTGCCCGTGGCTATACGGAGGCCCGTTCCCACCAGTGGACGCAGGAGCTGCGGCTCGCTTCGGCGGGTGAGAGTTCGCTGAGCTGGATCGTCGGGCTCTTCTACTTCAATGAGAAAATCCGCTCGAGCGCTTACTCGGCGACGCTGCCGCAAGGGACAGTGCCAGCCCAACCCGGCGCGACGGCCCCGGCTGCTTATGGTCTCACCCGCTACAATCACAAGGCGGAGAGCGGCGCGATATTCGGCAGCGCGACCTATGCCTTCACTGACAGCATCAAGTTGATCCTGGGCGGACGCTGGACGCGCGAAACGAAGGCTCTGGACTTCGATCGCTTCGCTTCGCCGGGGCCGGCGCAGACGGGGTGGAGCAACTATGCCCAGTGGTGGAACAGCTATACCGGCACGTTCGGCGGCATCGGTACGTTCAGCAGCGATCTCAAACGCACATGGGACGCGTTCACCTACGACATCACGCCCTCGTGGAACATTGACCGCAATAATCTCGTCTACGCCAAATTTTCCCATGGCGTGAAGTCGGGCGGGTTCAACACCGCTGCCACCCTGCCGATCGCCCTGACTGCAGTGCGGCCGGAGAAGCTCGATGCCTACGAGATCGGCTACAAGTCCAGCTGGCTCGACGGTCTGCTGACCTTCAACGCCACTGCATTCCATTATGATTACAAGGATGTGCAGGTGAACGTGGTCGGCCCCAATCCGGGTGCCGTGGGCGGCGCGACGGTCTCCTATCTCCAGAACGCCGCCAAGGCGAAGGTTGATGGCGCGGAATTCGAGCTGGTGTTGGCGCCAGTGGAGGGTCTGAAGCTCAATGCATCGCTCGGACTGCTGGATACCGAATATACGCGCTTCCAGGTGCTGAACGGCGGCGCCAATCTTGCCGGTGCGCAGTTCGTCCGCTCGCCCAAGGTCACCCTGAACGGCGGCGCGTCCTACCGCTTCCCGCTCGCCCATCTCGGTAATCTCGAGCTTGCGGCAGATGCGCGCTATATCTCGCGGCAGTTCTACTACGTAACGCCGCAGGATACGGTAAACCGCTACTTCCTGACCCAGAAGCCCTACACGCTGACTAACATCCGCGTCACCTACACGACGAAGGACGAGAATGTGAGCGTGAGCGGTTTCGTCAACAACCTGTTCGACGTGCGCTATCTCAATCATGCGCTGCCCGCGGCCAATGCGGCGCAGGGCGTGACCGGCGACACGGTGGCATGGGCCGATCCTCTGACGGCAGGCGCGGCGGTGCTCTTCCGCTTCTGATGAGAGAGCAGGCCGGACGGCAGCGTCCGGCCTGACCGAACGCATATGCATATAAAGAAAATTCTATATGCAGCAAAAAGGGCGCCGGGATCATCTCCCGGCGCCCTCTTCGTTTTGCGGTCTTAATTCTATTCAGCGGCGGCCAGTAATGCAGGCGCCTCACGTCCCAGCAAAGGCAGCACTTCCTCACCCACCCGATAAGCCTCTTCGAGATGGGGTGTGCCGGCGAGGATGAAGCCATCGGCGCCACGCGAGATCAGATCATCCAGTTGCGCAGCGCACTGCTCGTAGCTGCCGACGATGCCGAGCGCCGGGCCGCCCCGCAGCAGATTGAACCCGCCCCACAGATTGGGCGCGACGATCAGGTCGTCATAGCGCGTGGCATCGCTCGGCCGCAGCGCGGCCTGTCGTGCAGCACCGACGGAGTCCGTGGCCTGCCCGCGCCAGCGCTGCCGGGTCTCCTCACTTACATTCTCGAAGCCCTTGCGGATGTCCGCCCACGCCTCTTCCTCGGTCGCGCGGGCAACGAGATCGACCCGCACGGCGCATTTCTGCTCGCCGCCGAGCGCTGCCGTGCGCTCCTTGACCCGGGCGAACTTGTCACCGAGCTGGTCGAACGGCTCCAGCCAGGAGAGATAATAGTCTGCATGACGCGCCGCGACGCCAAGCGCGGCCTCGGACGAACCGGAGAACCACATCTCCGGAAATTCCTCGGTCTGGAAGGCTGGCGGCAGCCCGCCGCCCCGCAGCTGGTAGAATTTGCCGTCATAAGAGAAATCGGACGAGGTCCAGACGCCCCGAATGATGTCGAGCCATTCGCTGGTGCGGCTGTAACGGTCGTCATGGGCAAAGCTGTCGCCCCACCAGAGCTGGGCTGGGCCGCCGCCACCGGTGATGATGTTGAACAACAGGCGTCCGCCGGTGGCACGCTGCAGGCTGGCCGCCGCGCGCGCTGTGTGGACCGGATTGCCGAAGCCAGGCTGGAAGGCGATCATGAAGCGGAAATCCCGCGTCTCCCGCGCGAGCAGCGGCGAGATCACCCAGGGATCATCGGTATTCGGGAAAGACGGGATCAGCCCGCCCTGAAAGCCGACGCTCTCGGCCGCTTTCGCAATGGCCGCGAGATGATCGATATAGGAGAAGCCATCCGGCTCCCCGTCCCGGGTCAGGCCGGGCGCGACGTTACCGGCCTTGAGCGGCGACCAGTCGCCCCGCTCATAGCCGCTGGTCCGGATGCTGTCGTGGCAGCCATGAGTGGGCAGGCGCCAGTAGAAATCGATGGCCATGGCTGGTCTCCTCAGGCGGCCTGAAGGGTGGTGGTGGTGGGCGCACGCAGGCGCGGCAGCAGATGCTGGCCGATGCGATAAGTCTCTTCGAGTGTGGGTGTGGCTTCCAGCACCAGCTCGCTGATGCCGGCGTCGATCAGGCAAGATAGCTTTTCAGCCGCATCGTCATAGCTGGCGACGAGTGTGCCGGGCGGAAGCGTGCGGCCGTCTGCTTCTTTCTCCGCTTGCGCGGCTTCTTCACGCAGGAGCAACGGCTGGATGAGGCCTGCGCGCACCTGACGACCTTCGGCGGCCGCCAGTGCGTTCAGCCGCGCGATGCTCGTCGCGAGAGCATCCGGCGAGGTAGGCTGGAACAGATGCACGTCGGCATGACGCGCAGAAAGGTCCAGCGCCTTCTCGTCTTCGCCCTGCAGGAAGATTTTCGGGCAGGGCACGCGATTGAGCGGCGCATCGAAGCCGCCATTCTCCACCTCGAAATAGTCCCCCTTGAACGTGAAGGGCTTGGTCTGATGCACCCCGCGCGCCACGGTGAGGAACTCGTCGAGCCGCTGCACTTGCGCGTCGTCGGGGAGGAAATCGGCCTGTTGCTCACGCTCAGCTTTGCCGTCATCCGGCGCAATGGCCCAACCGAGCCGGCCGCCAGTTCCACGCTGAAACGTGCTCGCCTGTTTGGCGGCATAGACCGCCGAGCCGACCGATGCCGGGAACTCCGGCACCACCAGAAGGCGGCCGACAGCCCCCGCGACAACCGCAGCGATGATTCGGCTTTCGTCCGCCTCCAGCCGATGCTGAATGAACAGCCCGTCGAACGCGGTCTGCGCGGCCGCTTCCGCGATCTGCACATAATAGTCGAAGCGGTTCTGTGTCGTGGTTCGGCGATCATGCACCAGCGAAGGCAGGGCTGGCCGGCTGGCGGCTTCCGAACGATGTGGTTCCGCAGCCGGATCAAGCCACCAATGGATGTTGAGAGTCATGCTGCATCCTTTCCATTCGAGAAGGCGGGTTCGTTCAGCGACCCGGCAAAAACCGTGTCAGCGAGCGGGCGCCGGCCATTGGGTACTTCGGCACCGTGAAATTCCGGATCGAGCCGGTCCAGATCGCCTTTTCGCCCCAGCGCGATGATCGCCTCGATCGCGAAGTCGTCAGGGATGGCGAGGCGCACACGGGCGGCGTTCTTGTCGAACCCGCCGATGCCATGCGTGTGCCAGCCGAGCAGCAGCGCCTGATGAGCGAAGTTCGCCCAGGCCGCTCCAGCGTCGAAGCTGTGCGATGTATTTTCGACGATCTCACCCCGCCGCTCCGCAAACCGCGAAGACAGGATGAGGACCAGCGCGGACGCCTGCGCTGCCCAAAGCCGGTTTCGCGGCATCAGGAACCCCAGATAGGTTTCCCACCATGCATCACCTGGCCGTGTGACGAGGAAGCGCCAGGGCTGAGCGTTCAGGGCAGAGGGCGCCCAGCGTGCTGCCTCAAACGCGCTTTTCAGCACGGCCTCGGGGACCGGCTCGCCCGTAAAGCTGCGCGGGGACCAGCGATCGACGAACAGGGCTTCGACGGGATGATCGGCAGCGCGACTCATCAACGCCCCTCCCGATTTGGCAGGCGCAGGAGGTTGCCGGGGTCAGTCGTGTCGTCGCCAGTGCCAGAGGTCAGCTCGGCAAGAATCTCGTCCTTCAGCCGGTGAAGCAGCGGCGAGCGCCGGTCTCGCGGATGAGGCAGATCGACATCGACGATACGGCGGATACGACCGGGATTGGGCGACATGACAATCACGCGATCCCCGAGATAGAGCGCCTCCTCCACATCATGCGTCACCATCACCATGGTCGAGCGCTGTGTCATCCAGATGCGCTGAAGCTCATTCTGGACATGCACGCGGGTGAGCGCATCGAGGGCGCCCAGCGGCTCGTCGAGCAGCAACAGCTTAGGCTCAGTGACGAGCGCGCGCGCAATCGCGGCACGCTGCGCCATGCCGCCGGAAAGCTGGTGTGGATAGGCCTTCTCGAAGCCCTGGAGGTTCACCAGCGCAATATGATCCGCGACGATCTGGGCACGCCGGGCCTTGGGCGTATCCGTATTGAGGAGGGCCAACTCGATATTCTGCTCAAGCGTCATCCACGGGAAGAGCCGATGGTCCTGAAAGACGATGCCTCGGTCCAGGCTGGTCGTGGCGATCCGCTCGCCATCGAGCCGCAACTCGCCGCTATAGTCGGTATCGAGCCCTACGATGAGGCGCAGCAGCGTCGATTTGCCGCAACCCGAGGCGCCGACGATGCTGACAAACTCGCCGGGACGGACATCAAGGTTGATGTTGTCGAGGATCGTCCGAGGACGCCCGCCGATCTGAAAGCTCTTGTCGAGATGGCTGACGCTGAGCGCACCGCGACTAATCGAGCCGTGCTCCCGAGGGTCGTGGTTTTTCGGCAGGGGGTTGCCTGTCATTCTCGTATCTCCCGTCATTACGCGGAGGCTTGCCAGCGCAGCAGATGCTGGCGCAGGCGTCGGAAAAGCTGATTGATGAGGAAACCGAGCGCGGCAGTGACGCTGATGACGACCAGCATTACATCCAGCCGCTGCTGGACCTGCGCCATCTGCATGGCGACGCCGAGCCCGGAGCCAGCACCGGTGAGCAACTCGGTCGCGAGTGTGGCGATCCACGCGAAAGCGAGCGCTTGCGTGATGCCGGTGAGGATCAGCGGCAGCGCGGCAGGCAGCAGAATGAAGCGGATGCGCTGGAACGTGCCGAACCGAAGGATGCCGCCGACCTCCAGATAGCGGCGCTCGACCTGCGCCACGCCGGCATGGCTATTCAGCATCGAAGGGAAAAAGGCGGACATGCTGACGACGATCAGTTCCGTCCCCTCGCCGACCCCGAACCACAGGCCCATGAGGGGCAGCCAGCCAATCATGGGCACCTGCCGCAGCGCATTTAGCAAAGGACTTAGTACGCGGTCGGCCGGCTTCCAGATGCCCATGGCGATGCCTGTTGCCACGCCGAGCGGCGCGCCGATGGCGAGCCCGGTGAACGCGCGACTCAATGTGGCAAGCGCGTCCCGCAGCAAATCGCCGCTCTCGACCAGCGCCTCGAACGCGGCGACGACCTGCGCTGGCGGCGCGAAGGTGACGGCATGCTGGCTGGACTGGGCCTGCCACCAGATGATCAGCAGCACGGGCGCGAGCAGGCCAAGGCCCAGCCGCACTGGCCAGCGAGCGAGCAGGGCTGTCATGCCGTCCTCCAACGGGAGGCGCGACTCTCCACCCAGCGCGCACCGCGATCCAGCAGGAAGCCGATGAGGCCGCTGACGACGACGCCAGCCAGCACCACATCGATCTGGAAGAGCTGTCGCCCCATCTCCATCATCTGCCCGATGCCGCTATCCGCCGCGAGCAGTTCAGCCGCCACCAGCACGATCCACGCACGGGTGAGAGATATGCGCACGCCTGTCAGCACGGCCGGGACGGTTGCCGGCAGCAGGATGCGACGGATGAGATCCAGCATGTGCAGCCGGTAGACCCGCGCAACCTCGAAAAAGTTGCGCGGAACACCCCGAATACCGTCGGACGTCGCGAGGGCCATGGGGAAGAAGGCGGCGATCGCCACCACCGCCAGCTTGAAGGGCTCGTCGATGCCCAGGAACATCACCATCATCGGGATGAAGGCGATGACCGGGACCTGCCAGAGCGTGTGGAACAATGGCGAAAAAAGCACCTCGAACATGCGGGAGAGCGCCATCGCCGCGCCGAAGGCCATGCCTAGCGCAGCACCAATAATGAATCCGACGGCCAGGCGATCCAGACTATCCCCTATGTGACGCTGAAGTTCGCCAGAAGCGGCCATATCCGCCAGCGCCCGCGCAACACCGCTGGGCGGCACCAACACTTGCGGCGGGAATACTCCGAGCGAACAGGCGAACTGCCACAGTGCGAGCAGCAGGAGGGGAGCAAGAAACGACGAGAGCTGCTTGCCCCCAAGGTGCAAGGCAGGCGACGAGGCGCGAGAGACCGCAACAGGGAGAGCCTGACTCGCCATCAGTTCGCCACCGGCGCGGGTTGCGCCCAGAAGCCTTCGAGCTTCTGGTTCTTGAGGGCCTGCTTAACGAACCGCTCGTCCAGGAGGGCGTCCGCATCGACCTTGTTGCGGATAAGGCCGCGCTCCAACGCATAGTCGGCAACCGAGTGATAATGGGTACGGAGCGCCGAGCTGAAGAGAGGCGAGAAACGTTCACGCCAGGGAATGCCGGAGTTGGCATAATCCTTCGCCACGATTTCCGGCGGCAGCGCGCCACGCGACGACCGGCGAATCACTTCATCCCGGTTGGCTTCGTCGGACGACCAGACCGCTGCGCGCACGAAGGCATCGACGACGAGCTGAGTGAGGTCTGGATGCGCATCGACGAAATCCTTCCGCGCGAACAGTTCGGCGCGCATCTTCCAGTCGGCAGGCGCGTCCTTCGTCGACCAGATCACGCGTGCGATGCCCTTCTGCTCCACGAGCAGTCCGTCCGACAGCAGCACGGCAGCATCGACGCTTCCCGATTCGAGCGCAGCAGGTGTGGCCGAAGGGTTGATGTTCACGATCTTGAAGTCCGTGAGCTTCAGGCCCTTGCTGTCCACGAGCTTGGAGAACGGCAGCTCCCACGGGCGGCCGCGATGAAGAGCGATGCGCTTGCCCTTCAGATCCTCGATCCCCTTGGCCGCCAGTCCCTTGCGCACGACCAGATAGACATCTTGCCCCTGGCCGACTGGTGCGACGATCTTGAGCGGAACACCGCCGGATACGGCAATGGTGGCAGGAAAATCGCCGTAAGAGGCGAAATCGATCCGCTTGCCTGAGAAGCCCTCGTTGATGAGCGGCCCGCCAACTGCGGTAGAGACAGGAGCGAAGACAAGGTCGATGCCTTTCTTCGCCAGCTGCTCCTTGAGCCAGCCCTGTTCGAGCACGATGCCATTGAGGCCATTGAAAACCTGCTTCCCCTGAAAAGGGTATGCGATCGAGGCAATGGTCACCGTCTTGACGGGCCCCGCGTCGCCCGCGCTGCCCGATCCGCCGCAAGCCGCGACGAGGGCACAGCCAAGCATCGCCACCACACCAAGCAAACCGCGCCGAACAATGGAGAGAAACGACCTGCTGTAATGATCCACCATCATGGCTCCGTGCTGCGACCCTCGACTATCGTGCCCCAAAGTCTTGCAGGACATGTGCCAACCCGGCTTTTGCGCGGCTTCCCGTCAAAACGCGCGGATGCAAGTCTTGCCGGTGCTGATTTTTCCGCAGGATGCTGCACCCATTTGCGCGAAAAGGAACGATGGCGGCACGCCGTGGGTCCGCGCATAACCGGAATGCGCGCATGGCACGCACTTTGCTCTCATCGTCATCGCCGACCGCGGCCCGAAAAAGATGGAGATCGACGAGATGACGGATGAAGCAGCAGCGAGCGCCGGGAGGGTCCTGGACTGCATCTGGATGACACGCTGCCCTGTGCCCGCCGCCTCCAATGTCGCCTATGCCAAGGGGTGGATGACCGACGCATTCGCGAAAGACGGCATTGCCGTTAGGCGCGTCCACGAGCTTGGCCTCAACCTCGTGGTCGACGATCCTGAGAATCAGGCGCGCCACCTCTTCCGCGAAGGCGGCAATATTCAGGCTCTGGCGGCGCGGGCGCTGGGCGCACCGACCCGCGTGATCGGGCTGACCTGGACCGACGAACGCCAGGCGATCATGGTGCGGCGCCAGACGGCCGTCCACGATCCGGGCGATCTCCGGGGACTACGCTTTGCTCTCCCCGGCTATGCGCGCACGCACGGTGAAAGCATCGCGCGGGGCATGGCGCTGCATGGCATCAAAAGCGCACTCGCGCTGGGCGGCCTTACGCTCGACGATGTGCGGCTTGTGGAAGTTCCCGCGCCGCCCGTGGAGCAGGCAAGCGCGGAGGGCATGCGTCGCCTCTGGCTCGGGCTCGAATGGCTCGCTTCAGGGCGTGTCGACGCCGTCTACGTAAAAGGCGCGGCCGGCGCGGAGGCTGCACAGCGGCTCGGACTGGAGATCGGCATCGATCTCGATGCTTATCCCAGTCGCCTTGCGCGCGTGAACAACGGTACGCCGCGCCCGATCGTGGTCCACCAGCACATGCTCGACCATCATCCCGATCTGGTGGAGCGCTTTCTGGAGCAGACGCTCCGCGCAGCCGACTGGGCCGCGGAAAACCCCAGCGCTCTTAAGGAGATTATCGCCCGTGAGACGCTGGCCAGCCTCAATGGGGTGGAGGCCGCCTATCGCAACGATTTCGCACGTTCGCTCCATCCCGACCTTTCCGATGAGCGGGTGGAGATGCTCGAGATACAGGCCAGGTTCCTGTGGCTACATGGCTTTCTCGAGGCTCCGGTCGATGTCCAGAGTTGGGTCTGTGCCGAGCCGATGCAAGCCGTGATCGGGCGCCGCAACAGGGTCAGTTCTGCGTCCGGTCGCCTCGCCAATAGTTCAGCTAGGCGCTCGGATTTATTTTCTACTGAACTGGAAGAGAATTAGCTGCTACGCATCTGAACCGAGATGGAGGCAGCATGACCAGCAGTTCACAGAGTCGGATTGGCGAGCGCGAGAGCGTGGGGCTTGTTGCGGCAAAGAACCGGGATGGGCGCCCTCTGCTTGCTTATGATAGCGATCAGCATCATGCGGCGGGGCCTCGCGCCCGCGCGCTCGTTTTCAGTGATCCGCGCTCGCGCGCACTGCTGCCGCTGATCGAGCGCACGGCGCCGAGCGATGCCAACGTCCTCATTCTTGGGGAGACCGGCACCGGCAAGGAACTGGTGGCGCGTTACGTCCACAGCCTGAGCGACCGCGCCCACGCGCCTTTCGTCGCGGTGAACTGCGGCGCCTTTTCCGAATCGCTCATTGAGGGTGAACTGTTCGGCTATGAGAAAGGCGCCTTCACCGGCGCAAACATGGCGCGGGCGGGCTGGTTCGAAGCTGCGAATGGCGGAACCCTGTTTCTCGACGAGCTTGGAGACCTCGCCCCGTCCCTGCAGGTCAAGCTGCTCCGTGTGCTTCAGGAACGGGAGGTCGTGCGCCTCGGATCACGCAAAGCAGTTCCTCTCGACGTGCGGGTGATTGCTGCAACTAATGTGGGCCTGCAAAAGGCAATGAGCGAAGGTCGTTTCCGTGCGGACCTCTTCTATCGGTTACAGGTGGTTTCCATTCCGCTTTTGCCGCTGCGGGAGCGGCGGGCTGACATCCTGCCGCTCGCCCGGCACTTTCTGGAAATCTACGGCGCAAAGCGCAGTGCGACCCGGCCGGAATTCAGCGCTGCAGCGGAAGAGGCGCTGTTTCAGCATGGCTGGCCCGGCAACATCCGAGAGCTTGAAAACGCCGTCCAGCGCGCGACGCTGACCTGCGAGGATGCGCGCATCAAGCCCGCAGACCTTGGCCTCGCACCGATCACTGATCCCGCTGAGCCGGGAGCCGAGCCGGCCTCGCTGGAGGACGCGGTTCGCGGTGTTGTCGGGCCATTGCTCAACGGCGCCCATGACGCCGTGCTCGATCGTCTGGTGGCCGTTACGGTCATTGAGGCGTTTCATCAGAGCAATGGCAGCCAGACCAGGACGGCGGAAGTACTTGGCGTGACGCGCAACGTTGTACGCACGCATCTCAAGAATCTTGGCCTGATCCGCTGAGGGCGGATCGGGAGCGCTGAAATTCCACCGCACGATTGCGCAATATGCCGCAGCACTTTCCCCACTATTCGATCGAAAGGCACGAATTTCCGCCGATTTCCTGACTGGCACGGCACTTGCGAATTCAGATGGGTCACTAGCGGAGACCACCGTGCCAGAGCCCCTCATCGAGTTTTCCAGACTGCCAGACGAGATCTGGTTCACCCGTTGCCCCGTCCCTACGGCGACGGGCATCGCCTATAAACTCGGCTGGTTGACGCAGGCATTCAAGGCGGACGGCGTCGCTGTGCGGACCTTGCAAGAGTCGGGCTCCGAACTTGGCCGCCACCATTATGACCACCGCCTGCCGACGCTGATCCGCGAGGGTGGCAACATGCTGGCGATCGCCGCGCGCGCGCAGGGCGAACCGACAAAGCTCGTGGGCCTCACCTGGATCGAGGAGAGTCAGCTCATCCTCGCCCGACCGGACTCAGGCATTAGGTCCGCCGCTGACCTTAAGGGCAAGCGGCTGGCGTTGCCGGGCTGGAGCCACAATGACATCCCCAGCCATGTGCGCGGCACCAGCATCGCGCGCGGTATGTCGCTGGCCGGCTACAAGGGCGTGCTGGCATCGGCAGGCCTGACGCTGGACGATGTGGACCTCATCGAGACGCCCGATCGCCTGCGCAACATCGGTGGTGCCGGCCGGGATCTGCAACCGCGCGGACCCGGTCAGCGCAGCGGCGTGGGGCGCCTGTGGTCCATCGAAGCGCTGGTGGAAGGCAAGGTCGATGCGATCTATGTGAAAGGCGCCGCCGCGCTCGATCAGGCCCGTGAAAACGGCCTCGTCGTCGCGATCGATCTTGATGCCTTGCCCGACCCGCGCTTCCGCGTGAACAATGGCACACCGCGCCCCATCACCGTGCATCAGAGCCTGATAGACGATCATTTCGATCTGCTCGCGCGCTTCTTCGCGGTCACGCTGCGCGCCGCCGACTGGGTGAAGGAACAACCCAACCGGCTGGGCGAGATCCTCGAATATGAAACGGAGGGCAGCGCCCAGGCCGTGGATCAGGCCTATGCCCGCCTGCACGAGGGTCTGCACCCCACTCTGGATACCGATCGGCTTGCCCTGTTCGACCTCCAGAAGAAGTTTCTCTTCACGCATGGCTTCCTCGATGCGGACTTTACGCTGGCCGACTGGATCGACCCGCGCCCGCTGGAAGCGGCCCACGCCCTCAACGCCCAAACCCCCGCATTTGTTTGAAAGGAACGCATCATGTCCGAACAACCCGCCCTTTCCCCCCAAGCCATCGACTTCATCGCCAAGACCGAGCAGGATGCGCGCCGCGCCTTCCGCCTGCTGCGCGAAACCCGCACCATCTCGCCGAGCGGCACGCTGTTCTTCGGCGTCCGCATCCCGGGCGAAGAGAAGATTATCACGCTGAACTATCAGGGCCTGTGGGAGGACGATCCCGATCAACCACTTACGGCGGTGATAGGCTTCGATGGCACGGTTTATCAGGGCACACCCGGCGGCACGGCGCGGTATCTCAAACTGTTCCGCACGCATGACGGCGTGCAGGCGATCAGCCACGTCCATACCCCGCATCTCGGCGCTTATTCGCAGGCGCACACGGCGCTGCCGCTGCTCTACGTGCCCAACCGCCGCTTCCGCTTCACGGCCGAACTGCCAGTCTACATCAACCGGCGTCAGCCCGAGGTCGACTTCATCATCGATTCGATCGCGCAGGATCGGGAGGTGCCGGGCATCGTCGAGGCCAATGGCGGGGCGACGATATGGAGCTGGAAGGGCTTGCGCGACCTCGTCAACAATATCGTGCTGCTGGAGGAAGGCGCACAGTTCCAGATCCTTGGACAAGCGCTCGGTGGCTCCAGGCCGTTTGGTCCAGGCGTTCTTGAGCAGCAATGGAAGATGGGCAAGCTCGTTCCACCCGATGCACACGTGGACGACGACGGCACGATCCATCTGCCCGAACCGGCCGCCGCAGCCGCCGAATGAGCATGACCCCGGTGCTTCTCGCGAAGCACCGGGCTGTCCGCCACCGCACGACCGGAGCTATCCCCCATGAGTAATCAGAAGCGCCAGCTCGCGCTCGCCGTGTTCCTGACCCGCCACGGCCATCATCCCGGCGCATGGCGCCAGCCCGGCACGGCCAGCACCGGCAAGCCGGATTTCCGCTACTGGGCCGACCTGGTGCACACGGCCGAGCGCGGCAAGCTGGATGCCGCCTTTTTCGCGGACTTTGCCGGCCAGAGCGGCGACAGCACCAAAGGAATCGGCCGCCGCCACGCTTTCCTCGATTTCGAGCCACTGACCGCCACAGCCGCGCTGGCCAGCATCACCAGCCATATCGGTCTGGTGGCGACGGTGAACACCAATTTCGAGCAGCCCTATGCGCTCGCCCGTCGCTTCGCCTCCCTCGATCACATCAGCGGCGGGCGGATCGGCTGGAACATCGTCTCCTCGCTTGCCGATGGCGCTGCCAGGAGCTTCGGCATCGATCAGCCGGCGAGCCACGCCGAGCGATACGCCCGCGCACATGACTTCGTCGAAACGGCCAAGGCCTTGTGGAACAGCTGGGAAGACGACGCCTTCGAAGGCGCGGACAAGGAAAGCGGCATCTATCTGAACGCTGACGCGGTGCATCCGGTGCACTATCGCGGCCCTTATTATCACATCGACTCCGTGCTCGACATGCCCCGCCCGATCCAAGGGTATCCGGTATTCGCGCAGGCCGGCAACTCGGAGGTCGGCCGAGACTTCGCCGCCCGTCATGCCGAGATGATATACGCCGCCGCCCAGTTCATCGAGGATGCGCAAGCCTTCTACAAAGATGTGAAGGACCGCGTCGCCGGCCATGGCCGTGACCCCGATACGCTCAAGGTCATGCCCGGTCTCTCTTTCACCATCGGCTCCAGCCTTCAGGAAGCGCAGGACAAGTTCGGCGCGCTGGAGGAGAAGGTCGACTTCGGCGGCGACCTCAATCTGATGGGCCATGACGTGAGCGCCTACCCGCTCGACGGCCCACTGCCCGATCTGCCGGAGCCCGAGAACGGCAAGGGCCGCTGGCGGCAGCTCACCGCGCTGGCGCGTCGTGAGAACCTGACGATCCGCCAGCTCTTCCTGCGCTTCAACGCAGTGCGCGGCCATCGTGTCGTGCTCGGCACGCCGGTGGATATAGCCGATCAGATCCAGGACTGGTTCGAGCGTGACGCGGCCGACGGCTTCAACCTCATCCCGCCGCTGCTGCCCAGCTCGCTCAACGACTTCGTCGATCTGGTGGTGCCCGAGCTTCAGCGGCGTGGCCTGTTCCGCACGGAATATGAAGGGACGACGCTGCGCGAGCATCTGCGCCTGCCTCGCCCCGAAAACCCCAATGCCCGAGCTGCGCGCACCGACGCGCCCCTCCTCGAACCCGCAAACTGAAGGAGCTTACTCCATGAGTCAGAAACTCGACACGCTCTGGTACACCCGCTGCCCGGTGCCGACCGGCCTTGGCATCGCCATCCAGCAGGGATGGCTGGAAGAGGCATTTCAGGCTCAGGGAACCAGCCTTTCCTCGCTGCTCGAATCCAGCGACTTCTCCAAACGGGAGTCGCATTTCTCGCACACCGTCCAGAACAGTGTGCGCCACGGCGGCAATATCCCGGCGATTAGCGCCAAGGCGCGCGGCCGCGATACTCGCGTCCTTGGCCTCTCATGGGCGGACGAGACCCAGCTCATCCTCGCTAGCCCGGAATCCGGCATCACGTCGGTTCGCGACCTCAAGGGCCGGCGGTTTGCTCTGCCCAACTGGAAGAATGTGGAGATCGATTTCACCCGCGCGCAGGCCGTGCGCGGTCTCGAGAACGCGCTTCGGCTGGAGGGACTGGAAGTCTCCGACGTCGAGATCGTCGATCAGGACATCGAGACCCATTATAGCGACGGGCAGGCACAGACCGTCGGCGGCACGCTCGCCTGGAACGGGCGCAGCACCAGCCGCGCGCGCGCCAACAATCTCGAGCTCATTGCGCTGCTGCGCGGTGAGGTGGACGCAATATTCCTGAAAGGTGCCCATGGCGCACAGGTCGCACATCAGTTTGGCCTGACGACCGTGATCGACACTGGCATTCACCCCGACCCGTTGGTGCGCGCCAATAACGGTACGCCTCGCACGCTGGCGGTGGATGGCCACCTCGTCGACAATCATTTCGACGCCGCCGTCACCATCGTCGAGCAGGTGCTGCGCGCCGAGCACTGGGCGCAGTCCCATTCGTCCGAGGTGCGCCGCTATCTGGCGCGCGAGACCAACAGCAGCGAATATTGGGTGAGCATCGCCTATGGCGAAGACGCGCAGAGGAAACTGAGGACAGATCTGTCCGAGCAATCGATCGTCGCGATCCAGGACTTCACCGACTTCCTCAACCGCTGGAACTTCATCCCGCAGAGCTTCGACGTGCGGCAGTGGATCGACCCCCGCCCGCTCGAAGCCGCGCAGTCGCTCGCGCTCGCCAGCTGAACGAGGCGATGAGGCGGAAGGTCGATCTGCGGCGCAGCCCGCTGCTGCGCTGCCTCGCCATTTATGCCGAGATGCCCGGCAAGTTCCTGTTGACCGCCGCGCTGCTGGCGGCGGTGAATATCGCTCTCGTCGGCCAGCAAGTGATGATGGGCCATGCCGTGCAGGATGCGCAGCATGGGCTGCTGGTTGTCGCGAGGCCGGATGGCGCGCTCGACTACAGCCGGGTCTGGTTCTGGGTCGGCCTGCTCCTGTCGCTCTCTCTCGCGCGGGCAATCGTGCAATACGGTGCCGGCCTCCTTTCCCTTTCGATAGGGCAGCGGCTGCTGACCATTTTGCGCGGACGCATCTTCACGCAGATTCAGCGGCTGGACCTTGCCTATCACTGGCGCCACGGCGTTGGCGAAATGGTGACGCGCATGACCCGCGACGCCGACAAGGTGCGCGATGCACTCATCAATTTCTGGCGCCAGATCTTCGAGACGGGCCTCATCGTCGTCATCTCCCTTGGCCTGCTCGCGCTTTACTCTCCCTGGCTGGCGATCGTACCGCTGGCGCTTCTGATCACGGGCATCGGCCTGCTCTGGCGGGAGGCTGACGCGCTGGTCGCGCTCGATCGCCGGATCGGCGCCGCCTATGACGCCGTAACGCAGGATCTGTCAGAAGGCGTGAATGGTGTCCGCGTCATCAAGGCGTTTTCACTCGGCACCGCCCGCGCCCAGCGCTTCCGCCATCATGTCGATCAGTTCCGCGCCGAAGCGCGTGCCGCCATCCGCCATGCCGCGCGCCGCGTTCCCCTGCCCCAGACGATCATCGCGCTGTCCCACGCCTGGGTGCTGGGCTTCGGGGCATGGATGGTCGCGCAAGGCACGCTTGGTCTCGGCGCACTGGTCGCGGCGATGCTGGTGGTGAACACGCTGGTGCTGCGGATCGAAGGGATCGGGCGGCTTCTGCAGGTGGTGGCCGATGCCCGCGCTTCGGCAGGCCGCATCTGGGAAGTGCTGGACGCGGAACCGGGCATCCGCACGATCGACACGCCATTGCCACTGCCGCCAGGCCCGCTCGGGATACGCCTTCAGGGTGTCTCCGCTTCTCCCCTAGGCGACGGCGCCACCGTGTTGCGCAATCTCTCTCTGGATGTCCGCCCGGGCGAGATTGTCGCGCTGGTCGGCGCGACCGGATCTGGCAAGAGCATCCTCACTGCGCTGTTGCCGCGTCTGGTCGACACAGATGAAGGACGCATAGAATTTGGGTCCGATGAGGCCGGCTGGGTGGATATCCGCGAGTGCGATCCGCGCGAGCTCCGCCGCCGCGTGCATGTGTTGCCGCAGGAGAGTTTTCTTTTCTCCGATACCCTTGCCGCGAATCTGCGGCTCTGCGCGCCGGAGGCGAATGAAGCCCGGCTGCACGAGGCACTGGACAATGCGGCAGCCGGCGAACTGCTCGCGCGGCTGAGCGACGGACTGGAGACCCGCTTGGGCGACCGGGGCGCCACCCTTTCGGGCGGACAGCGTCAGCGGGTCTGCCTCGCGCGGGCCTTGCTTGCCGATGCCGACATACTGGTGCTCGACGACGCAACCAGCGCGCTCGATGCGCAGACCGAGCGGCGCGCGATCGACGGCATCCGGGCCTTGCAGTCGGGATGGACACGCCCCGTCACGATGCTGATCGTGGCGAGCCGGCTTTCGACCGCTCTCATCGCGGACCGCGTGGCGCTGCTCGCAGACGGCCGGATCGCGGCGGAGGGCACGCATGACGAACTCGCGAGAAGCAATCCCGCCTATCGCGCGCTGATGGGCTTGTAAGGGCATGAACGCATTTCGCGGCGACAGCGCCCTCTCCGACATCGAGCTTGAAGAGAAGTTTTCGCAGCGCAAGCTCGGTCAGAGCGTGACCAGCCGCCTGCTGCCGCTGGTCGCGCCGGTGCGAGGACTCATCGCGGCTGTCATCGGCATCGAAATCGTTCAGGTGCTGGCGATCTTCGCTCGTCCGCTGCTGATCGGCCTGGTCATCGACCGGGGCTTGCGACAATCGAGCATCGATACTCCGTTGATCGCCTGGGCTTGCGTCGGTCTCGCCGCCACATGGGGCGTGCGCTTCATCCTTGGCGGCTTCTCGCAATATTTCGCGGGCCTGGCCGCGATCCGCGTGCTCAATGACCTCAGGACGCGGGTCTTTGCCCATGTGCAGACCCTTAGCGTCGGCTATTTCGACCGCACCAAGGCCGGTCGGATCATCGCCCGCGCCGACCGCGACGTCGACACACTGGAGCCGCTGCTGATCCAGGGGCCACCCGAATTCCTCTCCGCCATATTACGGCTCATCCTTTCCGCAATTCTGTTGTGGCTGGTCGCGCCCATGCTGCTGGCTGGCCTCGCGGCGGTGGTACCGGTGCTCATTCTCGCAACGCTGCTCTTCAAGCGGGTTTCACAGCGCAGCTGGGCCCGCGTGGCGGAGAACCGCAGCCGTTTCACTGCGCATCTCGTTGAAACGGTGGCTGCCGTACGGCTCATCAAGCAGTCGGGCCGCGAGCGGGACAATCTGCGCAAATATCAGGGGCTGCTCGAAGACTTCAACAGCTCCCTCATCTTCGGCAGCATGCGCTCCGGCTGGTTCGCGCCCTTCACCGGCTTGCTCACCACGGCGGGTCTGGCGCTCACTTTGGCAATCGGCGGACGCGGCATTGCGCTCGGCACGCTCAGTTTGGGGGAACTGACCCAGAGCCTGTTCTACGTCTTCCTGTTCCTTGCGCCCTTGCAGGAATTCAGCGATCTCTTCGAGCGCTTCGCCAATGGCACCGCCTGCGCACAGCGCATCTTCCTGCTGCTCGATACCGTGCCGGACATTGCCGATGGGATCGACGCGGAACCTATCCACAGGGTCGAGGGTGCCATTGCGTTCCAGAATGTGTCTTTCGGCTATCTTCCCGGCCGTCCGGTCATCCGCGCACTCGATCTGCACATTGTGTCGGGGGAAGTGGTCGCGATCGTTGGTCCGACCGGGCATGGGAAAAGCACGCTCGTACAGCTGCTCACCCGCTTTTACGATGTCGACGACGGCGCCGTGCTGCTCGACGGGCGGGACATTCGAACGATCCCGGAGCGGAGCTTGCGGAGGCATATCGGCGTCGTGCTGCAGGACAATGTGCTCTTCGGCGGCACGGTGCTGGACAATCTGCGGCTGGCAAAGCCCGACGCGACCGACGACGAACTTGTCGCGGCATCGCAGCGCATTGGTGCAGACGAGGTGCTTCGCGCGCTCCCACATGGTTACGAGACGCAGGTCGGCCCGCTCGGCAGCCAGCTCAGTCAGGGGCAGCGTCAGCTCGTTTGCCTCGTGCGCGCCTATCTTGCCGATCCGTCCGTGCTGGTGCTCGATGAAGCCACCTCCGCCGTGGATGTCGCGACGGAACGGCGCATCCAGCAGGCCCTCCGCATCCTGTGCGAGGGTCGCACGGCGATCATCATTGCGCATCGGCTGGAAACCATCCGCTCGGCTCATCGCATCGCGGTGATCGAAAACGGTCAGGTGGTGGAAATCGGGACCCATGATGCGCTTCTCGCTGCAGAGGGACGCTATGCGGCCCTTAACCGCAATCACGAAATGTCAGCGGCCGGAACACAGCGTGCAGGCGTCAATCATGAGCGAGCGGGGCGACGTGCTGGTGACATCGCGATGACGGGACAGTCGGTTCGCATCTGAATGCTGATTGCCAACCATATCCTCATTGTCGGCGGAGGCTTCAGCGGCACGCTGCTGGCCATCAATCTCGTGCGCCACGGTATGGCCCGGGTTTCGCTAATCGAGCGTGATCCGGCCCGCATGGGACGCGGCCTGGCCTATGGCGCAGCCCAAGAGGACCATGTCCTTAACGTGCGTGCCGCGAACATGAGCGCATTCCCGGACGAACCGGATCATTTTGCGACGTGGCTGGAAGCGCACGGCCTCGGCGGACGCCAGAGCTTCGCCACGCGACAAACCTATGGCGCCTATCTGAGCGATCTGCTTCAGGACGCTCGGCATCGCTCCGGCGAGCAGCTCCATGTGATCGTGGGGAATGGCGTGGATCTGTCGTTCAACGGATCAAATGGGGCGGCACGGCTGACGCTGGAGGACGGGCGCGTCGTCGGGGCCGATGCCGTCGTGCTGACGCCGGGCAACCTTCCGCCCCATGATCTGCCGCCATTCGCCGGGCTTGAGGCCCCCCTTTACGTCCGCGATCCATGGTCTTGCGAGATTGCCGAGGATCTCGCCGGCCAGGACCAGGTGCTGCTGATCGGCAGTGGCCTGACCGCCATCGACTGCGCACTAACGCTTCGTTCGAGAGGCTTTTCAGGCCGCATCGTCACGCTCTCCCGCCGTGGACTGATACCATACAGCCATTCGGACGCGGGACATCATGCCCCTCTCAAAGTACGTCCTTCAGAAACCGGCTCCGCGCTTGTCAAAATGATGCGCCAGCGTGCCCGTTTCGTCGGCTGGCGGAACGCCGTCGACGAGCTCCGGCCGTTCACGCAGGACATCTGGCGCGCCGCAGACGATGAAGCGCGGCGACGCTTTCTGCGCCATTTGCGCCCCTATTGGGATGTTCACCGGCATCGCCTCGCTCCGGACGTGCGGGAACGCATCGACGCAATGCAGGCGAACGGGTCGTTCCTGACATTCGCGGGCAAGATCGTCGACGCGCGAGCCAATACTGAAGGCATCGCGATTTCCTGGCGTCCGCGCGGTCAGCGGGACACGAAGACGATCATGGCCCGACGCGCGATCAATTGCACTGGACCGCTTGGCGATCTCGCCCGGACCCGCGACCCGCTGCTCCAGCAACTGCGCGACGCCGGTCTCATCAGGCCGGACTCACTTGCTATAGGTATCGACGTGGACCGGGAGGGACACGCGATCAACGCGCAGGGCGAACCGTCAAAGCGACTATTCGCGGCCGGCCCGATGACGCGCGGCGCCCACTGGGAGGTTATCGCTGTGCCGGATATTCGCCGGCAGGTCGGGTCATTGGCGCGGCGTCTGGCGCTCAGCCATTGGATCGAGGGTAATGGATTGTAGTTGGACAACTGGCGGACCGGTTTATACGCCGCGCGGCGCTTGGCTCCCCCCCTCGCCTGCGGGCTTTTGGTGTGAGGAATGACGCGGTTAGGCATCTTCGAGGCGCGGCCGCTTTACGTGGCGTTGGACGAGATGCGCGCCGTTTTGCCACGACGCAATCTGACGCACGCTCTGCGGTTAGACGATGTGGTCCTGCGCTGCCCACAGCAGTTACGCGCGTCCGTGGGATTCGCATTGATGGCTGCCTGCGGTCCGCCCTTCTCAGCCTTAATTTTTCAAGCGACGCGCTCTTCCGAGCGGGGGCATGCGGGAAAACACGAATAATGTGAATAAGCCCCCCATTTGACGGGTTAAGCCACTGAAATCTCGTGCAGAAAATATTCACTCCCGATGTGAATATTGACGAATATTTGATGCGCGTTTTCGCATGCCGCTGTTTTTACAGGAGATTTTCAGAGCGGAAATTCACCTCCGACATGCGAATATTATTCACAAAATATTCGAAATTTATTCACTCGAAAATGGCGGTTTTCTGCGGTTATTCACTTTATTCGAGTTTTCCCGCGACCCCCCTCGACCTTTGCGTCAATCTGGAATTTTTTGGCTTGAGAGCGACTTTTGGCCCCCCAGAGCAAGAGATCTGCGCAGTTTTTTGAACACTGCTGGCTGCTTGTGGCGGGGGCACGCGGGAAAGTGTGAACTTTGTGAACCGGGGCCCGAAACTGGGCTTAAGCACATGATTTTGCGTGGAGAAAAAGTTCACTTTATCTGTGAACCTGAGTGAACTTCTACACCGTGATTTTGCACCGCGTTGATTTCATTGAGTTTATTCTGAAGAAAAATTCACTCTCGGGATGTGAACCTGGTTCACAAAAAGTTCGAAAAAGGTTCGGTCAAAAATGACGGTTTTCTGCGGAAGTTCACAAGGTTCACACTTTCCCGCGACCCCCCTGGGACTTTGAAGGGATCCGGAATTTTACGATCTTTGAAGCGGAACTGACCGTCAGCAAGCATGCCGGCGTGGATTTTTCGAGCTCACGATCAGCGGGACCGGGGTGCGCGGGGAAACGCGAATTTTGTGAACTTGGCGGAAACGCGCGGCTTGAGAGGGAATTCCCACTGAACTTTTAAGCGCACCGATCGCCGGTTTCGCGATTCCTGCGGAGTGCAAGCGGTTTTTTGAAAGTTTCGCTTGTGACTGTTCACGTCACAAATGCCCGCTGTTGTCCGTCGGCGCTTTTGTGACCCTTTTCCTGCCCACCCGATCAGACACGGGCAGGAGCACAGTCCCATGAACATTCACGCACATCATCGTTTCACGCCCAGGCAGCTGACCGTCCGCATTGCCGATGCCGTCGCCATGCTCGGCATTGGCCGGACCAAGCTCTATGCGCTGATCGGCGCCGGCGAGATCGAGACCATCAAGGTGGGTAAGGTCACGCTCATTCCGCTCGACAGCCTCGAGGCGTTCATCGCGCAGCGCCGTGTCCGGGCTTAGGGGCGGCAGTAGGCCGCCCAGTCGGCCATCATCGCCCGGCGCTTCTCGAAATAGTCCGTACGTCGATAGGCAGCCTCGACCTTGTTCTCGACGGTATGTGCAAGGGCTGCCTCGGCAACCTCGCGCGGGTAGCTGGTGCGATCGGCCGCCCAGTCCCGGAAGCTCGATCGAAAGCCATGGACGGTCACGGCCATATCCATGCCGCGCAGAAGCTGGAGCAGGGTCATGTCGGACATGGTCTTGGCAATGAGGCCATCGGCGGGCTCTGCGCGGCGGCCTTGCCCGGGAAAGACGAGATCGCAGTCGATCCTGCGGAACGGCTCGGCCTAGCGCAGGATCGCCTGCGCGGCGTCCGAGAGCGGCACGGCATGGGCCTTGCCGACCTTCATCCGTGAAGCGGGCACGGTCCAGACCGAGAGGTCTGCGTTCATCTCGCTCCAGCGTGCGCCGCGAACCTCGCCCGATCGGGCAGCCGTGAGAATGAGGAACTCCAGGGCCAGCCGGCTCACGCTGAGCTGCCGGTCATGGAGCCGGGTGAAGAAGGCGGGCACATCCTCATAGGGGAGCGCGGCAAAATGCCCGTCCTTGCGAGGCTGGCGCGGCAGGCCCCGGGCCAGCGAGCGCATGGGTGCCTCCGAAGCGCGGTAGCCATTGGCATAGCTCCAGTCGAGTACAGCGCCGATGCGCTGCTTCACCCGCCGTGCGGTCTCGGGAATGTCGAGCCAGATCCCGGCCAGCACGTCGCGAATCGCCGGACCTTCGATCTCATTGACCGGCAGCGCTCCCAGCTTGGGGAAGGCATACTTCTCCATCGTGGTCAGCCACTGATCGTGATGCTTGCCGTTCTTCCAGCTCTTGCTGATCTCGCCATAGGCGCGCTGGGTTGCTTCCCGGAATGTGGGGATGACGACCGTGACCCGGCGCTTCTGCTCCAGGGGATCGACGCCCGAGCGCGCCAGCTTGCGTTGATCGCTCGCCTTCTCGCGCGCTTCGCGCAGCGACACGTCCCTGAGGCTCCCAAGGCCAATATCACGGCGCTTGCCGTTCATCTGCACCCGCAAGATCCAGCTTGCCCGGCCACTCTTGCCGATATCGAGGATCAATCCATCGCCATCGGAATAGCGTCCCGGCTCGGAGAGGTTCTTCACCTGCATCGCTGTGAGCTTGCCCATGGCCGGAAACATAGCGCCAGCCCCGCCGTCAGGGAAGCCCCGCCCCCACACTCATCCCCACACTCGAGGGCGGATATGTCCGAACAGACGCGAACAACCGCGAATGTGCGCCCGTCAAAAACAACGCAAAACCAACGCTTTATGGCTGGCCTTGAACTAGGCTGAATGGAAGGATGGCGGAGCGGGAGTCCGCCATTGCCATGTCCAGTGCCGTCTGATCCCGCCCAGTAAAATCCATAAAAACAATGCAATGGATTGTTTAGTGTCCAGAGCCGTCCAGGATTTTCCTTCGCCTTCCCTTCCATTTTGTTGGGCGATATGTGGGGTGAATGACGAGCAAAAAACCCCTGGGACGACATGCCGATAAGCGATTGAGCGCTGCTCAGGTTCGCGCCCTTATCGAACCCGGCCTGCATGGCGATGGGCAAGGGCTTTATCTCAAAATCGACAAGAATGGAGCGAAGCGCTGGATTCAGCGTCTCGTCATTCGAGGCAAGCGAAGGGACATGGGCCTAGGGTCAGTGTCACTTGTTTCGCTCGCAGAAGCCCGTGAGAAGGCGCTGGAGAACCGAAAAATTGCTCGACTAGGGGGAGACCCGCTGGCCGCTAAAAAGGCCCTACAAGCGATCCTTACGTTCGAGGAAGCGGCACATGAGGTTCACGCCGCTTACAAGCCGACATGGCGCAATCCCAAACACGGTGATCAGTGGATCAATAGCCTCACAACATATGTCTTTCCTCACTTGGGCAAGCGCCGGATCGACACGATCACTAGTGCGGACGTTCTTGCTGCCCTGAATGAGGTTTGGAACGAAAAACCAGAGACGGCGCGACGGCTGAAGCAGCGGGTCGGCACGGTCCTCAAATGGGCGATTGCTAAGGGGTGGAGGACGGATAACCCAGCGGATGCCCTGTCGAGGGTCTTGCCCAAGCATGATCGATCCAAGGTCCAGCATCGTCAGGCCCTCCCCTACGAGGAAGTTGCCGAAGCTATAAAGAAGGTGAAGGCCAGCGAAGCTTCCACTGCGACCAAGCTGGCGTTTGAGTTTCTAGTCCTGACGGCAACCCGCTCTGCCGAGACCAGAGAGGCAGTTTGGAGCGAAATCGACCTCGACAAGGCGGAATGGACCATTCCCGCCAGCCGCATGAAAGCGAAGAAGCCTCATCGCGTCCCCCTCTCCCCCCGGTGCCTCGCCATCTTGAAGGAAGCACAACAGATCAGGAGCGAGGATAGCGACTTCCTCTTTCCCGGTTCAGTGACCGGCAAGCCGCTCTCTGACATGACCCTTTCAAAGCTTATGAGGGAGCTGTCTATCCCCGCTGTTCCTCACGGGTTTAGATCATCGTTTAGAGATTGGGCCAGTGAACAAACTTCTTATTCAAGAGAAGTAATAGAGTTCTCATTGGCGCACGTTTTGCGCGATAAAACAGAAGCAGCATACCTTCGCACAGACATGTATAAAAAGAGACAATATCTAATGAATGATTGGTCTTTGCATATAAAGTAAAAGAGTGAGTTCGTTTCTTACCTTTTCTTTCGTATCTGAAAACTTGTTCGCCATTTTGCGCAATTTTTACTATTGACCGATCGATTTGTTGTACCTATCTGCCGCCCGCCAACACCGGAGCACCCCGCTCCCACACGAAAGGAGGCAGATATGAGACTTGATAGAATACTGCGCATTGGAGAGGTCACCGCGAAGGTCGGCTTGTCCAAATCGACGATTTACGCAGCTTTGAAAAATAACGCCTTTCCCCGTCCGCTTCGCCTCGGACGAAGGGCTGTTGGGTGGCGTCAGTCCGACCTGAACGAATGGCTGGAAAACCGCCAGAAGAGCTTCGGATGGAATAGAAGCGCTGGAGGGGCGAAATGACTGCGAGCGCCTCAATCAGCTGCCAGAAAAATGGCGCGTCCTTCGGCTTCGGGCCAATTCGCCGGTCTGCCACCGAAGTCTTCAAAAAGTATGGTTTTTCTAGGAAGCGTTCTGGTGAGTACGTTCGTGCGCTACCGTTACCTTTCGATGAGATTATTCCGATGGTAGCAGAGCTTCATGAGCTCTCGCTTAAGCACTTCCCCAGTCGCATAGTTGTCATCACTTACATGGATGGGTCAAACAGCATCAACCTTAAGAGGATCAAATACCGTTCCGCATGAAACTAATTAATTTCATTAACTTAAGTAAACTTATGTCAATTTATGTCTATATGGCGCCTATAGACGTTACACGTATACCTTCCCCTTCCTTCCCCCCCCTCTTTCTAATTAAAGGAGAATAGAAATGAATAATAATGAATGGAATCCATATGATAGATTCCACCTATAAGAACGATATATACCTTAGCCTATACTTTAAGAGTGAATCCATTTCATCAGTGAAACTCATTGATGATATAGTGGAAAGGCTCACTAACTCAGGTGTAAAATCACATAAAAAAAATATGATAGATTCATTGAATCCTATCATAGTTGGATTGCTAAGGGCTAAAGCGTCATCAACTGATAATGCAGCCACCTATAGACCAATGGGTGCAGGTGATTTTACCGGCGAACCAATTGGTTATAGGCCCTTCAAAGCCACTATCGATGGGTTAGAGTCCCTTGGGTATCTGGCGGTTGAGAAGGCGAATAAACCCGCTGTCCCCAATCCCTTTGATCCGGCAAAAGCCAGTCGATTTAGGGCAACCGATAAGCTTATAGCGTTGGCTGAAGCCCATGGGATTATTCCCTCAGAGTGGAATGCTCATTTCCGGGCTTATCGACCTTCAACAATCAGAAATCCGATTATCCTGCGGACCTCATCACAATGGGTGTCGACCCAATTTGGAGCCTTTAAGCGGCCGAATTCCAATATGAAAATCGATCCTACTGATCCCTATGTTTTGACAGAGGGGGAAAGGATCAATGCCATCAACAGATTTATGGCCGAGCAGGATATTCAACCGGCCGAATTGATGGGGTGTTTCCAACGCATATTCAGTTGCGGGGATGATCCCTCATTCCGGTGGAATAAGGGCGGCCGTCTCTATGTCCAAGGTGGCCTCTATCAGCAGGAGCCGAGTGAAGAGCGGAAACTGATGACCATTTATGGCGAACCCGTTGTCGAGATCGACATCCGGGCGAGTCATTTGACTATTCTACATGCCTTGAAGGGAATACCGATGAAGGCAGGCGATCCCTATGATATTCCCGGCATTCCAAGGGGGATCGTCAAATCATGGATTGCCTACACACTAGGGCATACTAAGCATCCCGAAAACAAATGGTCGCCAGCTTCGAAACACAGTTACGTTAGGAAGATGTGCGATCTCCATCAGCAGGAAATGGCGCGGGATAAGAAGCCCGGCCTATGTGCGGGACTATGCAAAGGTCGCTGCCTTCAGAAACTCTATCCAATGGCCAAGCTCGGATCAAAAATAGCGGCTCATTTCCCCATTCTGGACGATTGGGAAACCAGCCCCTGGCGATGGGGCGATTTCCAGTTTCTAGAAAGCGAAGCCATCATTGAGGCAGTTTATGAGTTGGCGATGGATCACGGCATTCCAGCACTGCCGGTTCATGACTCCCTCATCGTGCCTAACAGCAAGCAGACCATGGCCAAAAATGCCCTTGAACAGGCCTTTGAGCGCCATGTGGAGGTGAGGCCGATGATGACAGTGAAGGGGGATTGTTAACCCTCTCACGCCATGGCGCTAGCCGAGACCAAAATTGAACGAATGAGGGCGTTCGGATGAACGAACTCGCAGGGGCCGCGTTTGCCTTTGTTGAGAGGAGCTTAGCCTTGAGCGAAGATCGGATCGTTGCTGTAGCGCTCTTAACCCAAGGCGAGGTCGATTCTCTTGGGATCGCGTTGAAGCACTGTTATCCCGTACCAGCCGGAGGAACATTCGATCATTTGCTCGCGCAGCTTGACGGCATCGAGGTTGAAGGGATCGGCAACGACATGGGGTGCTGGAAGACTTCCGGCAGGTAGTCCTCAACGGCCCTTGAAGACTAATCTCTTCGCGCGTCTCGGCTCTCAAATTATAGACGGGGTATGATGACGGATAGTTACCCTTACATACCTCGGTCTACCGCTAAGCTCCAGCCGGGAGATTTTTGGTCCATTCCTTTGTCGGACGGGTCGTATTCTTGTGGATTGGTATTGCAGCTTGCTCCCAAAGATGAGGCGGGCTCGCGAGTAACATTCTGTGGTGCGTTGCTGAACTGGCATGGAGAAGTGCGTCCATCCACACCCAGTTTAGGCGCCCCGTCGATCGTGGCTCAAGGCATCATGCATATCATGGCCATCACTAAGACGGGTGGTGAGATAGAGGGAAATCTAGAAGCTGAACGTCGCCCGCGTGCTCTGTTATGGCATGATGGCGGACGAAGGATTTCAGAGGGTTATAACTATGTTCGACCATGGAGCGTGGCAGATCGGGAAGTAGTCCCTGCGATGGAATTCTGGTCCTGGAGTATAATATCGAGACGGGCTGAAACACATTTTCAGATTGCAGTCTAAAGCCCGACTGCAACTTTAATGCGCTTCCATCGCAATGCGCACCGTCCTTTGATCCCCTCACGCTCCAAACGTCCTGCCTAGCCAACTTTTGGGGGCTTCTGATGGAACGGCAGCGGGAGGAGTTAGAACCGCCTCTGTTCCATCAGAAGGCAGAGCCCGCTGATCTACTGGGGTCGACTTAGCCGCCCTGTCCATCTGGAGGATGGCCTGAAAGCGTCCGAACCACTGTTCTAATTCCTCGATAGCAGGCGCTACAAATGCCCCACCGTCTTCGTCGCCGTTGGGATCATTGTAGAACATGACCTCGTGATATGGCTGAACGAGATCGTTCGTGTAGATCTTCAACGACAGTTTCGTGATTTTGGAGATCGATTTCCCCTTGGAGCGAGTGGTACCGCCCAAAGCTAACCCGATAGGTCCAACAAGTGCCATACCTACGGCTGCGCCACGAAGGCCGCTAGAGCCCTTGGTAGTGGTCACTGTATGCCCGTTGCGATCTACCTCCACGGAAACAAGCTGATCAAACCGGAAAGTGCGAGGCGGCTCAGCAGCACTGACGATGGCAATCTGTTTGGAATATGGGTCAAGAGCGACCCCATTTTCCCACCAAAGGCCATCGAATTTAACGGAAGGATCAAAGTTAGAAATGCTCGCAAGTTGAGCAGCCTTGGTCTCTCTGTCCTCGCGATCCAGCTTAGCGGAACCGACAGCAATCCAAACTCCCGCCACGAGGATGAAGATTCCGGTTATAACAATCCATTCCATGCAGATGCCCTCCCTGTGGGTTTCGCATCACACAGTTTTTGTGTAGAGCGCAATAGGAGCGAGAGCCTTGCCGATGGCAGGGCAGGAAAATTCCAAAGGAAAAGGGTTTCATAGCGAGCGGTATCGCTCGCTCATCAAGAAGCTCGTAGAGGCCCGGAACGCCGCAGGTTTGAGCCAATCCGCACTAGCCTTGAAGCTTGGTACGCATCAGCAATTTGTGTCACGGTACGAGATAGGTGAGCGGCGATTAGATGTTGTCGAGTTCATCGACATCGCTCGCCTTCTCAATGTCGATTTGGCCATCCTGACTGAATTGCCCCAATCCTAATCCAAACAATTTTGTCTGCTTTTAGGCGACGCCAAAACGGTGCTGAATGTCGGCTTTGTCGGGGGAAGCGGACATTGGCCCAACTACTGCGGCGGAGGTTTGCTGCGCTGTAAAATGCAGCCAATCCCAAAGATTATGAGGCAGAGTCCAACCACAGAGTGATTAGATGCGTTGGCAATAACAGCCGCGCCAAGGGCGACGACACCGACGAGCACTGATATCCATCTAGGATAGCTGTCTAATCCTCGCATTAAATAAGCTTAGAAGTTCACGCCCATGCCCGCAATGTCGTCGTGTCCCGACAGTCCGCTAACGGGTGCAGTGTCTCGAAGCGGAACTTCGAAAATGTCGGGGGAAGCGGACAGTCGGCTTTCGACTGGTGTAGCACGATAAGCGGAACTGATTTATGAATGGGCCATGCTCACAAATCGCTTTGCCCTATCCATGACCTTCATTTTGTTCGCAGCGATGGTGTGCGGAAGCGCTTGGGCTATCGGCAACGAAGTGGTCGGCTATATCGTTGCGGCGGTTCTATTTTCTGGCCTAGGCATTCTTGAGCAACTCGGCATCATTACCGTGTTTCGAGGCTTTCTAAGGTTTGCCCTGCTAATCGTCTTACCATCAGCCGCATTCCCGCTCGCTGACCTCGGCTATCTCCCATTTCCAGAAATGGCTCTTTGGATCGCGGCGTTCACTATGCTCGCAGCCTTGCCGATTTTCTGGTGGCAAATTGCAAAACGCGGACAACCCGAAACGTCATTGAATGTCGGCTAAAGGGCATTTGATTTAGCGAGAAGAATGACCACAACGTCGGGGATTTGCGACTGTCAGTTTTTGTCCGGCTGAGCGGAAAGCCGCCATTGCCACAGCGATCGGATTGTGGATGCTTGCTTTATGGCAACTGAATTATGGATTCACCGGGACACCGGCAGCATTCGCGTCGGCGATATTGCAGTGCTGGAACCCAATCAGACGAAAGTTTCGGTCGCACCGCTATTAACTGATTTGCTGGAAGGTTCGCGAGATCATGGCAATGGCTTTGAGTGGCTTTACCTTCGTGATCTGACATTCGGCGGGCAACCCGCTTGGCTTTCAATATGTTTCCATGACGGTCGCCTTGAGCAAGCGTCTTGGAGTGTGCAGTTGCGCGATGCACCAATGGAAGGCGGCTGGCCCACAAGGGAAGCTATCGACAGCGAACTATCGTTTGTTCGAGAGGTGTTGGTTCGGGACATGGAAATCCATCCGGGGCGAACGCCCTGGGGAGAGGTGTGGAGCAGCTTTGACGCCAGGGGCTTTATGGCAGCTAACGGGCTTCGCTACCGTCGCCCATAGCGACTGCAATGTCGTCGTGTCCTACAGTCCGCTTTTGAGCGAGATCGTACAAAGCCAAATGTCTGCGAAGTCGGGGGAAGGCGGTCGTTCCCGGAGCGGCCTACAGACCCAAAATGCGTCTTACCCGCCGCCAGCGAGAGGGCCAATCGATCACAGCGGAAGGTGCGCCACCAAGTCGCGCAGTGGGCTGCTCCGCAAAGACGACGTTGAGCATTTTCTTAGTCAGGCCGTCAGGAATAGGGATCACTGCCGAACCAGATTCGTGATGCACGCCGTCAATGAAAACTTCCACCGTCGGGCCGTTTCCCCAAATGACCAGGTTCTCTGGAGTCCACTCAACCTCACCCGGAGTGCCTTCCTCAAACCCGCCGGGAGCCTTTAAAGTGATGGTTGATCGAGCTGGAACCTCGAACTCGTCACACCAAGGCTCAAGCCAGACCAGCAGACTTTCAGGCCCCGGATTGCTTAGGCCCCACTGGTGATCGGAAGTTGTCATCGAACGTCAGCATTTCAGATGGCACGAATGTCCGCAATGTCGTCGTGTCCGGACAGTCTGCTTTTGTGGCTCAAGGCGGGATAGCTACCATGCCGCTTTTAAGTGCTGGTGCATCACCGGGAATGATGGAAAGGTCGGGGGGGCGGGCAGCGCGGGTGGCCTAACGGATGGAGCCGCATTTGCGACACCGCCCGGCGACTGGCTTAAACATGTTCACTCCCGTCAGATTGGAGCCCCCTTTCGATGGCGCAAAATAATAACTGACGCCGCAGTGCGGGCACTTCATTCCAAATATGATCAAGGCGGAGAACGGCACGGTTGCAGCAAACGCCGCTGCGATCCCGATCAAGCCGCCAGTGCCAAAACACACAACTGCGAGAAAGACGATCCCAGTAATAAAAAATCCAGCTTGGACAAAGCGGGCCACGTTCATGAGCGCATGATGTCGTGCAATCTGAAAGTCCGCAATGTCGGGGGGGGCGGACGTTGCGGTAAAGTTATAAACACGGCACCTTGTTATCCATGGTCATCCGCTTCCCTCAGCTCACCTCTTTATCTCTAGTCCTTGCCACGCTTGGCTGTGAGAAGGTGCCCGAAACCTACGCCGCCAACTGCGCCACGCCACTTGCAAACTGGGGTCGCGAAAAGGACGGCATAGGTCATTTGCGGACGGTCCAGCCGATTGACGTTAGTGCTGACGGGTCAGTTATGTGGAACGCCACCTTGATCTCTGACGCCACTCTCCGGCAATATATGTTGCAAATGAGTTCAATGAACCCGGAGCCTCAAGTGGTGCTAAACATATCACCTGCTGCCGCTTGCGACCGTGTCCGAGCTATCCGCGCTATCATGAGCACAGCCCCGCTGTGCCAGGGATCGCACTCACTTTGCAGCGAAGGTTGGAATTGGAAACGCTGGCCTGAACTCGGCGGTCCTTAAAGTCCGCAATGTCGTCGTGTCCTGACAGTCTAGTTTTGGCCCGCTGCGTATCAAAGCGGAAGGTCGCGTTTGTCGGGGAAACGGGTCATTCACCGCCGCCTACGTCGAAGCCGCGATGGCGTATAATTCCGCCGCGACGATTGCGTCGGTCAAACGCAATGTGAAGCACGGTGCAGATTGAAAACACCGCGAAAGCGATGAGCGCAGCCCAGCTTTTCGCCTGTCCGGTCAGAACGCAATACGCGATGATGAGCCAAGCGGGGAAAGCACCGCAAATCGCCACCAGCTTCAGCCACACCGGCAGAGGCTGCCACCAGCTTCGATAGGGAACAGGCCGGTCCATGCCTGCGATTTGCCATCTATCTTCAGCGTCAGCAATGTCGGGGTCAGCGGACCCGCTATTCTAATCGATATTTGGTGGCGTGGTAGCATAAGCCCGGCGATAACCACTCCCCGCCCATGTCAAGGCAGGTGTCTATTGCCGACTGTGTTCGCAGCCACCATCCGAGAGACAGGCCAATCGTCAAGATGGCTAGAGCAGCGATCAGCCTCTTTCCCATAGGCCTTATTACTTCCAAAGCGAGTGGCAGGAAAGTCGTCGTGTCCCGTCAGTCCGCTTTGGGCTGCTGCGTGTCAGAGGGGACGTTAGAAATCTCTGAGGGAGCGGACGTACAACGTTGCTTCAAAAGGCTTCGAAAAAGAACCAGCGCCACTGATGCAAGCACAAGCAATACAATGGGATATCCGCCGAATATGATAGCGGCGGTCGTATCCATCGCGCTATCTGGGACCTCGGCATTGAAATAGACGTATATCCAATAGCTTTCCCAGAAAATAAACGCGGCCAGTAGAGCTTTCGAGCAAAGTTTCACACCGCATAATCCATTGTTTGCCGAAGGTCCGCAATGGGGTGGAAAGGCGGACATTCCGGTCACGAGCCTCTTTACGGCTCAGCAGATCGACGCGCTATTCTCTGAGGAAGTAGTTACCAGCGATCAGCATCAAAACCAGCAGAACACTTGCTATCTTGATGCGCTGCCACCATCGGTATCCGAGTTCGACGTTATTCTCGTCGGCCTCTTCCTGAGCAGGAAGCCAGTCATTTCGGTCATGTCTCATCCTTGAATGTCTGAAACAAGCATCAGACGACCGCAAGGTCGGGATAGCGGCCGGTATGTTGGTTTTACATTTGCTCCAATTTCCAAAGAACTAGTCCGTGGTATCCAGCTATCGCCAGTGTCCCGATTATGGCTCCGGTCCACGCAAGGGCAGGATGTTGATCGACATAGCTTACCCAAAGATAACCGCAGGGCAGAAGAACGGCGGCGGTCGCAGCAGCAGCGATCCATCCATGCCAGCTAATTGGAATAAAGCAGATGCCCATCCATCTTCGGAACCAAGCCTCACTCATCGCTTGGTGATAACAACAACTCGATCGTCCGCAATGTCGTCGTGTCCTGCCAGTCCGCTAACGGGGTGCAGTGTCTCGAAGCGGAACGTCGGATTTGTCGGGGAAAGCTGGCCGATGGCTTATGGTGCGGATGAGGCGGTTATAGGCCGGGCAACTTTACAGCGACGACCACAGCCAAAGCAAATACAGTAAAGCCGTAGAAAGCCTTCAATAGATAGCCCTCTGGAACTTCCTCTTTCGCTACGTTGGCATGCCACCATGGAAAGTAGTGCAACGCTCCATAGAAAGCTCCTGCGAGAGCAATAGGCCACATTAGGAATAGGAGCATGTCCTGCTGACTGCCTTTCACTTGACTTAAAAGCAAGCCGGCTGGCGCCTTATGGGCATATTCAGGCCAATCGATTACGTCCGCAATGTCGTCGTGTCCTGACAGTCTGCTAACGGGGTGCAGTGTCTCGACTGTTAGACACTATCACTTGCATCTTTTTCTTTCGGCAGCGGCCGTTGCGCTCTCCGTGTGGCGATACTCTTTAGAAAGTCGAAACTTGCCAGAACGATCGTATTGCTGGTCCGCTTCGCAAATAACTTCTCGCATGTACAACCAGCCACGCCATATAACGAAGCTGTTCCAGAGCCCAAACCAACCAAACGCTATTACCGTTAGTACAGGAGTCCAACCAATCATTGGAATGGCAAGACAGGGAATAATAGCTGGCAGCAGCAACACCTTGAATTGTAGCCCTGGAGCACGCCACTGGAGGTCCACCCACGCTTGAATGGCGTTATACAACTGCATCGCAGAGCTCAATCCTCGCTCATCTAATTCGGCGATAGTGCCAGTCTTCGCCGATGTCCGCAATGTCGTCGTGTCCCGACAGTGCGCTTTGGGCTGCTGCGTATCAAAGCAGAAGGTCGGCAGAGAGGTTACAGTTTCTAAACGCCATCACTCTACAGAGCCGTGGCATTCCACTTTCAAGAACCTTTCTGAAGCTAAATCGTAAATCACGTCGATGTAGTTGCATCCGCCGTCGTAACCACCAGGCAACCATTTGTAGTTCGACATCCAGCGGTGCTCGCCCGCCCCCACGCCCCTAGGAGGTGGGCAATAACGAGAAGCGCTTTCGCCCTCCACATTTTCCTTTTTTTCTATTGCCTTCTCTTCCTCGCACAATTTCAGGTCCGGCTCGGAGGGAGGAATAAGGTAGTTGCCGACGACAACATCATCGGGTCCGTAAGCATAGAACCGAGCATATGCATCCAGTGGGCGCGCATTGACGGGAAGGCGGACCTTACTCTCGATCGCTGCGATTATCGCGGCCTCTTTGATTGAGGCCTTACACCCCACCAATCCCAAAGCCACAGCAATCACAATCCCCCGCTTCATGGCAAGATAATGCCAATCGTCAGGCGTGTGAGCAACGTCTGCTGAAGAGAATACATTGGACGCGATGGAGAGTCCGCAATGTCGGGGGTAGCGGACGTTAGTTTCGCAGCATTTGTCTGATGGTTAGGATGGCGACAGCAAGGAGCGGCGGGATACAGATCAGGTACGTAAGGCGGGGATGGCGGCGGGCCCACTTACCGAAGAGACGCTCTCCAATAAGCCCCCCGAAGAAACCGATGAGTAGTTCGTCGAGCATTCGTTGAGCTTCGCATCTTCCAATTATGACCGCAATGTCGTCGTGTCCGGACAGCCGCTAACGGGGTGCAGTGTCTCGAAGCGGAACGTCGAAAATGTCGGGGGAAACGGACTTATCGTTTGTCGATAAACCATCGACGGATCATGAGCGCACTTGCTCCACCAACCGCGAATATTGCTGCTGCAAGTGCCCCAAAAGCCACCAGAGCAATCACGGCCACAAGCCATCCGATGACGGATAGTCGCCATTCTGCTTTGTCTCTTGGCCACATCGCTTTCATCATATCGAAAACGGAAAGCCCCGCAATGTCGAGGGAAGCGGACTTTACGCGCAACCTCCCAGCGAGTTTCGCTCGAAAAGACGGCTGCGACCTTCCGCATCCGTGACCCAAACGCCATCCACTAACTCTGGAGTATCTAATTTAGTTTGTACCGCGAGACTCCAAATGGATGAACCTGGATCATTTGGAACTGCGTTGCTTTCCTGCGGTATGACCAACGGCTTGTGGAATTGAAGCCGCAGTCCTGATTTTGTTTCGGCGAGGTCGAAAGCTGCGGGTTTCATTTGTGAATTCCGCCACCGAAAGCCTGATTTATCGATGACAATACGCTTGCCAGTGGCGTCCACGAAGCAGCCATAGGCGTGCGATGCTAGGGGCGCCTGATACGATTTTGGGCGTGATAAAAATGATCCCGCAACAATCGCGAGAAGCACACAAGCGGGCAAAACCCACTTCACAAAAACATCAAACGTCCTGTCTTCATGCGGCACGAACGTATCTTACCGCGCTCTCGCCAATATCCGCAATGTCGTCGTGTCCGAACAGTCCGCTATCGAGACAAAGCGCTCAGTAGCCGCCGCTCCGATAGGGCTGGGATTAACGCCGATAAGGCTCGCAGGCTATACCGTCTCCATCACCATCCATCCGTTCAGAATAGCCGGGTTCATAGCTGTGGAGTGGGTCTAAGCCTCTTGCCCGCACCTCGTTGCATCCTGAGAACTGATAACCGGGCGGAAGGGCCGCTAATGCAGCTTGTCTGGCTTTGTAACGATCATACATGCCCAATCCACTCGCCAGTCCGATCCCTGCTAAAATAGACAGGCCAAGATATTGGATACCGGTTTCGATGGGGTTCCGCGTTTTATGTGGGCGGCCTCTAATGCCTTGCCGTCCAGCCGCATAATGCTTCCGTGGATAGTGCTTCGTCATACCGGCATTATCCGGCAGAAATTCTCAATTAGGCATTAAAGGGACGTGGCGGGAGGTAGACAAGGCGAGCAACATTCTAGGTCCACCGCTGTATATAAGGCCTATTTGCTGAAGCTGCGAGCAAACCGAGGTAGAAGTTCAAAACCAAAACCCATGACTGCGCCGATAATCGCACTCTTCCAAAGTGTGTCCCAGATTGGCCATCCGCTGAGAATGCCGACCCCAAGGCCGAGGGGGATTGCTAACGTGGCGGTACCCCAAACAGCATTGAGGCCATTGCGAAACAGTATGAGGCCCACCGCCGCGCAGAGACCCAAAGCCCACCACATTACTAGTCTCCTTATCTTTGGACCCCGTCTTACAACCAAATATTCTCTGGGAGCCAACCTAGGATGAAGCATGATGCCACACGCATTTTGGTCTCTGTAGGCCTCATACAGCAACGATTGAAGTTTTTGGCTGTATACCAACTAGAAGTCTCGAATGTCTCTGTATGAGCCTTACAGAGCAAATTACAGGCATTCTAGCATCAGAGATTAAGTTGAAAGCTGCTTTGCTATAGCTTCTCTAGCGTTGTGAGCATGATGAACTGCGTGGACCGTGACGTGCTAGTGAATATTGGCGGTATAAGAGTATTGTCTAAGACTTCTTCTTTCTAGAATATCGCTTTAGAAAATAGCTTATAACTTATTCAATTTGGCGTGAACGATCTAGGTCGTGCGGCTCACTGCAAACAGCTTAAGCCCGCTTGGAAGTCCTTCCTGAAATCCACCTAATCACGATTAGTGCCAAGGCGGTTGGACCTGCTCCTATAAGCCATCCTATCGCTACCCAAATCGCCATGAACGCGATCATCATGGCGGCCATGCCTGCCTCTTGTGCGCTGCTGACCCTCCAAGGCTGCATCACCACAATGCCTAGGAGATAAGCGATCAGGAAGGGCAGGCGAAAAACTGAAACCCGACGTGACGTGACTTCAGCCAAAACCATAAATGCTGAAGCGAGGGCGGCGCTTACGGCAATAACAAGGATGAATGACAAGTCCATGCCTGCATTCTAGCATCGACTTGTTCCATCCGCACCAATTACGGTTGAACCCAAAAGGTCTAGGCCGTCCTCTTCTCCACCCTTTGAATGGCAGCACGGCTAACCTTAAACTCTTTGGCTAAAGCGCCCAAGGATATGCCTTGGCGGCGTTTCTGGATGATATGATCCTGCTGCTCATCGGTAAGTGCTCTAGGACGCCCCAACGTTTTGCCCGATGCCTTTGCCCGCATCAGCCCTGCTTGGGTCCGTTCAATAAGAAGGTCGCGTTCAAACTCGGCAACAGCAGCAATGACTCCCATGGTCATTCTTCCTGCTGCGCTGGTTAGATCAACACCACCAAGGGCAAGGCAGTGAACCTTCACCCCTTCAAAAGCCAAACGATCGACTGTTGTTCTCACGTCCATCGCATTTCGCCCGAGGCGGTCCAACTTTGTGACAATGAGGATATCGCCAGCCTCCAGCCGATCCATCAGCTTGGCAAAGCCCTTACGCTCCATCGCAGCAACCGACCCTGATATCGTCTCTTCAATGATCCGCTTGGGATCGACGGAGAAGCCAGCGGCAGCAATTTCCCTGATTTGGTTCTCTGTCGTCTGATCCAGCGTGCTGACCCGACAATAGGCAAATGTGCGGCTCATTTCGTTACTCCTGTATCGATTCGGTGTAACGAAACTACTATTGTATCTAATATATGTGGAGTCTAATTTTAGATACAGTTGGCAGAAATGTATCTAAAACGGACGTATATGATTCAACGATTTTCCGCCTATTCATTGGTTTTGTTACGTTAGAGGGCCGCTATGAGGCTGGCGAACATTACAAAGGTGGCAGTCGATAATGCCATCGCAGAATATGACGCGTTAGGAGGTGAGGCGTTCATGAGGGCGTATGGATACGCTGCGTCGAAGCAATATTGGCTTGTTCATAACGGTGAGCGCTATCCATCCAAAGCTATCTTGGGCGTGGCGCACAAGTTCGTAAAGGGACACGCCCTCTCTCCAGCGCAGTTTACCGGTGGTGAACGCACCGTGGCTCATAGATTACGCCAATTAGGGTTCACCGTTGAAACACCACTTCGAAATCCTCACTGGACGCGCGACGAAATTGTTCTCGCATTAGACCTGTATTTCACAAACCCCGCTAACCCACCCGGCAAAGAAAGCCGCGCCGTTGCCGCACTTTCCGATCTGCTAAACAAGCTTCATCGTCTTAATGGTTCAGCTGCCGGCGAAACCTTCCGCAATCCCAACGGCGTGTATCTCAAGATGATGAACATTCGGGCGCTCGACCCGGATTTCACGTCGCAGGGTAAAGTAGGGATGAAAGCGGGCGGGACGTTAGAGCGGATACTGTGGGCAGAATACGAAGGTCGCCGCCCCGAACTTCGGGTCGATGCAAAAACCATCCGCGACGCCGTTACGGCAGCTAAAGAAGCGGGCTTGACCATATTGCCGGCCGTTGAAGCTTACGAAGGCGAGGAAGGCGGCATCGTCATCCGTTTGCACAAGCGTTATGAACGCGATCCCCGCGTTGTTGCCGAAAAGCGCAAGGCTGCGAAGGTTAAAGGCAATCTCGCATGTGAAGTTTGCGGCTTCGACTTCGAAAAGGCCTATGGACCGCTTGGCGCGGACTTCATCGAAATTCATCACACTAATCCGGTGTATATGATGAAGCCAGGCGCGAAAACCAAACTAGCGGATTTGGCGCTCTTGTGCTCGAACTGTCACCGAATGGCGCATCGGAAACGAATGCCGCTATCTTTGGACGAAATTCACGCGGCGCTAAAGCACGCCGAACCCACCACCTAGGTCGCAGTTGTCCCAATCGACATTTTCGGACGGCACGGCCCACATGTTATTACGCCGCTCATTCGTCGTGCGACCAGCAGAAATCGCGTGCGAAACATTTGTAGCGCCGTGGTCGCTAAGAACCTTCTTCGCGGCTTTCAGATGGTTTCCGGAACTGACATTGTCGTCAACCAGCACCACGGGACGACCGGCCAAATTGCTGTGGCAAACGAGGTTGTCGCGGATATCCACGAACTTCCGGCTACCTCCCTTGCTTGCTGCCAACACCGCCTCCTGCTGCGTAAGGCAGGCATTGATAGGGTATAGGTCGTTCGCAATCTGATTGATTGCCTGGCATAATAACAAACCCGTGAAATCTGCTCCAAGTTGAACATGACCCGACGACGGGATTGGAACCAACGTCGCTCCTTGAGGCACAATTGTCGCCAACTTCTGCGCTGCCCATTTTGCAAACACAGCCATGGCTACATCACGTTTTCCATTCTCGATCCGGCGTTGCACCCCATCAATGTCGCGCACGTTAGCGTAGCCGTTAATCGCCTCGCCCTTTAGGCAGCGAACATATTTATACGGCGGAAAGTCGCTACTCTGATAGCCATCGTAAGAAGGATAATAGCAATGGGCGTGAAGTTCGATCACTTTGAATATACATGCCTTAGCAATGTCTCTGTCGTATCTATCACTAAGCAGCGCTCATAGTTTAGAAAATTCTTTGGCCAAGTAAGGCGGGGATCATCAACCACGCTCTTTAGGATTCCGAGCCAACGATTTTGACGAACGCATTCAGATGCTTGGTGCAAAGTCCCTGACGTATCTGAGGCTTCAATCACGACTGAAGCGTCGGACAACAACGCCATCGTTCTGTTACGATCCGGGAAGCTTGACCGATAGGTTCGCTCACCAAATTCGAACTGCGAAATTAGCAGATGATCACGATACACTGTTTCTTGCAGTGACGCATTGGCCGCTGGATATGCCTTATCGAGCGGCGTCCCAATGACCCCAATGGTATGACCGCCGCTTGCTATGGCTGATTGCATGGCATTCATATCGACGCCAGCCGCAAGGCCTGAAACCACCACAATACCGGAATCAACAAGTTCGCGGGCGATGCGACGGGCGCGCTTGATACCGTCCTCGGAAACTTCGCGGCTTCCAATGACCGCGATGCACGGCTTTTGCAGCAGCGACACATCGCCAGCGCAATAGACGGATTGGACGGCGGATTGAGACTTGGGCTTACTGGCCCAAAAATCAAACTGCTCCTTAACAACAGCTTCGCGTGGCGAGCCCTCAAGTAGCTCAGCTACTCCAACGTGCTTCCAGTCCGATGGCGCACGATACCTCATATTGGGTTCAAAACGATTAGTTCGGCTCCTATCCGCACGATCTCGTGAGTATGATTGGTGCAGGTTCATAGCGTCAGCTGCCAAGCTAAGCTAAACTTTCATCTCGATCAAGACAAGAACAAACCAGAAACATATATGATGGTCGCGTCCACTCTGTTTCTCCAAAAACCATTCACGCGCGAAAAAAACGTCATAGATGTCACCTAATGAAGTAGACCCCTGTTTTAATGTCGGTAGTTATGGCAGAAGGGGTTTATGGCGACTAGTCTCGAAACATCCTCAATCGATCAGCCGCTGGAGGCGGTTAAGGCCACCGTTAAGGAGAAGTGGCAGGGCGCTGTCACTGCTGGGTCGGGCTTTGTTGCCGTGCCGGTTGCGTTGCTCAAGTTGCAATCCAAGTACGATCTGACGCCTACAGAGCTACTGGTGCTCATTAACCTGCTTGCCCACTGGTGGGAGCCTGATCGCCCAGTTTATCCCCGGTCTACTACCATTGCGAAACGGATGGATGTTCAAACCAGAACCGTTCAGCGAGCTTTAGCCAAACTGGAGAAGAGGGGGCTGCTTGAGCGAGCGACGCAAGATGACGGTCGACGCGTCTTCCTCTTCGATAAGCTTGCGAAAAAAATTGCCCGCGACGTCACCCTTTCTTGGGCTGTCGATGCGGAAATGCGGCACCGAGGGTGATTATCGTGTCCACGTCACCCCGAAATCCCTGTGCAAAACCTAGCGAGAGCCCCGAGTCGAGCGCGCGGCTGACACTGCTTGAGCGGTTCATTGAACGATCTACAATTGACCTTGCTGCTTGTATTCGATGGACGTTGTTCGGAAGTGCAGCGGTCATTTTGGCTCTCTATCCCTTTTGGGGCCTTTCCATGGCTGACACGGTGATTGCTGAGGAAGTTACGGCGGCTAGGAATGCCATTGCCACGGCAGCGCCGCTGGATGACGATGAAAACAGCGGTCTTGATAGACGTCTGTCCAACAGTCAGGCCGCCGTCAGCGACAAATGAAGTGAGTGGCGGCTCTGCGCGCCCACTAGCGAAGTCACCAGAAACGTGGCCAACACAAGTGTTGGACGTTATGTTGGGCGAGAAATTCTTGCACTGAAATTACTGTTATATTTCAACAATTTAAAAAGTGTCTTGGCGGAGCGGGAGGGATTCGAACCCTCGATACGCTTTTGACGTATACTCACTTTCCAGGCGAGCGCCTTCGACCACTCGGCCACCGCTCCGCAACATGCTCTGGAAGCGCCGTCCCCTAGACGAGGCCGATCTCTTCCGCAAGTCGCCTCGGCATGGCATTTAGCTTGGCATGAAGGGGCGGCAACGGCGGAAAGGAGCGCGGCATGGGGGACGTAGGGGGGAAGGGGGCGACGCGCGGCAGAATGTGCCGCGTCCTTGGCTTAGGGCTGATCATTGCGGCTGGCACGGCGGCGGCGCAGAATAGCGCATCACCACCCCCGCCGAACTCCACTCCAGCGCCCGTTACGCCATCGCAGATCGTCGCAGCGGCCCCGGCCGGCGACTGGATCGCGATTGCCCCGCAGGATCTGCTCATCATGACGCTGGCGCCGGACCGGGCGGGGAGGGCGCGCAACGTCGTGATCCAGCTGATGCCGGCGCCGTTCAGTCAGGGCTGGGTAGCCAATATGCGCATGCTGGCGCAGGCGCACTGGTATGACGGCATGTCCGTGGTACGCGTGCAGGACAATTATGTGACGCAGTGGGGCGACCCGGACGGGGAAGATCCTGCCAAGGCCAAGCCTCTGCCTCCCGGTCTGCGGCCCGTGCCGGAGAGCGACTATGTCCACTCCGGTTCGCTGCCGATCGATGCTCGGATTGGCGCGCTGCTATCCCCAGCCAATGACGCCGGGCGCTTCTCCGGGTTCGCGGGTGGGTTCGCCTTTTCAGGCGAGCGTGTGGCTGGGGCGATGAAGAGCTGGCCTATGCACTGCTATGGCTCCGTCGGCGTGGGGCGCAACGTCTCGCCCGACACAGGAACGGGTGCGGAGCTTTACGCGGTGATCGGTCATGCGCCACGCCAGCTCGATCGCAACATCGCGGTCGTCGGTCGCGTGATCGAGGGTATTGAGCATCTCTCGAGCCTGCCGCGCGGCACGGGCGACCTCGGCTTCTATGAGAAACCGGCCGAGCGTGTCGCGATCCTCTCCGTGCGCCTCGCAAGCGACCTGCCGCGCGCCGCTCAGCCGCGCTTCCAGTATCTTTCGACGGCGAGCGAAAGCTTCGCGCGCTATGCTTATGCCCGCGCGAACCGGAAGGATGATTTCTTCATCGAGCCGGCAGGCAGCGTGGACATCTGCAATTTGCCAGTTCCCGTCAGGCTGGAAGGCCGGGGGTCATGACGACGATCGTGGTGGCGGCGATCCTGCAAGCTGTCGAGATCGAACCGACAACGCCGCCTTCAAGCTTCATCGTGATTAGCGGAGAGGCCGCCGAAACGATCCGCGCGGATCGCGCATCGCCGGGCGAGCGGACATGAGCGGGGCTTCGGCTCGGTGCGCATAACCGCAATTGTGGGGCGCAGCCGGTGGCAAACATCGGTTTTCCCGCACAAAGAAAGCGACGGCTTCTCCTGCCGATAAAGGCGCAGGTGCGCCGGGACGAGGCGCTGGTGCCGGGTGAAACCGTTGCCGCCATGATGACGCTCGAAAAATAGACGTCCCTGCGTCGGGCAGGGAACCTAAACGCGCCGCTAAGCATTTGGCAGACAACCAGTTCATCGGGACGCCTGCCATGATCCGCCTTGCCATCATATGCCTCGTCATTGCGCTCGTTGCGGCGCTCCTCGGCTTTGGTGGTGTCGCCGGCAGTTTCGTGGGCATTGCCAAGTTTTTGTTCTTCCTCGCCATCGCGCTGTTCGCCATTTTTCTCATTCTCGGCTTTCTGGCCGGGCGGGGAATCAAGAACACGTTGAATTGATCGAGGCCACGGCGTCTGCCCGGTCGTGGGAGCCGGGCAGACGCCGACAAGTTTAGAGGTCCGGTTTGCGGACCGGAATCTCTGGAGAGCGCGCGGCGTCTGAGCGATCAGGCGCCGCGTAGTCGCTTCTGGCGCCGCCGCTGCACGGATGAGCCAAGGCCGATCGCCTCGCGATATTTGGCGACCGTGCGCCGGGCGATGTCGAAGCCCCGTTCGCGCAGCAGATCGACCAGCGTGTCGTCCGAGAGGATCGCATCGGGCGCCTCCTCGGCAATCAGCGCTCTGATATGGCTCTTCACGGCCTGAGCGGATGCGGCCTCCCCGCCATCGGCCGACTGGATCGCGCTGGTGAAGAAGAATTTGAGTTCATATGTGCCGCGCGGACAGGCGAGATATTTGTTGCTGGTCACCCGGCTCACCGTCGACTCATGCAGGCCCACCGCGTCGGCGATGGTGCGCAGCGTGAGCGGGCGAAGCTGGCTTACGCCTTCCCGGAAAAATCCCTCCTGCCGGCGGACGATTTCTTCGGTGACTTTGAGGATGGTGCGCTGGCGCTGATCGAGCGCGCGCATCAGCCAATTGGCACTGGTCAGACAGTCGGCCAGCCAGCTCTTAGCTTCCTTGTCCCGAACGGTCGCGCCGAGCTCCGCGTGATAGCGCTGATTGACGAGCAGGCGGGGAAGGGTCGCGCCGTTGATCTCGACGGACCAGCCTTTGCCGGCCGCACGTATCAGAACGTCGGGCGTGATCGCAGGCGCGCTTTCGCCGCCGAAGCGCAGGCCGGGCTTGGGATCATAGCTCCGCAGCTCGCGGATCATGTCGGCCATGTCTTCCTCGTCCACGCCGCAGATGCGTCGCAAATGGGGAAGCTGGCCGCGCGCAAGCAGATCCAGATTGGCGATCAGCGTCGCCATGGCGGGGTCGTAGCGATCGGCTTCGCGCGCCTGAATGGCGATGCATTCGGAGAGGGTGCGGGCGCCCACGCCGGAAGGATCGAAGCCATGGATCACAGCGAGCACGCGCTCCACCTCATCCGGCTCGACGCCTAGCTGCCGGGCGACCTCGCGCACGTCCGCTTCCAGATAGCCTGCAGCATCGATCTGGCCGATCAGCTGACTGGCAATCAGCAGCTCCAGACCGGACAGGACGGCGCCGGCCTGCGCCATGAGATGCTCATGGAGGCCAATGTCCGGCGCTGCGAAACTGTCGAAATCTGGGCCGTCTTCGCTCCCCGGACCATTGCTGCTCCCGGAGAAATCGCTTGAGGAACTGCTTGCGACTGCCTCGCCGACCATCCGGTCGGACGGGCCATCGTCGATGAAGGTCTCCGCGCCATGATCGATGTCGAGCGGAGACTCTCCGCCCGCGCCGATCGCGATCGCCTGATCGACACCGGCTTCCGGATCGGAGGAGAGGCCGGTTTCCGGCGCCTCTCGGGTCCCCTCCGGTTCGCGGTCGGCGGCTTCGAGCAACGGGTTGCGCTCAAGCTCGCCGGCAATGAAGCCTTCGAGCTCCAGATTGGAGAGCGCCAGCAGCTTGATTGCCTGCTGGAGCTGAGGCGTCATGACCAGAGACTGGCTTTGTCTCAAGTCCAGACGCGGCGCGATCGCCATATCAGGCGCCCCGGTGCGGCATGGTCAGAGCGAGAAGCTTTCGCCCAGATAGAGGCGGCGGACGTCGGCATTGGCGACCAGTTCGTCCGGGCGGCCCGCGAACAGCACCTTGCCATCATAGATGATGCAGGCGCGGTCCACGATTTCCAGCGTCTCGCGGACATTATGATCGGTGATGAGGACGCCGATGCCGCGCGTCTTCAGATCCTTCACGAGATCGCGAATGTCGGCGATGGAAAGCGGATCGATACCAGCGAAGGGCTCGTCCAGCAGCACGATGGAGGGACTGGCCGCGAGCGCGCGCGCAATCTCGCAGCGGCGCCGCTCACCGCCGGACAGCGCCATGGCTGGGCTGGAGCGCAATCGAGTGAGGCCGAACTCGCCGAGGAGGGTTTCCAGCTTTTCCGCGCGGGCCGCCTTGTCCGGTTCGGCAAGCTCTAGCACGGCGAGGATATTCTGCTCCACGGTCATGCCGCGAAAGATCGAGGTTTCCTGCGGCAGATAGCCCAGACCCAGGATCGCCCGGCGATACATGGGCAGGCCCGTAATATCGACCCCCTCCAGGATGATGCGGCCGGCATCGGGCTTCACCAGGCCCATAATCGAGTAGAAGCAGGTTGTCTTGCCCGCGCCATTGGGGCCGAGCAGGCCGACGACCTCGCCTTCGCCGACGGACAGGGAAACGTCTGCAAGCACGACGCGCTTGTCGTAGCTCTTGGCAATGGAGATCACCTGCAGGCGATGGCCTACGCTGTCATCGCCTGTGGGCGAGAAGTCGGCGGGCTCGGCGGCCGCGATCCCATTCATCCAGTGTTCCCCATGGCTTTGCCGGTCATGTTGGCGGGGTTGCTCGCATGTTCCGGCCGTGGCCGCAACGTGAAATTGGCGGGATTGTGCAACGCGGGAGCGAGGCAACCAGCGCGGTTCCTCTGGTCAGTTGCCGGACGGGCGCACCTTGAACGTGCCGGAGACTCGGCCCGATGACGACGTGCCTGTGCCTGGAGCGCCGCTTGCCCGGCCATCGACCGTCGAGCGTCCACTGGCGAGATCGATGAGCAGGCGCTGGCCGCTCAGCCGGTTCGCGCCCTGAGTGAGTTGCACGCTACCGACCATGGTGATGAGCCGCCGGTTGAGATCGTAGATGGCCACGTTCCCGCTCGCCCGCTCGTTGGCGCGCGTGACGACGACGCCGCCCGAAGCGTCCATCCGGTCTATCTCCACGCCGCCGGCCTGATGATAGGCAACCGTGAGCCGCTGCGCCGTCATCGTCATGCCGGCCTGTTTCACGACCACGTTCCCGCTGACCACGACACGGTCGGCGCGATCCTGCACCTCAATGCGGTCGGCCGTGAAATCGACCGGCGCATTGGTGTTGTGCCCTTTCAGCGTCTGGGCGAGCACCGCAGGGCCGGGAAGGACGACGAGCAGGGCCGAAAGGGCGAGACGAGCGCGCATCATTGCGATCCTTTGAGGCCATTCTGGTCAATGCGCAAGCGCGCCCGGCCGTTCAGGGATACAGTCCGAGCTTCGAGATCAGCGTTCAGGCGCTGTGCGCTGAACGTTCCGATGGGCATCCGCCCGTCCACTTCCGAGCGGCTCTGCAATTTGCGGCTGGTCAGGTCGACATCCACATCGCGCGTCGTGAAGCGATATCCGTTGGATGACTGGAACTGAACGGGGCCATCGATAGCGACCTTCTCGTTCGCCATGTCATAGTGCCCCTGCCGCGCGGTCATTACGGCCGAATCGTCTTTCAGCTTCAGTCGTGCTTCCAGATCATTGAGCTGCACGACGCGCTCACGCGAACTCTTCTGAAGCGCCGACCCTGCCCGCAGCGAGAAAGGCCGCCCTTGTGAATCTTCGCCGCGATAGACGGCCTGCACCACTTTGAGCCGCTCGCTCGCGACATCCACCTTGTTCTTGTCGAGCACGAAGCTGACCTCGGAACTCTGCGAGAAAGGCGCAACAGCGAGAAAGGCAGTGAGAAGGCCGACCGACACGGGCAGGACCATCTTGAGGATGGCGACGAGCCGATCGTGGCTGCCACCCGGCAGCGCCCAGGCGCGATGGCTGCCACGCAGAGCGGGGGCAGCACCGCCCGCCATCGGCCCGATGACGTCGCTGAGGTCAGCCATGCGCGAAGATGTCGATCTCCGGCCATCCGGCGAGATCGAGCTGCGCGCGATGCGGGAGAAAGTCGAAGCAGGCCTGCGCCAGCGCGGTGCGTCCCTCGCGCTCCAGGCGCTTGTCCAGCTCGGCCTTGAGCTGATGGAGGTAGCGCACGTCCGACGCGGCATAATCGCGCTGGGCGTCGCTGAGCACTGGTCCGCCCCAGTCCGAGCTCTGCTGCTGCTTGCTGATGTCGATGCCGAGCAGCTCGCGCACCAGCTCTTTCAAGCCATGCCGGTCGGTATAGGTGCGTATCAGCCGCGAAGCGATCTTGGTGCAGTAGACCGGCGCCGCGAGCGCCCCCAGATAATGCTGGAGCGCAGCAATGTCGAAGCGGCCGAAATGGAAGAGCTTGAGGCGTGCCGGGTCTGTAATGACTGCCCGCAGATTCGGCGCGGCGTAGCTGCTGTCCGGGCCGAACCGGACGAGATGCTCGTTGCCCCCGCCATCGCTGATCTGAACCAGGCAAAGCCGGTCGCGCGGGGTGATGAGGCCCATGGTCTCGGTATCGATGGCGACGGGTCCACTGGCCAGCACGTCGGCGGGCAGATCTTCTTCATGAAAATAAACGGTCATCACCTTCCCTTATGCGAGGGAACTGCCCGACTCAATCGCTCTCGACTTGCCTGCCATGCCTTAATTTGGTCCTCAAATGATCCTGACGGGGCCAAGTTTCGTTTCATCGCACAATTATTTCGCGACTCGCTGCGAATCAGGTTATACACAAGGCTTGCGCCGATAAATCGAGAGTCGGCTGAGTCCCTGTGTCCGTCGTCCGGCATGGGCGATGACGATGATCCCGAGGACGAGCGAAAGTGACTAACAGGGCATGAGTTTTGACAGAGGGCGCCGTGGGCGCGGCAGGGACAAGCGGGACGGGTTCGGCGAAGACTCGTTCGGCGGCAATTCTGATTTTGGCGGTGGTTTCGGCGGCTCGCGCGGTGGCTTCGGCGGAGATCGTGGTGGCTTTGGTGGCGATCGCGGTGGCTTTGGCGGTGGTGATCGCGGCGGCTTCGGCGGCGGCGGTGGCGGCGGGTTCCGCGGCGGCGGCGGTGGCGGTTTCGGCGGTGGTCGCGGCGGCGGTGGTGGCGGTGGCATGCCGGCTCAGGTCGTCGGAGAAGGCTCCGGTGTCGTCAAGTTCTTCAACGCGCAGAAGGGATTCGGCTTCATCGTCCAGGATGCTGGCGGCGAAGACGTGTTCGTTCATATCAGCGCAGTAGAGCAGGCCGGCCTGACTGGTCTTGCCGAAGGCCAGCCGCTCAAGTTCACGCTTGTTGATCGTGGTGGCAAGGTCTCCGCGACCGAGCTGAAGATCGAAGGCGAGCCTCTGCCGGTTCCGGAGCGTCCGGGTGGCGGTTTCGAGGCGGCCCCGCGCGAGCGTGGTCCCCAGCGTCAGCTCACGGGTGAGAAGGCCAGCGGAACGGTCAAGTTCTTCAACGCGATGAAGGGCTTCGGCTTCATTCAGCGCGATGACGGCCAGCCGGATGCGTTCGTGCACATCAGCGCCGTGGAGCGTGCGGGCATGTCGTCGCTTAACGAAGGCGATCGGCTCGAGTTCGAGCTTGAGGTGGACCGTCGCGGTAAGTACGCGGCCGTCAATCTGCAGACCCGCGCCGAATAAGTCGCTCCGCTTCAGCGGACACATGAAGAGGGCCGGGGCTTTCGCCACCGGCCCTTTTTGTTGCCTTGTCGGTAGAAGAGGCTGCCGATCAGGCGCCCTGCGCGGCCTCGAAGAGGAACCATGCGCGCTTCTCGGCGAGGTCGGTCCAGTCGTCGACAATGCCGCTGGTCGCATTGTCTCCGGCCTTCTCCGCCGCTTCCTTCACGACCCGGAACGCCTCGACCAGCGCGAGATTGTCCTCGCGCAGTTCGGCCAGCATATCCTTGGGCGAGACGTAATCGGCGTCATTGTCCTTGCGCGATTGGCGCCGGCTAATGTCGCTGATCGACCGCAAAGTGGTATTGCCGGTCTTGCGGACACGCTCGGCAATATCGTCGGTCGTGGCGAGGATTTCCGCCGCCTGCTCATCGAACAGCAAATGATAGTCGCGGAAGTGCGGACCGGAGACGTGCCAATGGAAGTTCTTGGTCTTCAGGAACAGCGCGAAGCTGTCCGCCAGCGAGGCGTTGAGCGCGTCCGCCACGGATTTGGTGGCGTTAGACTTCAGGTCCGTGGGGGTTTTCAGGGCAGCGTCGGTCATCTTGGCACTCCTGCGGTTTCTTGAAACGTAGATGGTCGAGGAACGCTTCAATTACCATATGGTGCCGCTGGCGAAACGACGTTCATGGCGGATAATTTAGTCGACATTGATCGACCCGCTCGATTGCGGAGCGGCGCGCAGCCCGGCCCCTATATTCGCGGGTGACATCCCCGCAGGCTCGCTGCCGCGAGATAGGCCGAAGCGACGTCCGGTCGATCGTCGATGCAGGTCGCTGCATCCAGCATGAGGCTGAGATAATTATGCGCGATCTGACGATGGCCATTATAGACGATGACCGACGCGAGCAGGCTGGCCAGCCGCTCGACCGGCTGGAGGCCGTGGCGCCGGGCTGTCGTCCGGATCGCGTCCAGCTCCTCGCTCAGTGCTGCCAGGCGCATTTCGGCGCATTGCTGTATCAGCGCTTCGATTCGTGCGACCAGTGCCGCGCGGACCAGCATCATCCCTTCATGGCCCATGGATTGTCCCTCCTCTGCCAGCGCAGCTTGCCCTAATGTGGTTAATTGCATGTGAAGGGCCTGAAAAAGCGGCGTATGCAGGTGGGTGTGGCGGCTGTCGCCTTGACAAGCTGTACCGATTCCATCATGGGCGCAGCTTCGAGAAGCGGCGCGCGACGCCGCTTTTGCTTTTCAACTGCCCGGCACATGGCACGGCCAACCGCCGTTCCGTCTTCCACGGGCTAGCAAGGACAAGGGTATGGCCAAGCCAGCCACCGTCAAGATTCGTCTCGTCAGCTCGGCTGACACCGGCTTCTTCTACGTAACAAAGAAGAATCCGCGCACTCAGACGGAGAAGTTTTCCTTCCGCAAATATGATCCCGTCGTGCGCAAGCACGTCGAGTTCAAGGAAGCCAAGATCAAGTAAGACGCGCGCCACTCCCAAGGGGTGGTGAGCTTCCTTGATGTAAAAGGGCGCTGCCTCGCGGCCGCGCCCTTTTTGCGTGTCCGCTGTCGGCGCTCAGGCCAGAGACTGAACGGTTTCCAGAAAGCGCATCACAGAAATCGGCTTGGACACATAGGCGTTGGCGCCCGCAGTGCGGATGCGCTCTTCGTCGCCCATGCCGGCATAGGCTGTCACTGCCATGATCGGGACTTGCGAAAGGGACTGATCCTGCCGGAAGGACTCGATCAGCTCCAGCCCGGTCACATGGGGGAGCTGGATGTCCGTCACGATGAGATCGGGAGCGAAGTCCGTCGCTTCACGCATTGCCTCGCGGCTGTCCCGCACGGGACGTGTCTCATAGCCATGCGCCCGTAAAAGGTCGCAGAAAAGCTTGAGATTGAGCTCGTTGTCCTCGACAACCAGGACGCGCTTTGCCACCAGGACTCCATCTTGCCGGGCCGTGCGGCTGGCGCGCGCGCTGCCGAGGGCGAATTTCATAGGCTATTGCACATGGACGAGCGCGATGAAACTACGGCCCTGCATGTTGTGGGATGGATCGTCGGCGATCAGCGGCGAGCCGAACGCATGCTCGACGTGACGGGGCTCTCCGCCGATGGGCTGAGAGCGGCGGTTGGCAACCCCGCTCAACTGGGCGCGATCCTGGACTTTCTCCTCGATTATGAGCCGGATCTGCTGCGCTGCGCCGATGAGCTCGACCTGCGGCCGGAGCAGATCGTCGCCGCGCGCGAAAGGCTGCGCTCGTGATGCGTCGTCCGCTCATCATCAGCGATTGCGATGAAGTGCTGCTGCACATGGTCGTGCCGTTCCGGGCATGGCTGGAAGAAATCCACGACATCCACTTCGACTTCTCGCTCGGTTTCGAAGACGCGCTTCGTCACAAGGCCAGCGGCGATCCAGTGACGCGCGCACAGATCTGGCCGTTGCTCTCGGCCTTCTTCGAGACCGAGATGGCGCGGCAATCGCCGATCGCGGGCGCGGTCGAAGCCATGAACCGGCTGGCGGAGCGCGCCGACATCGTCATCCTCACCAATATCGGCGATACGCTCGCCCTCGCTCGGACCACGCAGCTGTCGGACTGCGGTCTCGCCTTTCCGGTTGTCGGCAACCACGGCGGCAAGGGGCCAGCTGTCGCTCGTCTGATCGCCGCTGCCGACCCGCTGGTGACGATCTTCGTGGACGATCTGCAAAGCAACCACGTCTCGGTGGCCGCCTCCACGCCAGGCGTCTGGCGGCTGCATATGGTGGGCGAGCCGGAAATGGCGGGGCACTATCCGCCCGCGCCAGAGGCTCACGCCCGGCTGGACGACTGGGCACGTGCCGAGCGCTGGATCGCGGCGCGGATCGAGGATGCCGAGCGGTCTGTCGCCCGCTTCGGCTACTCCCGCCCTTGACGCATGGCCTCGCGAGTGGTGATGCAGGGGATATGAGCCAGTTCGAACAACAACTCGCCCTTCTCGGCCTCGTCCTTCCGGAGCCTGCCGCGCCCGTCGCGGCCTATGTGCCTACGGTAATCACGGACGGCTTTCTTCATATCAGCGGGCAGCTGCCGTTCGCGGCGGATGGGACTCTCATCAAGGGCAGGCTCGGTGACGATGTCGACATCGCGCAGGGTGCCGCTGCGGCCGAACGCTGCGGCCTGATGCTCATTGCCCAGATGAAGGCGGCGCTCGGCGATCTCGATCGCGTCAGCCAGATCGTGAAGCTCGGCGGCTTCGTCGCTTGCACGCCCGATTTCATCGATCAGCCCAAGGTTGTGAACGGCGCGTCCGAACTGATGGGCAAGGTGTTCGGCGAAAGCGGCAGGCACGCGCGCAGTGCGGTCGGCGTGCCCGCTCTCCCGCTTGGGGCCTGTGTTGAAGTGGATGCGATCGTCCGCATCCGCGACTGAGCGCCATCGCATGATGGCGAGGGCGCACCATGGAGGGACGAGTGCCTGACGGTGCGCCTGTGTCTCTTCGGATCGAGGGTAGCGTCGGCGCCATTGCAAAGGCGGACTGGGACGCTTGCGCCGGACACGCCAATCCTTTCGTCTCCCATGATTTTCTCGCGATCCTGGAGGAGTCGGACAGCGTCGGTCCGGGCACGGGCTGGACGCCGACGCCGATCATCGTCGAGGGCGCAGATGGTCGCCCGGCGGCCATCGCTCCGGCCTATGCCAAGGGACACAGCCAGGGCGAATATGTTTTCGACCATGCGTGGGCCGATGCCTGGCAGCGCGCGGGCGGCGATTATTACCCCAAGCTGCAGATCGCCGTTCCTTTTTCACCCGTGCCCGGCCCGCGCCTGCTCCTGCGCGATGCTGACGCGGCACCTGCGCTCATCGTCGGTATCGAGGCCATTGTGGATGGAAACGGCCTGTCGTCGGCGCATGCGACATTCGTGGAAAGCGCTCAGCTCGATGCGTTCCGAGCCGCCGGCTGGCTGATCCGGCAGGACAGTCAGTTCCACTGGACCAACGACGGCTATGGCGATTTCGAGGATTTCCTCGCCGCGCTTTCCAGCCGTCATCGCAAGGATATTCGCAAGGAGCGAGCGCGGGCGCAGCAGGGCCTCGAAATCGTCTGGCTCTCGGGCGGTGATCTCACCGAGGCGCACTGGGATGCTTTCTGGACCTTCTATCAGGACACCGGCAGCCGCAAATGGGGCCAGCCCTATCTGACGCGCGCCTTCTTTTCACTGCTGGGCGAACGGATGGGCGACAAAGTGCTGCTCATGCTCGCGTTGCGAGACGGTCGCCCCATCGCCGGCGCGCTCAATCTGGTGGGCGCAGATACGCTTTACGGGCGCTACTGGGGGTGCAGCGAGGAGGTGCCGTTCCTCCATTTCGAGCTGTGCTATTATCAGGCGATCGACGCCGCGATCGCGCGCGGGCTGGCGCGGGTGGAGGCAGGCGCGCAGGGCAGCCACAAGCTCACCCGTGGCTATCGTCCGGCGCCGACATGGTCAGCGCATTATATCGCGGATGCCGGCTTCCGGCGGGCCGTGGCCGATTTTCTCGCGCGCGAGACGGCCGAGGTCGAGCATGACCGGGACTGGCTCGCCGCGCGCGCGCCCTTCAGGCATAGCGACTGACGGGGATCAGGCGGCGCGGCGCCTGTCGGTGTGAACCAGCCAGGCGCGCGCTTCGCGCTGTGCCTCGGCGATCTGGCGGGCCGTCATTTCCTCGGCGAGTTCCGCCCGGCAGGCCTGCCCCTCTTCGCTGCCCGCAAGAGCGGCAAGATTGAACCATTTGTGCGCTTCGACCAGATCGACATCGATGCCGGTGAGCCCGCAGCTATAGGCCACGCCCAGTTCATAGCGGGCGTCGGCATCGCCCAGAGCCGCATCACGCATACGGCTCTCAATCAGAAAACGCATACTCTCGATACTGTTGGCCACGATATATCCCCCTGAAGGATTCCCAGTGTCGTATCGCAACCAACCATGCCGACTTTTTAGAAATGGTTAACGTGGCCGCTCCGATGCCTGCCTCGTCACGTTCAGTCCCCTCATTCTAGCTATTCCCTAGGGTTAACTGGCAAGGCCCGCGCCGACCGGGATATTGTCGATGAGGCGCGTGGCGCCGATTCGCGCGGCGGCCAGCAAGCGGGCCGGCCGTTCGAGCCGGGTGACGGGAGCAAGCGAATCGGCATCGCAAAGGGCGACATAATCGACCGAACCGAAGCCCGCTGTGATGAGCGCCGCACGCGCGTCCGCCAGCGTCGCGTCGACAGCGGCCCCCGCCTCGATCGCCTTTGCGGCTGCGCCCAGTGCACGCGGAAGCGCCACGGCCCGCGCGCGCTCATCTGCGGAGAGATAGGCATTGCGTGAGGAGAGGGCGAGGCCGTCCGCTTCGCGTTCGGTCGGCACGCCGACGATCTCGATCCCCATGTCGAGGTCCGTCGCCATGCGCCGGATCATCGCGAGTTGTTGATAATCCTTCTCGCCGAAGCAGGCGACATCGGGCTTCACCTGACCGAACAGCTTGGCGACCACTGTCGCCACCCCCTCGAAATGGCCGGGCCTCGCCGCGCCGTCTAGCCCTTCGGTCACGCCGCCGACATGAATGCTGCTCGCAAAGCCTTGCGGATACATGACCGTGACGCCCGGCGCCCATAGCGCGCTCACGCCGTTCTCGCGGAGCAGCGCGGCGTCGCTGGCCTCGCGGCGCGGATAGGCGTCGAAATCCTCGTTCGGGGCAAACTGGGTGGGATTGACGAAGATGGAGACCACGACATGGGCTGCCCGCCGCCGCGCTTCCGCGACCAGAGCCATATGTCCGGCATGGAGTGCGCCCATTGTGGGCACAAGGGCGATGCGCTCGCCGCCCGCGCGAAGTGCCGTCATTCCTGCGCGAAGCTCGTCGATTTCACGGAAGGTTTGCACGCCCGTCAGTGCTCCGATAAGGGCTGGCCCAGGGGCCGATGGCTTCCCTTGGTCATCCCCTCGCGCGCGGTCAAGCGCGCACAACCGGAAGCGGAGAGAAGCGCGCTCATGGTCAGTCCGTCGCCTCATTTCGTCGTATTCGCCAATGAAAAAGGCGGCACTGGCAAGTCGACGAGTTGTGTCCATACTGCGGTCGCACTTGCGATGCGGGACGTGAAGGTCGCCGTCGTCGATCTCGATCATCGCCAGCGCACCGTCGCCCGCTATCTCGAAAACCGGTCCGAGACGGCGCGGCGCAGGGAGATTTCGCTGCCCACGCCTGCGTATCGGGTGTTCTCCAGCGGCTCGATCGAGGGCTTCAATGCGCTGATCGCCGAACTGGCCGAAGAGTTCGAAGTGATCGTGATCGATACGCCCGGTCGCGACGATCCTCTCGCGCGCTATGCGGCAGCGCGCGCCAATACGCTCGTTACCCCGATGAACGACAGCTTCGTCGATTTCGATCTGATCGGGCAGGTCGATGCCGAGACCTTCAAGGTCCGCAAACTGAGCTTTTATTCGGAGCTGATTTTCGAGACCCGCAAGACCCGCGCCATGGCCGACGGCGTGTCGATCGACTGGGTCGTGTTGCGCAATCGCCTTCATCATATGGAGGCGCGCAACCAGAAGCGCGTTGGCGAGGCGCTCACCGAGCTATCCCGCCGAGTCGGCTTCCGCGTCATTCCCGGGCTCTCCGAGCGCGTCATTTTCCGCGAGCTCTTCCCGTCCGGCCTCACCTTGCTCGATCGCGGCCATCTGGGCGAACTGGGCGTCAGCCATGTCGCTGCCCGGCAGGAGCTGCGCGAGATGATTACGGGCTTGTCGCTGCCACTGCCGCAGCGCGCGGCAATGGCGCAAAGCGCAGCCTGAGGCTGAGGAATGATCTTGCTGCTTGCTGCGCTGGCGTTGGCGGCGACCCTCATTCTCACACCCGGCGGGCGGCGCACATTTGCCAGATTGCGGGGGCGGCAATTGCTCATGCCGGCTGCCCTTGCTCTGCTCGGGGCTTTGCTTGCCGTGAAAGGCGAATTGTTCGTTGGCGGAGGACTGGTGCTCGGCGCGCTTCTCTGGTCGGGGCGCACTCAGCGTTCACGGGGCACGGCGGTCGAAGAGGATGCGGTGGAGCGGCGACGGCGCGAGGCGCGGGCTCTCCTGGGCGTCTCCCGCCATGCTGGCCGGGAAACCATCGTTGCCGCTCATCGGCGGCTCATTGCGCGCCATCATCCCGATGCCGGCGGCGCCACGGATATCGCTGCCCGTCTGAACTTAGCGCGCGATCTTTTGCTGGACGATCATCTGTCGTGAAACTTTTGCATCAGCCGGTTATTTGTATTGGCCGCTAGAGGCTGCATATCCCACCCCATCTTCGATTTCCTTTCAGGAGGCTTTGCTTGACCCATCAGTTCCATCCCACCTCGCTCCGTGAATATGACATTCGGGGGATTATCGGCGAGACACTAGGGGAGGATGATGCCTATGCGATCGGGCGCGGTTTCGGCACGCTGGTCGCGCGGGCACGCGGGCGTAGCGCCGCTGTGGGATATGACGGACGGTTGAGCTCGCCGGTGCTGGAGGAGGCGCTCGTCCGTGGCCTCAATGACAGCGGCATTCACGCAGTGCGGATCGGCATGGGGCCGACCCCGATGCTCTATTATGCCGAGGCCGTGCTGGATGTGGATGGTGGCATCCAGATAACCGGCAGCCATAATCCGGCCAATTATAACGGCTTCAAGATGGTGTTTCAGCACCGCCCGTTTTTCGGCGCGGATATCCAGAAGCTGGGCACCATGGCGGCAAGCGGCGACTGGGATGACGGCTCGGCTGGCAGCGAGCAGCTGGACATTCTCGACCGGTATGTCGCGCGGCTGGTCGAAGGGTTCGACGGCAAGGGCTACCGGATCGGCTGGGACGCGGGGAACGGCGCGGCCGGGCCCGTCGTCGACAAGCTCGTCAAGCTGCTTCCGGGCGAGCATTTTACGCTCTTCACGGATGTGGACGGCAATTTTCCCAATCATCATCCCGACCCCACCGAAGAGAAGAACCTTGCCGATCTGAGGGCGCTCGTCGCGGAGAAGTCGCTTGACTTTGGGTTCGCATTCGACGGCGACGGCGATCGGATCGGTGCGATCGACGGCGAGGGGCGAATCATCTGGGGCGATCAGCTGCTCGCGATTCTCGCCGAGCCGGTTCTGAAGGATCAGCCGGGCGCCACCATCATCGCGGACGTGAAGGCCAGTCAGGCGCTGTTCGATCGCGTGGCGGAACTGGGCGGCAAGCCGCTGATGTGGAAGACGGGCCACAGCCTCGTCAAATCGAAGATGAAGGAGACCGGCAGCCCGCTGGCAGGCGAGATGAGCGGCCACATCTTCTTCGCGCATGAATATTATGGCTTCGATGATGCCCAATACGCCGCCGTGCGCCTGATTCGCGCCGTCACGGCGTCCGGCAAGAGCATGACGCAGCTTCGTGGCGAGATGCCCGACATGGTGAATACGCCCGAGCTTCGCTTTCAGGTCGATGAAAGCCGCAAGTTCGCGGTGATCGATGAGGTAAAGGCGCGACTCAAGGCCGAGGGCGCGACCGTGGATGATACCGACGGCGCGCGCGTGACGACTTCGGAGGGATGGTGGCTGTTACGAGCCTCCAACACGCAAGACGTTCTCGTGGCCCGTGCGGAGGCGAAAACCCAAGCCGGTCTCGATCATCTGATGACGCAAATCGACGCGCAACTGGCCGCATCCGGGCTGGAACGAGGCGCTCAAGCGGCTCACTAAGGCGTGCTTTCTCTACCAGTTGCATAATTTGCAACTGGAAACGCGTCTTTCGCAGTTGCGAAGCAGCCGTTCTCGAGGCACATAGGACGGGCCTTTCAGGCATCCTCTCCTAAAAACTTATTACGGGCTGCCTTCGGGCGGCCCTTTTTTTGTTAGCGCTACCAGTGATCAATCGTAGGCTGGCTTGAACCCATTTCCCTTTTAACCGTTGTCTCCTCGAGGCGATGGAGGTGGATATGGGTGGTTTGTGGACTTTGGTTACGGTTCTGGGGCCGGTGCTTCTGCTCGCGGTTCTTGCCTATGTGCTTATCCGCCGTCGTCAACCAAGCCCGCGCGAAGAAGCGCGACTCGATCAGGCCACCAAGACATTGCGCGACGATCTGGACCGCGAAGACAAGGCAAGGGAAGAGAAGCCAGGAGTTTGACTGCTCAGTCGCCCTCGCGTGCTTGATTCGCCATTTTGAATGGCCCACATCCGCCTGACATGGCCCCGCTCCCCGCGCCCATCCAAAAATGGTTTGCCGCTCGCGGTTGGGCTCCCCGGCGGCATCAGCTTGAGATGCTGGCGGCAGCGGAGCGCGGCGACCATGCCCTGCTCATTGCACCGACGGGGGCGGGCAAGACGCTCGCCGGTTTTCTTCCGTCCCTTGCTGATCTGATTGAGCGGCACCGATCCGGTCAGTCCACTCGCCTCCACACACTCTATATCTCGCCGCTAAAAGCGCTGGCCGTCGATGTGCAGCGCAACCTGCTTGGCCCCATTGCCGAGATGGACCTGCCAATCACCGTCGAGACCCGAAGCGGCGACACCCCATCGGATCGCAAGGCTCGCCAGCGTTCCCGCCCGCCCGATATTCTCCTCACCACGCCTGAGTCGCTGTCGCTGCTCCTCTCGCATGAGGACAGCGCGCTGCTGTTCTCGGATCTCACGACCGTGGTGATTGACGAGGTTCACGCGTTCGCCTCGGGCAAGCGCGGCGATCTGCTCAGCCTCGCCCTCTCGCGGCTGCAGACCATCAGTCCTTCCATGCGGCGAGTCGCGCTCTCGGCCACTGTGGCGGATGCCGATCTCTATCGACGCTGGCTTGCGCCGGGCGGTGTTGCCTCCAGCGTGGCACTGGTCGAGGGCGAGCCGGGTCCGCTTCCTGATCTCTCGATTTTCATTCCTCAGGGCCGCGTGCCGTGGTCGGGGCATAGTGGGCTTTATGCGGCCCGGCAGGTGATTGACCTTATCGCCGCGAATCGGCTGACTTTGGTCTTCTGTAATACGCGCAGCCTCGCGGAACTGATCTTTCAGGAACTCTGGTCGGAGAATGACGATAATCTCCCGATCGGCATTCATCATGGCAGCCTCAGCCGCGAGGCACGGCGCAAGGTGGAAAGCGCCATGGCGACGGGGCGTCTGCGCGGACTCGTTGCCACGGCCAGCCTCGATCTCGGCATTGATTGGGGCGAAGTGGATTGCGTCATTCAGATGGGCGCCCCCAAGGGCAGCTCGCGTCTGCTTCAGCGCATCGGCCGGGCCAATCATCGGTTGGATGAGCCCAGCCGCGCCGTCCTCATTCCGGGCAATCGCTTCGAATATCTCGAAGCGCAGGCGGCCTATGATGCAGTGATGGCGGGCGAGCGCGACACGGAGATCTTCCGCCCCGGCGCGCGGGATGTGCTTGCCCAGCACATCATGGGTCTGGCCTGCACCGGTCCGATCGATCCCGAGGGACTTCTGCCGGAGCTGCAGTCCGCGACACCTTATGAATGGCTCGATCGCGAGGCGCTGGAGGCGACACTCCGTTTCATCGCGAACGGCGGCTATGCCCTCAAAGCCTATGACCGGTTCCAGCGACTGGCGGAGGGCCGGGACGGACTGTGGCGGCTTGCGCACCCCCGCTTTGCCCAGCAGCACAGGCTCAACGCCGGCATCATCGTCGATCAGCCCGCGCTGGATGTGCGGTTCGGCAACGGACGCAAGCTGGGCACGGTAGAGGAGGGTTTCGCCGCCACCCTCATGCCCGGGGACACGTTCTTCTTCGCCGGCATGTCGCTGGAAGTGCAGCGGCAGGACGACTCTTCGCTCATCGTGCGGGCATCCGCGCGCCCCGCGCGCATCCCGCATTGGGGCGGCACCCGCATGGCGATGTCGACGCATCTGGCCGACAAAGTGCGCCGTTTCCTCGCGGCGCCGCAGGAGTGGCACCGTTTCCCCCCGGACGTGCGTGAATGGCTGGAGATGCAGCAGTTGCGCTCCGTCCTTCCTCGTCCGGATCAGCTTCTCGTCGAGACCTTCCCGCACGAGGGGCTGCACCATATGGTCGTCTACAGCTTCGAGGGCTGGAACGCGCATCAGTCGCTCGGCATGCTGCTCACGCGCCGCATGGAAGAGCGCGGCCTCAAGCCCGTCGGCTTCGTCTCGAACGACTATGCGCTTGCGCTCTACGGGCTCGAACCGATCGACGATCCGCGCCCGCTCTTCTCGGCGGACATACTGGACGAAGAGTTTGTCGCCTGGGTCGAGGAATCGAGCCTGCTCAAGCGCGCCTTCCGGGACGTCGCCGTCATTTCCGGCCTCATCGAGCGGCAGCAGCCCGGCAAGCGCAAGACGGGCCGGCAAGTGAGCTTCTCCACGGATCTCATCTACGACGTGTTGCGCCGTTACGAGCCCGATCATCTGCTGCTCAAGGCGGCTTGGGCGGACGCGAGGGCGCGGATGACCGATGTCGGGCGTCTGGGCGATCTTGTCGACCGCGCGGTGAGCACCATGGTCCATAAGCAGCTGCCACGGGTCAGTCCGCTCGCCGTGCCGGTCCTCATCATGATCGGGCGGGAGCATGTCGCCCAGAACCAGACCGACGACAGCCTGCTGATCGAGGCCGAAGCGCTGGCAAGCGTGGCGATGGCGCGCGACTGATCGCGATTGGCGGCCGCTCCGCCGCGTGGTATGATTGGCCAGGAGGAGAGGCGGATGCGCGGTCTCGACAATGTGCGCGTGGCAGCAGCGATGACGTCGCTTGCCCTTGCGCTGAGCCCGTTAACGGCATGGGCAACCACCTCCCCGCTCGAAGGAACGGCACCTCAAGCGATTGTCCCCGCTGCATCGCTGCCTGGTGAACCCTCGGTGCCGGCCCAGGATGCTGTCGCGACACCGCCGGCGAATGATCCGGCCCGTGCCGTCAGCCTCGGCGTGGATGTTGCCGATCGCATGACCCTTCCCGTTCATGTCGGGGGGGCCGGGCCTTATCCTTTCATCATCGATACCGGCTCGCACCGGACGATCGTTTCGACCGAACTGGCGAGGCAACTCGCGCTCGCGCCGCGCGGGCCCGTCAGCATCGTCGCGATGTCCGGCCGGGCGACAGTCGACACGGTTGAGGTCCCCCATCTCAGCTTTGGCACGGAGGAAGTGCGCGGGGTCGATGCCCTGACGCTGGAGCGCGCGAATCTTGGGAGCGTCGGCCTCATCGGACTGGATGGTCTGCAGGACAAGAAGGTCACGCTCGATTTCCGGGCACGGGAACTGCGGGTGACGGACAGTGCCGGTCCGGAGCGGAGCAAGCAGATCGGCGATCTCATCGTGGTGCGTGCGCGCTCTCGCCTTGGGCAGCTCATCCTCGTCGATTCGCGCGTTGAGGGCCAAAGAGTCAGCGTGATCCTGGACACCGGCGCGCAAGTGAGCGTGGGCAATCTCGCGCTGTTCGCGAAGATGAAGGCCAGCCGCCTCGTTATTCCCCCGTCACCCGTGGAGCTGACCAGCGTCACTGGCGAGACGATCGTCGCGCAATATAGCGTCGTCAAGCGGATCACTGTGGGCTCCGTCACACTCAGCAACGTGCCGATGGTCTTTGTGGACGCCGCCCCGTTCATCGAGCTTGGCCTTGGCAAGCGCCCCGCCATGCTCCTGGGCATGGAGATGCTGCGCATGTTCGATCGCATCGCGATCGACTTCGGCCGGCGCGAGGTGAACTTCGTGATTCCGCGCAGCGAGGGCGCTTTAGGCCGCGGGCGACTCGCCAGCCGCTGAGCGGTGGTCCGCGCACGCTCCGGCGGCGGCTGACGCGGGCTGCCCGCATGTCGGGCAAAGCGGCACGGTCGCCGCATCCAGCGAATGGTCGAGGGACACGCGCTCGTCGAAGATGAAGCAATTGCCTTTCCAGCGGCTGTCCGCCTTGGGCACCTCGTCAAGATAGGCGAGGATGCCGCCCTTGAGATGATAGACCTCCTCGAAGCCCCGGGAGCGGGCGTAAGCGGTGGACTTCTCGCAGCGAATGCCGCCGGTGCAGAACATGGCAATGCGCGGCGTGCGCCCTTCCGCCTGCCACTGTTCCGCCTGCGCGTCGAACCAGGCGGGAAACTCACCGAATGCGCGCGTACCGGGGTCGAGCGCGTTCTCGAAGCTGCCGATGCCCACTTCATAGGCATTGCGCGTGTCAATGAGGACGACGTCGTCCTGGGCGATCAGGGCGTTCCAGTCAGCAGGTGCGACATGCTTGCCCGCATTGCGCGCCGGGTCGAGATCGCCATGGCCCATGGTGACGATCTCGCGCTTCACTTTCACTTTCCATCTCAGGAAGGGAACGGCGCCTGACTGGTGGCGCGTTACGCGAAAATCGCCCGCATTGGGTACTGCCCGCAGGCGATCGAGCACGGCCTCGACTGCGGCGGGATCGCCCGCGATCGTGCCGTTGAAACCTTCATAGGCCACGATGATCGTGCCTTTGACCGTTCCCTCACTGCCGATTGCGCGGATCTCGCCGGCGAGTGCGCCTGGATCGGCGATGGCGACGAAGCGATAAAAGGCCGCGATTGCGACTCGCGGGGACTGGATTGTGGCGGTTGCCGTCATGCGGCGCCTCTATGCCGAAAACGCACCTTGTTGAAAGGGCGCGTACACATCGCCATAGGCCAAGCCATGGAGTGTCCCGCTGAATTTTCCTTCCACGGCCATGTCTTCGTGCCTCTGCCCGACGGCGGACTTTACTGGCCGGCGCGCCGCGCGCTTCTCCTGGCGGACCTGCATCTGGAGAAAGCCAGCTGGTTCGCACGGAGAGGGCAGATGCTTCCCCCCTATGACAGCGACGCGACGCTCGCTGCCGTGGACCGGCTGGTGCGCCTCACGGATCCAACGGAAATCTGGTGCCTTGGCGACAGCTTTCACGATGAGGATGGCCCCGCGCGGCTCGACGCATCCGCGCGCGCCCAGCTCGAGCAGTTGATGCGCGGGCGGTCTTGGACGTGGATCGTGGGCAATCATGACACAGTGCCGCGATCCCTCGCGGTGGGAGAAGTGGCGAGCGAAGTGCGGCTCGACGGCATCCTCCTGCGCCACGAAGCGGGCCGCGCCGAAACCGCGCCGGAAATCTCCGGCCATTTCCATCCCAAATGGCGCGTGAGGCTGCGCGGGCGGTCCATTTCCCGCCGGTGCTTCGTGCTGGGCGGCAATCGCCTGATTCTTCCTGCCTTTGGTGCTTTTACAGGGGGACTGGATGCCCGGCATCCGGTCATTACCGGTTTATTTACCAATGGGGCGCAAATCCTCATGCCGATTGAAGGGCGCCTCCTGCGTTTTGCGCTGCCTGCCGGCCGTAGCGTCCGGCAATAAGGCTGTTGCAGATCGGCAACAGTATCGGGCGGCTCGTGCTAATATGGAGATTGCCAGTGAGAATCGGCATGGCTTATGTATGCCGGGGGAACGGCAAAAGCCGTCCTGAAAAACGCCCAGGAGAGGACATGCCCATGCGTCGTCCGCGTTGCAACACCACCGCCAGCCTGCTTGCCATGGCAGGCGCCTTCATTGCCATGCCACTACATGCCCAGGAGGGTGCGCCCGACCAGGCAGCCCAAGAAACTGACGATGTGAGCGCGGGCGAGATTATCGTCACGGCGACCCGTCGCGCCAGTCCGCTTTCGGATGTGCCGATTGCGGTATCGGCGGTCACGGCTCAGTCCCTGCAGAACAGCGGTGCCAATGACATTCGCCAGCTCAACCAGCTTGCGCCGTCGCTGCTCGTTTCGTCGACGGGGTCGGAAGCGAACGGCGCGGCCCGCATTCGCGGCGTCGGCACTGTGGGTGACAATCCGGGGCTTGAGAGCTCCGTGGCGGTCTTCATCGACGGCGTCTATCGCTCGCGCACCGGCGCTGGCCTCAACGAGCTGGGTGAGATCGAACGAGTCGAGGTGCTACGTGGTCCGCAGGGCACGCTCTTCGGCCGCAACGCCTCCGCTGGCCTTCTGAACATCGTGAGCAAGGCGCCCGAGTTCCAGCTTCATGCCAGTGGCGAGCTTACTTACGGAAATTACGATTTCTGGCGCGCGGCGGGCCGTATCACCGGTCCCATCACCGATACTCTCGCGGCCAGTATCGACGCTGTCTATTCCCGGCGCGACGGCTTCCTGAATGTCGTGGACGCGAGCGGTAATAAGACCGGCGACGTCAACGATCGCAATCGCTGGTTCGTGCGGGGACAGTTGCTTTTCGAACCGACCGACGCGGTCTCCTTCCGACTGATCGGCGACTATACCCGCCGTCGCGAGAGCTGCTGCGCCGCTGTCTATATCAGCACGGGCGAAGAAGCCGGCACCAGCCCGAGCAACTACACGACCAACCCCACGAACCGGATCGTTTCGATCCTTCAGGGGCTCGGCGGGCGCTTTCCCAATGGCGCGAGCCCCTATGCGCAGGATCCCTATCAGCGGAATGTCTCCTACACGCAGGGCCGCGATTATATCAGCAATCTTGATGACTGGGGTGTATCGGGCGAGCTCAACTATGATTTCGGCGGCGCGAAGCTGACCTCGATCACTGCCTATCGCGACTATAAGTCCTCCGATTCCGGCGATTATGACTATAATACTGCCGACCTTCTCTATCGCGATCCGAACACCTACCGGCAGTTCCGTACCTTCACCCAGGAGCTTCGCCTGCAGGGCTCGGCCTTTGAGGACAAGCTCGACTGGCTGATCGGCGGCTATTACGCGCACGAGAAGCTGACGCTGCGCGACAATATCCGCTTCGGCGCCGATTATGGCCGGTTCGCGGCTTGTCGCTTGATGGCGGGTGCCAGTCCGACGGCCAATCTGACGGCGGCTCAGGCCCAGGCGTGCGGCAATCCTGCAGTCACGCCCACGCTGATCGCCGGCACGCAGACCACGCTCAACGCGGGCCTTACGGCGGCGCTCATCAACGCGGGTCTTTCCCCCACTGCCGCGGCCGGACAGGCCGGCGCGATCTCGACGGGGCTTGGCAATGGCCTGCGGGCGCTCACCGCGATCCCGACGGGCGCGGGAGACACGAACAGCCGCTATTTCCAGAAGAGCGAGAACTGGGCGCTGTTCACGCACAATATCGTGCATCTGACCAACCGCCTCGACCTGACGCTGGGCCTGCGTTACACGCATGAGAGCAAGGATTTCCGCGCCGCGCTTAACAACAACAACGCGACATGCGCCGCCTTGCAGGCGGGAGGGCTCGCTGGTCTGCCCGGCATCGCCGTCAATCCTCAGCTGGGTTCCGCCGCAACGCTAGCGCAGGGCATCCTGACGCTGGGGTGCCTGGGCAATGCAAGTCCGGCGCTTAACGCGCTCAACCTGCGTGACGACTTCAGCCAGGGCGAGTTCTCCGGCACCGCTGTGCTTTCCTACAAGCCGACCGACGATACGCTGCTCTACGGCAGCTATTCGCGTGGCTATAAGGCGGGCGGCTATAATCTCGACCGGTTCGAGTTGGGCGGCACGGGCATACCGGCGGCTGGTCTCGCCTCGGGCGTGTCACCAGTCCCCTATTTCTCGCCGCGCACAAATGCCGATGCCGCGACGCTGCGCTTCGGCGCGGAAACGGTCGACGCGTTCGAGATCGGCTTCAAGCTCAACCAGCGTCATTGGGGCTTCAATCTCGCCGCATTCCGGCAGGAGTTTTCGAACTTTCAGCTCAACACTTTCAACGGTACGAGCTTCGTCGTTCAGAACATCAATGGCTGCAGCAGCGCGGTTGCAGCTAACGGGACGTGCACCGACACCAAGCCCGGCCTCGTCAGCCAAGGCGTGGAGCTCGAGTTCAACGTCAGCCCCGTGCGCAATTTCCGCGTCAACGGCGGCATGACCTATGCGCGGGCACGCTTCGCCAACCGTCTGGTCGGCTCGGAGAATGGCGCCGTTCCGCTCGATCCGGCGTTGTTCCTGCTGCCGGGCAATGACAACAGCAACGCGCCGCAACTGGTGACGACGGCGAGCGCCTCCTGGACGCCCGATATCGGTTCCAGCGGGCTGTCGGCCCTCTTCTACGTCGACACGCGCATGACGAGCGACCTGAACACCGGTTCCGATCTCTATCCCGAGAAGGAACAGGACGGTTTCATGGTGACCAACGCTCGTATCGGCCTGCGCGGGCCGGGCCAGCGCTGGGCAATCGAGCTCTGGGGCCAGAACATCTTCAACGAGAAATATACTCAGGTCGGCTTCAACAGCCCGTTGCAGAGCTCAAGCCCGAATACTCAATCGATCGCGCAACTCGGCCGGTTCGGGACCATGTCGAACCAGCTCTTCTCCGCTTATCTGGCGGAGCCGCGCACCTATGGCGTGACGCTGCGCGGACGCTTCTAAAGGGCGGATCAGAGGCCAAGGTGGCGGATGAGCGCGTCATAGCTCTCCGCCACGGTCTCCACGCCTACGGCGCGTAGCGCGTCGGTCATGTCCGGCGTGCAATGCCCGGCGGCAGCGAGACCGATGACACGGGCACCCGCCGCGACGGCCGCTCGCGCGCCGACAGGCGAATCCTCGATGATGAGCACCTCGCCGGCAGGAGTCCCAAGCTGCGCGGCGGCATGGAGATAGATGTCCGGGTGCGGCTTGCCGCGCGTCACATGCTCCCGGCCGCTATAGACATGACGGCCGAAAGACGGGCGCAGGCCAAGCGCGTCGACATGCGTATCGAGATAGGCGAGCGTACTCGACGATCCGATCGCCTTGGGCAGATGCGCGACTGTCCGCGTAATGAAGGGGATTGCGCCCTCGATCGCGGGCACGCCCGCCGCGAAGTGTCGGTCCGCCGTGTCGGAAAGCAGCCGGTCGAGATCAGCGGGGCAGCGTTCTCCCCAATGGGATGCGATGGCCGCTAGCGTGTCCGGCCGGGAAAGGCCGGTGTAGCGCGCAATGGCCTCCTCCTGGCTCGTCGGGCAGCCCGCTCCGGTTAGCGCCTCGCTGAATGCACGGGCGGAGAGCAGTTCACTGTCGCCGATGACGCCGTCGAAATCGAAGATGATGGCCTTGGGAAAGGGCAGCATGAGATGCGCGGTCATCCGTTCCTTGCGCCGAACAATGCGGTGCCGACCCGCACATGCGTGGCGCCCAGCATGATCGCCGTCTCCAGATCGTCGCTCATTCCCATGGAGAGGCCCGCGAGCCCGTGGCGTCGGGCGAGCTTGGCGAGCAGCGCGAAATAGGGTGCGGCCTCGGTATCGGCTGGGGGGACGGCCATCAGCCCGATAATGGGGAGACCCGCGGCCTGCGCCTGTGCAAGCAGGGCAGGCAAATCCGTGATCGGGCAGCCGCCCTTTTGCGGCTCATCGCCGATATTGACCTGAATGAAGCAGTCCGGCCGCCGGCCTTGCGAATCCATGGCCTTGGCGAGCGCGGCGACCAGCGAAGGCCGATCAACCGAGTGAATCGCGTCGAACAGGGCGACTGCGTCCTCCGCCTTGTTCGACTGAAGCTGCCCCACGAGATGAAGCGAGAGGTCCGGCGTCGCTGCCTTGAGAGCGGGCCATTTCGCCTGCGCTTCCTGCACGCGATTTTCTCCGAACAACCTTTGGCCCGCGGCGATGAGCGGCGCGATCTCGTCGGCATCGCGCGTCTTGGAGACCGCGACGAGCATGATGTCTTCGGGCTGCCGTCCGGCGATGCGCGCGGCGTGGGCGATCTGGCTGCGGACTGCGTCGAGCCGGGCGTCATGGATGGTTTCGCTGGTCATCGCGGCCGCCTATACGCAGAGCGATGCCAAGCCGCCACGCCAAATCCCGTTCTGCCGTGCCCGGCATATGGCTGATGACGGATGAGCGCGTGAAGGAGGCCGATCTGCTGCGGGCCGTGCGGCGCTTGCCCTTCGGCGCAGGCGTCATCCTGCGGCACCATAGCTGGCCCGGCCGCAAGCGGCGCGTGCTGCTGGTGCAGATTCGGGCCGCGGGCAGGGGGAGGCGCCTTCTGGTCCTGCTCGCCGGGAAGCCCGGCCGCGCCGCGCGATGGGGCGCCGACGGATGGCATGGTCTTGCAAGATCTCGGGGAGAAAAGAGCGGGCGTTCGCGCGGCCTTCTGCACAGCGCGTCCGCTCATGATCTGGCGGAATTGCGGGCAGCGCAGCGGGCGGGAGCAGATCTTGTGTTCGTGTCGCCCCTGTTCGCGACTCGGTCCCATCCGGGAGTAAAGCGGCTGGGCGTCTACCGATTCGCGGCCATTGCCCGGCGTTCGCGCGTGCCCGTCATGGCGCTTGGCGGTGTCTCGCCCCGCCATGCGGCGCTGATCCGGCGTCTTGGAGCATCAGGATTCGGCGCAATCGACGGACTGGTCAGCCGGCGCTGAACAGTGTCGGCATCACCGGCCGATATATGCTTTTCTTTAAATGAGAGAGCCGCCGTCCGGTCAAAGGGCCGGAAAGACCGTAGTTATCAGAACTTGAAGGCAGTTCCGACGTAAACGGCTTGGCTGTCCTGCGCCTCGTCCGTGATCGGACCGAGGCGATTATTCGGCCCGTTGAAGCGCACACCCGCGCGGACATCGAGGTTGCGAGTCACGGAGTAGCTGCTTGCCAGGTCGACTGCGTAGCTCTTTTCGCCCGCAAGCGTCTGCGGGGCAGTGCCAGTCAGCGAGCGAGCAGCAACCTGCATATTGGTCGAGAAGCGCTTTGGCTTGCGTTCGATCGAGAAGGACCGGACTTCCGGCACGGCCAGATCGGTTACCACCGGATCGAGCTCGCGTGAGCCGACCGCGTCAGGTGTCGTGAACCGCTGCAGGCCACGCGTCACACCGAGATTATAGGAGACCGGCGAAACGCCCAGATTGGGAAGCGGGGTAGCCGGAGTGCGCATCCGCCCCTCGGGTGCACGAACGAGGATCGTGATCGACCGTTCGCCGCTGGTGAGACCGCTGGTCGGCGTGAATTTGAAGCCATGGCTGCGCGCGCTGGCGGCCGCCTGTGCATAGGCGCTGGCGAGTCGCTCGTCGGACATGACAGGAGTAAAGGAGCCGATGCTGCCGAGCGCCTTCAGCGAAACCTTGCTGAAACCGGCCGGATCGAGCGCGGAGCGAACGGCGCTGACAGCAGGCGACAAGGCGAGACCGCAGGCTGCGAGGCCCGCTGCCATCCATCCGATACGCCCCACCCCGCCAAGCACGCTTGTCACTCCTCAATTATGGCCGACTCCGGCCTTCGTGATCTTATAACACCTGTTTTCGAATTTACGCTACGCGCCGGCATAGAATCATTGGCCTTGTGGCCAAATGTCCACAGCTTGTTCATCCCCGTGAAAGGATGCCGGGCCGGATGAAGGCGTCATGGGCCGCTTAAGGGGTGCCGACAAGGGCTGGCGTGCACGCTGCGGCTTGTGTGCGGCGCGCCCTGCACTATAGAACGCTGCATTCGATTTTCCGCCAGAGCGCACAGAAACGAGAGCCTTTCATGTCCTTTTCCGCTGCAATTCGTGCTTCGCTCCGTCTGGCGCCCGTCGTCGCGCTCGGTCTGCTTGCGGCATGCGGCGGGGGCAAGGCGCGCCCCAAGGCCGATCTCGCCGCGTCGAAGGTCACGACGATCGGCGTGAACAGCTATTTGTGGCGGGCAACGCTTGAGACCATTTCGTTCATGCCGCTGCTGCAGACCGATTCGAACGGCGGCGTGATCGTGACCGACTGGTACATCAACCCCAAGTCGCCCGGCGAGCGCATGAAGCTGACCGTCTCAATTCTCGATCAGGATCTGCGCGCCGATGCGCTGCGGGTCGCGGCAAGCCGTCAGACCAATCAGGGCGGCCAGTGGATCGAGGCGCCGGTGCAGGCGGCCACGACGCAGAAGCTCGAGGAGATCATCCTGACCCGCGCACGCGATCTGCGGCGCATGGCCGTTAACGGCCAGGGTTGATGTGAGCGATGCGGACTGTGCCCGTGGGGCGCGCCGCGATGACGGATGATTGCTGAATGAACGACAGGCGTTTCAATCCCATGGCGGCCGACGCCCGTTGGCAGGCGGCGTGGGACGAGCGGCAGAGCTTTAAGGCTGGCACGCGGCCCGGCGCGCCGAAAAGCTATGTGCTGGAGATGTTTCCCTATCCCTCCGGGCGCATCCACATTGGCCATGTGCGCAACTATTCCATGGGCGACGTGCTCGCTCGCTATCGGCGGATGCAGGGCATGGATGTGCTCCACCCGATGGGCTGGGACGCCTTTGGCATGCCGGCCGAAAATGCGGCGATGGAGAAGAAGGTCCATCCGGGCACCTGGACGCGCGAGAACATCGCTTCCATGCGCGCGCAGTTGAAGAAGCTTGGCTTCGCGCTCGACTGGAGCCGGGAACTCGCCACTTGCGAGCCGGACTATTACGGGCAGGAGCAGGCGCTCTTTCTCGATCTGTTCGCGGCGGGCCTCGTCTATCGAAAGGAAAGCGCGGTCAACTGGGACCCGGTCGATATGACCGTGCTTGCCAACGAGCAGGTGATCGACGGGCGCGGCTGGCGATCGGGCGCATTGGTCGAGAAGAAGAAGCTCAGCCAGTGGTTCCTGCGGATTACCGATTTCGCCGATGATTTGCTCGACGGTCTCGGCACGCTGGAGCAGTGGCCCGAGAAGGTGCGGCTGATGCAGGAGAACTGGATCGGCAAGTCGCAGGGTCTGCAGTTCAGCTTTGCGCCGGTAGGCGACCTGACCACACCCATTGCGGTGTTCTCGACCCGGCCGGACACGATCTTCGGCGCGAGCTTCGTCGCGATCGCGGCGGATCACCCGATCGCGCAGGATCTGGCCGCAACCAACCCCGATGCCGCCGCCTTCATCGCGCGCTGCAAGGCAGGCGGGACGACTGCGGCGGAGCTCGAAACGGCGGAAAAGCTCGGCTTCGACACCGGCTACGAAGTGGTGCATCCGTTCGATCCGGCGTGGAAACTGCCAGTGTTCATCGCCAACTTCGTGCTGATGGATTATGGCACCGGCGCCGTGATGGGCGTGCCCGCGCACGACCAGCGCGATCTCGACTTCGCGCGCAAATATATGCTGCCGGTCGAGCGAGTCGTCGCGGCAGAGGGCGACGAGACCAAGCCGATCCACGATGAGGCCTATGTCGGGCCGGGCAAGCTCGTAAACTCACGTTTCCTGGATGGTATGGCGGTCGAGGCGGCCAAGGCCGAAGTGATCCGCCGGGCCGAGGCGGAGAGCTGGGGCACCGGCACGACCGTGTGGCGGCTGCGCGACTGGGGCGTCTCGCGTCAGCGCTACTGGGGCACGCCGATCCCGATCATCCATTGCGAGAGCTGTGGCGCGGTGCCGGTCCCCAAGGATCAGCTTCCCGTGGTCCTGCCCGAGGATGTGAGCTTCGACATTCCGGGCAATCCGCTCGATCGCCACGCGACATGGAAGCATGTCGACTGCCCCTCCTGCGGCAAGCCGGCGCGGCGCGAAACCGACACGCTCGATACCTTCGTCGATTCGAGCTGGTACTTCATTCGCTTCGCCAGCCAGCCGGGCGACAAGCCGTTCGACCGCGAAGAGGCCGAAAGCTGGTTGCCGGTCGGCCAGTATATCGGCGGGGTGGAGCATGCGATTCTCCACCTGCTCTACGCCCGCTTCTGGACGCGCGCGCTGGAGCGGATCGGCAAGCTCTCCGTGAAGGAGCCGTTCACCGGCCTCTTCACCCAGGGCATGGTGACGCACGAAACCTACAAAGCGGGCGACGGAAGCTGGCTCTCCCCACAGGAAGTCCGCAAATCCGGCGACGACTGGTTCCATATCGAGAGCGGCGTGCCGGTGACGGCGGGCCGTGTCGAGAAGATGTCCAAGTCGAAGAAGAACGTCGTGGACCCGGACGAGATCATCGAGCGCTATGGCGCGGATGCGGTGCGCTGGTTCATGCTCTCCGACTCGCCGCCCGAGCGTGACCTGCCCTGGACGGAAAGCGGCATCGAGGGTGCCTGGCGCTTCGTGAACCGGCTTTATCGTCTGTTCGGTGCCGTGACCGATACGGGCGCGAGCGGCAGCGACGCGGCGCTCGATCGGAAGCTGCATCAGAGCATCGCCGGTATCGCCAAGGATATCGAGGCGCTGGCTTTCAACAAGGCCGTGGCGAAGATCTATGAGCTGGCCAACGCGATCGAGAAGGCGAGCCCTTCGGCAAGTCGCGCCACCGCGATCCGCACGCTCGCTCTCCTCGTCGCACCGATGACGCCGCATCTGGCCGAGGAAGCATGGGCCGAAATGGGCAATGACGGCCTGATCGCCGATGCGATGTGGCCGGCGGTCGACCCAGCCCTGCTCGTCGACGATGAAGTGACGATTGCCGTGCAGGTGCAGGGCAAGCTGCGCGATACGCTGACCGTTCCCAAGGGCACGGACAAGGCGACGCTGGAGGCTCTCGCGCTCGCCGCGCCCAATGTCGCCCGGCAACTGGATGGCGCGACGCCGAAGAAAGTGATTGTGGTCCCGGACCGTCTGGTCAATCTGGTGGTGTGATGCGTCATCTTGCCGCTGCCCTTCTCTGCCTCGCGGCGCTCCCCGGTCTCTCGGCATGCGGGCTGCGGCCGCTTTACAGCGGCGGCATGTCCGGCGCGGCGGCGCAGAAGCTCGCCGGCGTGCGGGTCTCGCCCATTGAGGGCAAGGCAGGCTGGCTGATGCGCAATGCGCTCAACGACCGGCTCTCGGCCATGGGGCAGGGCGAAGCGCGCTACCGGCTCGATGTGACGCTCGACGATCGCATTCAGGGTCTGGGTGTCCGCCCGGACGAGACGGTGACGCGTGAGCGGCGCGCGCTGCGTGCCCGCTACAGTCTGGTCGATACCGCGTCCGACAAGGTCGTGCTGGAAGAGACGACCGGATGGGACGCCGGCATCGACGTGGTGAGCAGCGAATATGCGACCGTCGCCGCGGAGGATGCCGCGCTTGAGCGTTTGGCGCTGATCGTCGCGGACCGGGTCATCGCGCGGATAGCGACTGACGACGCCTTGTGAAGGTTTCAGGTGAAGCCGCAGCCCGAAAGGCGCTGGTCAGGCTTGATCCCGCGATCCGGCTGATCCTGCTGCACGGCGCTGATGCTGCCGGCAGCGATGCGCTGTGCGGCGAGATCGCTCGCGTCATGGGGCCGGACGCCGAGCGGATCGACATCGAGGCTGGGGCGCTCAATGACGATCCCGCGCTGCTGCTGGGCGAGAGCGCGAGCATCGGCATGTTCGGCGGCAAACGGTGGATCCGCGTGCGGGGCGCGGGCGATCCCGCGCTTGCCGCTGTCGAAAGGCTGCTGGGTGCGGAAGCGGACGGCGATCTCGCCGTGGTCGTCGCGGCCAAGCTCGCGAAGAATAGCAAGCTGCTGACCCTGTGCGAGGGGCATGCCCGCGCGCTCGCCATCGAGAGCGTGCCCGCGGTCGGCCGCAACGCCGAGCAGATCGCTGTCGATCATGCGCGCGAACAGGGACTCTCGCTTCCGGCGGAGCTCGCTCGTCGGCTGGTCGCCTTGTGCCATGGCGAGCGCGGGCTGCTGCTGAGCGAGATCGACAAGCTGGCGCTCTATCTGGATGCGTCTCCTCAGACACCCGCGACGGTGACGGCCGATGCAATGGATGCTCTGGCGGCGGAAGGCGGCGAGGATGCGCTCTACAAATCCGCCGCCGTGATTCTCTCCGGTCGCGCGGATGCCGCCTCTCACGAGATCGCCCGCGCGCGGGAGGGTGGCGCGTCGCTTGCCGGCCTTGTGCGGCTGACGCTCATGCAGGCCGTTTCTCTCGATCAGGCGCGGCATGGTCTGGGCCGACGCAATGATGGCCCGGTCAACTGGAGCCCGGCCGCGCTGGGCCGCGCCATCCATCGGCTGGCCGAGGCGGAGCGCGCGAGCCGCACCGACCGGGCGGTCGCCGAGGCCGTGATGGCGCAGGCGCTGATCGGCGTGTGCCAGCTTGCGGCGCGGCAGCGATAGTCGGTGTGGGAACACGCCAGATTATAGTTTCCCGTCCCGTTTTGGGGCGCTGGACGCGTGAAACTGATCGATATCTCAACGCCTTGTCGCAGTTAACATTTCGGTAACTATAGAGTCTCCGTTCCATCACATGCGCTTACTAGCCGCCCCTCAGTAGTCAGTGGAAGAGCGGACCAACCCCGCTTTGTGGCTCAAAAAGAGAGGCAATAAGGCATGAAAAAAGGGATTCTAGCGCTCACGGGAGCAATCATTGCGCTTTCGGCAACCGGTGCGCAGGCGAATGGCACCAGCCCTCCGACGGTCACTCCGCAGTCACTCACGACGGGTGGCTATTCGCAGAACTTCAACAGCCTGGCATCGACGGGCGGACAGGTCGATCGCACACTGCCGACAGGTTGGCAGATTCACGAGGTCGGCACCGGCGCGGCGTCGTCCAACCAGAATGCCAATGGCCATTATTATGCCGGCTCCAGCACGGGGCAGAGTAGCGCGATCGGCGCAGTCAGCTATGGTCAGAATTCCAGCGATCGCGCACTTGGCATCCGGGCCTCGGCAGAGCTTCCGCTCGCCTATATCGGAGCGATCTTCACCAACGATATGGGCGGCGTGATCGACAGCCTCACGATCGGCTATAAGGGTGAGCAATGGGTCGACGGCTTCAGCCGCGCGACGCTGAACTTCCAATATTCGCTCGACGCGACCTCGCTGACGAGCGGAACCTGGACATCCTTCTCGGCGCTCGATTTCCTTGCCCCCAGCACGACCCAGCAGGGGACGACCACGCTCGAGCGCCTCAAGGCCACTTTCGTCAATGGCAATAGCGCTGCCTTCAGCGAGCAGTTGAACGGCGTGATCGGTGGACTTGCAATTGCGGACGGTGGAACGTTCGGCCTGCGCTGGTCGCTCGACTACATCAGCACGCCACACTTGATTGGCGATACGCTGTTCGATGTCTCGACCAACGACGGGCTGGCGATCGACGATTTCACATTGAAGGCATCGCTGACCCCCACCGGAGCCGTGCCGGAGCCGGCCAGTTGGGCAATGATGATCGCGGGCTTCGGTTTCGTGGGCAGCGCGCTGCGCCGTCGCAAAGCCGCCATCTCGTTCGCCTGAGGCCAATACTTAGCGAAAGCCGCTGGCCGCAAGGCTGGCGGCTTATTGCTCACGCTCGATCAGGCGCGGCATAGCCTCGGGCGGTGGAGCGACAGCCCGATCAACTATAGCACCCGGCGGTGCTGGGCCGTGCGACTCATGGGCTTACCCGTGGCAGAGATAGGGCGGCGTGGACTAAAAGCGGACTGTCGGGATACGACGACATTGCGGCCACAGAACACCGTCACCCCGGACTTGACCCGGGGTCCAGCTTTCTTTTCAACGTGAAAATAAAGAAGCGGGATCCCGGATCAGGTCCGGGATGACGGCGGGGGCAGGGATCGGGTCGCAGTCTCTTCGCGACCTTGCCCCGGCCGCCGCGCCATCCCATATTCTGCGCATGGAAAAGACACCCAAGACCGACGCCGAGTGGCGCGAGGCGCTGACTCCCGAGCAATATCATGTGCTGCGCGAAGCAGGTACGGAGCGCGCCTTCACGGGCAAGTACAACGCCATGAAGGAGGCCGGCCTCTATCATTGCGCGGGGTGCGGCGCGCCGCTCTTCACGTCCAGCGATAAATATGACAGCGGCTCCGGTTGGCCGAGCTTCACTGCGCCGGTGGATGAAGGCGCGGTCGACGAACATACCGACACTACGCACGGCATGCGCCGGGTCGAGGTGCGCTGCGCACGCTGCGAGGGACATCTGGGCCATGTTTTCCCCGATGGCCCCGGCCCAACGGGTCTGCGCTACTGCATGAACAGCGCGGCGCTGGATTTCGAGCCGAAGAGCGAATAGTCAGCCCCGGTTCGGGCGCCCCCATTCAGCGCTTGTAAAGCGTCGGCGCGCTTGTAGCGTCGTTCAGTGCGCGCGCGGAGGCGATGACAGGCAGGCATGGCAAGGAAAGCTTCGGTAAGCCCGGCGCGGCGATGGACGCTGCTGGCCCTCAAGATCGGCCTTGGCACGGCGATTGCCGGCCTCATCGCCGTTGTGATCGCGGTGGTGATCGCGATGCAGTCGCTGCCCAGCTTCGAATCGCTCAAGAGCTCGCCTAACGGGCAGATGATCCGTGTTCACGCGGCCGACGGCTCGGTCATCGTGTCGCTCGGGCCAAGCTACGGGCGCTGGCTCTCCTATGATGAGCTGCCCGACACCATGGCGAAGGCAATGGTCTCGGTGGAGGACAAGCGCTTTTACATGCATCCGGGCGTCGACCCCATTGGTCTCGTCCGCGCGGGATGGGTCGCTTATGTGCGCCGGGGTGAAGGTCGCCGCCTGCAGGGCGCCTCGACCATCACGCAGCAGGTGGCGCGCAACATCTTTCTGAACAACAGCTACTCCTTCGGCCGCAAGCTGAAGGAGATGATCCTCGCGCTCGCGCTTGAGCGGAAATTCTCCAAGCGCCAGATCCTGGAGCTGTATCTCAACAAGGTCTATTTCGGCGGCGGCGCTTATGGCGTGGACGCCGCGAGCCGCAAGTTCTTCGGCCACCCCGCCACCAATCTCAGCCTGGGCGAGGCTGCGGTGATCGCCGGGCTCGTCAAGGCACCGTCGCGCTATTCGCCGACAGCCGATGCCGAGGCGACCGTGGGCCGGGCGGGTGTGGTGCTGGACGTGATGGAGGAGAATGGCGACATCAGCCGGGCCGAGCGCGCGTCCGTCCGGCTGGAGGACGTCCGGATGGCGCCCGAGAAGCCGCAGGACAGCGTCCGCTATTTCACGGACTGGGTGATGCCGCAGCTCGACACGCTGATTGACGAAGAGCAGGCGCCGCTCGACGTGTACACCACGCTCGATCTGAAGCTTCAGCGCACCGCGACGGCCGCGATCCGCGCCAATGCGCCTCAGGGCGTGCAGGGCGCGCTTGTTAGTCTTGATCGTGATGGAGCGGTTCGCGCGATGGTCGGCGGCCTCGACTATATCAGCTCCAACTATAACCGCGCCGTCACCGCCGAGCGCCAGCCCGGCTCCGCGTTCAAGCTCTTCGTCTATCTGACCGCGCTTGAGGCAGGCTACACGCCCGACACCGCTGTGAAAGACAGCCCGGTGACGATCAACGGCTGGAGTCCGCGCAACAGCAACGGGCGTTTTGCCGGTGACATCGATATTCGCACGGCCTTCGCCTATTCCATCAACACCGTGGCAGCGAAGCTTGGCATGGAAGTGGGCTTCGGCAGCGTGGCGGACATGGCGCGGCGCTTCGGCATCTCGACCACGATCAACACGCATCCCTCCATGGTGCTCGGCACGTCGGAAGTGCGGCTGATCGACATGACGCGCGCCTTTGCCAGCGTCGCGCGAAAGGGCATCGCCGTTACGCCTTATGGCATCACCAAGGTGGCGACGGCGGACGGCGAGACGCTCTACGAGCATCAGGACGATACCAGCCGGGTGCTCGTGGCGCCTTGGGTCGCCGCCGGCATGACGGATCTCATGCAGACGGCCGTCAACACCGGCACGGGTCGCGCTGCGCAGATCGGCCGGCCGGTCGCCGGCAAGACCGGCACGACGAGCAGCAACAAGGATGGCTGGTTCATTGGCTTTTCCAGCGGGCTCACCACGGGCGTCTGGATGGGGCGCGATGACAATCGTCCGGTCGGCGTGCTTCAGGGTGGCCGCGCACCGGCGCGCGCCTTCGCCCAATATATGAAGGTCGCCGTGGCGGATCGCCCGGTCGAGCAGTTCGAGACGGAAGTGACATTGCCCGAATGGCAACTGGAGCCCGACGACGAAGCCTATGGCCAGCCGGACGATGCCGGCATGCAGGTGGACGCCGATGGCATGCCGATCCAGCCGGATGGCGGAGAGCCTGAGGACAGCGCGGCGCAACCCGTGACGCCCGGCAGCGCTCCGCCGGCGGAAGGTGAGGCGCCCCAGCGCATCGACCAGCGCTGGATCGATCAGGTACTCGGGCGCGAACAGCGCAAGCCCGCGCCGGAGCGCCCACGACCGCCGCAGGAAGCTCCGGGCGGACAATGAGTCCGGCGTCTCGGGAGTAAGAGCCGTGGAACCTGCGGACGACCGGGTGCGGGGCGTGAAGGTGCCTCATCGGACAATGCCATTCCCCAGCTCGATTAGCCTGGAAGCTCGAGCCGTCCTTGAGAGGCTCGTCGGGGAGAACGGCGTTCCGTTGAACGCCCTGCACGGCTTGCCCTCGCCCGAGGATCATGACGGCTGGATGCGCCTCAAAGGGCTAGTCGATGCCCAATATGCGGCGTCGGCGAAGGCGCTTTCGGCGGGCCTCCGAGCCGACGTGGAGACCATCGAGACCGGCGGGGCCACGCTCCATGTCGCCACGCCTCAGGCCCCGCATCGCACGGATTGCGCCTATATCGATCTGCACGGAGGAGCACTGATATTCGGCGGTGGCGAGGCCTGTCAGGCGGGCGCCCGTCAGCAGGCCGACCAGCACGAGGTGCTATGCTATAGCGTCGATTACCGGACGCCGCCCGAGCATCCCTATCCGGCGGCGCTAGACGATTGCCTGGTTGCCTATCGCTATGTTCTGCAGCGTCATGCGCCCAACCATATCGTGGTTGGCGGCCGGTCGGCGGGCGGCAATCTTGCAGCTGCGCTGATGCTAAGGGTGCGCGATGAAGGCCTGCCACTACCTGCCGGGCTTGTGCTGCTTTCCCCGCAGGTTGATCTGACCGAGTCCGGAGACAGCTTTCAAACCAACAAGCTGATTGACGTCGTGCTGCCCGGCTCGCTCATGCCCGGCAACCAGCTTTATGCGGATGGAACGGATCTGAGCGATCCCTATCTCTCTCCGCTCTTTGGCAATTTGAAAGGCCTGCCCGCGACCTTCCTGCAGACGGGCACGCGCGATCTCTTCCTTTCCAGCACCGTCCGCATGCACCGCGCGCTGAGACGCGTTGGTGTTCCCGCGGAGTTGCACGTCTTCGAGGCGATGCCCCATGGCGGGTTCATGGGCTTGACGCCAGAGGATGCCGAGTTGCGGGACGAGGTCACCCGCTTTGTTCAAGGATGCTGGGCGTAGGGGCGGGAGCCCTCTCAGCAGTAAGGTTCGTTAGAGCGCTGCGATCTGCGCGGTGATTTCGTCAATGCGCTGCGTTTCACCCAGAATCGTCTCGACCGAGACCTGATGTTCGACATTCTTGAGATCGTGGCAGATCAGGCCCTCGCCTTCGATCCGCTGCGTCCCGTCCACGACCATCCCGCGAAACTGGGCGAGCCGCTGGAGATCGGCGTCGAGCGTCGCGATAACCGTCAGGATCTGCTTGTCGTGGCGATCGCGCATCGCCACGAGCGCGCGCAGCTCCGCCAGCAACCGCTGCAATGTCGGTCGGGAACGGCCGCCGACCGCGCGAACATCCCCGAAGGACCGGCGCATAGTGACCAGCTTTTCGATGGTCGCGGCTTCAAGCATCCCCCAGGCGATAACCAGTGCGCCGATCGCACGGCGCGGATCTTTCGCGGCAGGCTTCTTCTGCGGTGCTTTTTGCGGTGTTGTCTTTCCACCCAGTGCGGTCTTGCGGGTGCGTGTGGTGCGGCCAGCATCATTGGCGGCCGGTCCGGGCTTCTCGCTCAGGACTTTTCCTCTCAGCAGCGTTTCGGGTTTGGGTTGGTCGAAGGGAAGCGTAGCTTCGGTCGGTTCGCCGGCCGGCGTGGGAAGACCGGCCGGCGTTCCGCGCTCGACCGGTGTGGGGAGGCCGGCCGCAGCAGAAAATCGCGTCGAATCGGTCACGTACTAAACTCCTTGCTGCACTCGTGACGACGACGCCTCCGCCAGAAGCGGATCGCCAAGCCTTTTTCGAGCACCTGCAAGTGGCGCGCCCCGATCAACGACGTCCGCCTTCTCATTGTTTGAGGCGGTTTCAGTGTTTCTATGAGTCATTTCCACAGCCTATGCATGCGAAAACTGGCCTCTGAAGACTGGCTTACCAGAGGGCGTGCCAGAAAGACGACGAAACGCGTTATTGTTGCAATTAAGTAACGAGATTCAAAAGTCGACTGCGATGCCGTTCTTCGTCCAGTCGCCATAGCGCGTGGGGTCTTCGCGATCCGGGGATTGCGCAGGTTGCGCCGTGTCGCGCGCTGACTCCGGCGCGGGAACCGGCGGGCTGCTGGTGAGATAGGCGGGCGCCTTCACATGCGGCGGTCGCTTTCCCATTGGCGTCTTCATCGTTCGTGCCTTCTGTTTCGTGCTGATCTTCCCTATAGGCCGGACATGCCTCAGCGTCAGCCCACAACCGCCGCTCAACCGGCAGGCCTCGCGGCACGGCGCGCGGCGCTGCGTCTCCTTGATGCGATATTGCGCCGGGGAGAGGCGCTGGAAGCCGCGCTTGCTCATGCCGCCGCGGGTCTTGAGGATCGGGCTGACCGGGCGCTGGTTCACGCGATCGTCTCGGCCACGCTGCGCCACATGACCGATATTGACGCGCTGATCGACAGCGCGACGCGCCAGCGGCTGGCGAGCGATGCCAAGGCGCGCATGGTCCTGCGCCTGTCCCTCGCGCAGGCGCTGGTGCTTGGGACGCCGGGCCATGCGGTGGTGGCGACGGCGCTGCCGCTCGTCGATGGCGGGCCGCGTCGGCTGGTGCATGGCGTGCTCGGCACCTTGTTGCGCAAGGGGGGGGCGCTCCCCGATCCGCCGAATCTGCCAAAGGATGTGGCTGGGCGCTGGAAGGGCGCGTGGGGCGGGCAAGTCCTCGCCGCCGCCCGCTCCCTTCTGAGCGCACGTGCGCCGACTGACCTTACACTGCGTGCGTCGGAGGACACCGCCGCGTGGGCCGAACGGCTTAGCGGAACGTCGCTGTTGCCGGGCCATGTGCGGCTGAGCGACGCGCCAGACATTGCCGGGCTTGAGGGCTTTTCGAACGGTAGCTGGTGGGTTCAGGATATCGCGGCGTCGCTGCCGGGCCGTCTGCTTGGCGCGGGCGCCGGGCGTCATGCGCTGGATTTGTGTGCAGCGCCGGGCGGCAAGACGATGCAGCTGGCTGCTGCTGGCTGGCAGGTCACGGCACTGGACGCCTCCGAACGCCGCCTGGAGCGGCTGCAGGAGAATCTCACGCGCACTGGCCTTACTGCGGAGGTCGTCACGGCGGACGTGCTGCAATGGGCGCCGGAAGCGCCCGTCGATGCCATCCTGCTCGATGCGCCTTGTTCCGCGACGGGTATTTTCCGTCGCCATCCGGACGTTCTCTATCGGGCCGGGCCGCGGCATATCGCCGAGATGGCGGAGCTGCAGGCGGCATTGCTCGACCGGGCGGCGGGCTGGCTCAGACCAGGCGGGCGGCTGGTCTACGCGACCTGCTCGCTGGAGCCGGATGAAGGCGAGCGGCAGATCGAGCGCTTCCTCGCCGCACATCCGGAGATGCAGGCGGTGGCGATCGACCCCACCGCGTTGCCCAATAGCGTGAAGGAATGCGCGCCAGGCCAGTTGCGGTTGCTGCCCGGCATGCTGAGCGATGCGGGCGGACTGGACGGCTTTTTTATTGCCCACCTGTCCCGTTCCGAATCGGATTGACGCTCTAACTAGGGCTCGTCATCCACAACTTTATCTTCCCTCCGGTTGCGCCGCCCGAATCGCCCGGCTATGCGGAGCGGCATGGTGCCACCCGTCCGCATTGCGCCTTCCATTCTCTCTGCCGATTTCGCTCGGCTTGGCGAAGAGGTGCGCGCCATTGACGAAGCGGGCTGCGACTGGGTGCATGTCGATGTGATGGACGGGCATTTCGTGCCCAATCTCACGATCGGTCCCATGGTCGTGAAGGCGCTCCGCCCCCACACCACCAAGCCGTTCGACGTCCATCTGATGATTTCGCCCGTAGATGGCTTCCTGGACGCATTCGCGGAAGCCGGCGCGGACATCATGACCGTTCACCCGGAAGCCGGGCCGCACACTCATCGCTCGGTCCAGCGGATCAAGGCGCTGGGCAAGAAGGCGGGCGTGTCGCTCAACCCCGCGACGCCGGCCAAGATGCTCGACTATCTGATCGACGATATCGACCTCGTCCTCGTCATGAGCGTCAACCCCGGTTTCGGTGGCCAGCGCTTTATCGACAGCCAGTTGCGCAAGATCGAATCGGTCCGCAAGATGATCGACAAGAGCGGCCGAGACATCGCGCTGGAGGTGGACGGCGGCATAGACTTTGAGACGGCGCCGCGTGCGATCGCCGCTGGCGCAGACACGCTGGTCGCGGGCACCGCGACGTTCCGCGGCGGCCCGGCGGCCTATGCGGATAACATCCGGAGGCTGCGCGGATCATGAGCGTCCAGCCCCGCAAGGCGGAGAGCGCGCAAGTGGAGCACCCCCCGGCGCAGGACGGTATCGAACAGGGCAAGCGGCTCATCCGCCTGCCAGACGATCGCGGCGGTTCGCTCAGCGAGTTCATCACCAATTATTTCTACCGCCTCACATGGGGCACGCCGCTCCACGCGATGCGGCTCAAGGGCAAATATCCGCTCAAGCTGCTTGCCGCCCCGGAAGATCCGATCCCGGGAGACGCGCGCGCAGGCAGCGCCATCCGCACCGGGCATTTTCTGTTCCGGGGTCTGCGGCAGCCGCTTGCGGAGATCGACTATGGCCGGCTCCAGCAGCCTGCCGAGTTCCTCGATTATATTCACAGCTTCCGCTGGCTGCGCGATCTGGGCGCGGCGGCCACGCGCGGGCAGGCCATTCCCATTGCCGAGCAGCAGGTGCGGTCCTGGCTGGCCGCCCATGCCGAGAAGCCGAGCGAACCCGCCTGGCGCGTGGACAATGCCGGCTGGCGTATCCTCATGTGGGCGGCCTATTCGCCGTTCATTCTTTCGACAGGCGATCAGATTTACCGCTCGCTGGTGCTGAACTGCATCGCGCGCACCGCGCGTCATCTCGATCGTGGAGCGGACAAGGCGCCCATCGGCCTTTCGCGCGTCACTGCCTGGGCAGGCATGGTTGCCGCCGGGCTGCTGCTGCCGGGAGGCGAGCCGCGCCGTATCTTTGCCGAAGCGGGCCTCAAGCGCGCGCTCGAAGGCGCCTTCTATGCCGATGGCGGCCTCATCTCCCGCTCGCCGCTGGATCAGCTCGATGCGATCGACCTGCTGGCCACATTGCGCGCCGTCTATGATGTGCGCAACGAGGAGATGCCCTCTTTCCTGCCGGAATCTCTTGAGAAGATCGTCGCAGCGCTGCTCGGCATCCTTCACGGCGATGGCAGTCCCGGTTGCTGGCAGGGCGGGCTGCCCGTGGACGCGGGCCGGGTGGCGGCGATCGTCGGCGCGACAGGCGTGCGCACCCGGCCGCTGCGTCAGGCACGCGATTGGGGCTATCAGCGCCTTGCTGCGGGGCAGACGGTTCTACTGGTCGATGCCGCTCCGCCGCCGGTCGCGCGTCTCGCCGGTGCGGGTTGCGCCTCTACTGCGGCGATCGAGCTGAGCGATGGCAGTATACGTATTTTCCAGAGCTGCGGCGGTGCCTCATTTGCCGGGGGCACGATCTCCGCGGACCTCGCTCAAGGTCTGCGCACCACGGCGGCGCACAGCGCGCTGGTGCTTGATGACACGAATTCCACGGCGATCCTGGCGGACGGTACGCTCGGCAAGGGCGTGAGCGAGGTCGAGGTCGATCGACAGGAGTCGGAGCAGGGCAGTCGGCTGGAAGTCGCGCATGATGGCTATGCCCGGCGGCTTGGCTTCTCGCATCGCCGGGTGATCATTCTCTCGAACGATGGACGCGAATTGCGCGGCGAGGACGTGCTGCTGCCCAGCGGTCGCAAGCGCCGGTCGGGCGATCTGCCGCTGGCGCTGCGCTTTCATTTGGGACCAGACGTCGAGCCGACGCTGACGGCGGATCGACAGGGTGCGCTGCTGCGCCTCGCGGGCGGCGGCATGTGGCAGTTCCGCGTAGCGCTGGGTGAGATCACGCTGGAGGACAGCCTCTGGGTGGATGGCGACGGACGACCGCAGGGTGCTCAGCAACTCGTCGTTCAGGCGACGGCCGGCATCGGCGGAACGAATATCGGATGGCTGCTCAAGAAATCGAGCTGAAGCCGCAAGACAGGGTAAAATCATGACGCAAGTGAAGGTTCGGCGGGCACTGCTCTCGGTGTCCGACAAGAGCGGATTGGACGCGCTCGCAGCGGCGCTGGCGCGCCACGGGGTCGAGATCGTCTCGACCGGCGGCACTGCAAAGGCGCTGCGCGACTCGGGGCTGGATGTCCGCGACATTTCGGACCTGACCGGCTTCCCGGAAATGATGGACGGGCGCGTCAAGACGCTGCACCCCAAGGTGCATGGCGGCCTGCTTGCCGTGCGCGACAACCCTGAGCATGTCGCGGCGATGGCCGCGCATGAGATCGGCGCGATCGATCTCGTCGTCGTCAATCTTTATCCCTTCGCGGCCACCGTGGCGCGCGGAGCGGAGCGGGATGAAATCATCGAGAATATCGATATTGGCGGCCCCTCGATGGTCCGCTCGGCAGCGAAGAACCATGCCAGCGTCGCCATCGTTACCGATCCTGCCGATTATGACCGACTGATCGCGGAGCTGGACGGCGCCGACGGCGCGACCAGCTATGATCTGCGCCGTTATCTGGCGGGCAAGGCCTATGCCGCGACGGCTGAGTATGACGCGATGATCGCGAGCTGGTTCGCCTTTGCCGATCAGGGCGAGGCGTTCCCGGCGCAGCTGTCCGTCCCGCTGCGGCGCGGCCAGTCCCTGCGCTATGGGGAAAATCCGCACCAGCAGGCGGCGCTGTATCTCCCTGCCTTTTCCTCCGGCCGCACCATCGCGGACCATGTGCAGGTGCAGGGCAAGGAACTCAGCTACAATAATCTCAACGATGCCGACGCGGCGCTGGAGCTGATTGCGGAGTTTCGCGACGGGCCGCCGACGGTGGTCATCGTCAAGCACGCCAACCCGTGCGGCGTGGCGACCGGCGAGACGCTGGTCGAGGCCTATAAGGCAGCGTTCGAATGTGACAGCGTGTCCGCCTTTGGCGGTATCATTGCGGTCAACCGTCCGCTCGATGGCCCCACTGCGGAAGCGATCAGCGAGATCTTTACCGAGGTCGTCTGCGCACCGGACGCGGATGACGCTGCGAAAGCGGTGTTCGCGAAGAAGAAGAATCTCCGCCTCATTCTCACGGGCGATTTGCCGGACCCGGCGCGTGATGGCCTCACGCTCAAGACGATCGCGGGCGGCGTGCTGGTCCAGTCGCGCGACAATGGTCGCGTGACCCGCGCCGACCTGAAAGTCGCCACGAAGCGCGCGCCGACCGAGCAGGAGCTGGAGGATTGCCTCTTCGCCTGGACCGTGGCCAAGCATGTGAAGTCCAACGCGATTGTCTACGCAAAAGACGGCGTGACGGCGGGCATTGGTGCCGGGCAGATGAACCGGCGGGACAGCGCGCGGATCGCGGCGAGCAAGGCGCGGGAAGCGGCCGAAACCTTCGGCTGGGGCTCGGCGCGCACGGTCGGCAGCGCGGTCGCGTCAGACGCGTTCTTCCCCTTCGCGGACGGACTTCTCGCGGCAGTCGAAGCCGGCGCGACCGCCGTAATCCAGCCGGGCGGATCAATGCGCGACGACGAAGTGATTGCGGCGGCGGACGAGGCTGGCCTCGCGATGGTCTTCACGGGCATGCGCCACTTCCGGCATTGAGGCTCAGCCGAACATGCGTCGGGTCGGCGCATGTCCGGGCTGATGCTTGGCGCTAGAGGGCCGTCAGCGTCTTTCGGAACAGCGACCTGATCAGCCGGTCTTCCAGGATGCGGCCGACGAGATAGACAGCGGCGAAGATGCCGGCGAAGGCGTAGGCCGGCGTCGGGTCGGGGCCTTTCTCCTTCTCTTCTTCCTTTTCTTTGGCCTTCTTGGCCTTGTCGTCCTTCTTCTCCGGCGCTGGCGCTCCGAGGAATTTGTCGATCGGGTTCATGCGAACCTCCATCTCCTTCTTTTCCTCTTTCTTCGCCTTCCCGGCTTCGTCGGGAGACTTTTCGAGCTTGCCGATGCCGATGGTGGCCGCAGCGATCGCCAGAAAAAGCAGCGGCGCCAGGAAGCAATAGAGCAGCGCCTTGCTGGTCATATGATAGCGCAGCACGCCCGCGCCCACACCGCTTTCTATCGTCAGGGTGCCGCCGTCGAACACGGACATTTTGTCCTGCGCGGCCTGATCCCACTTGTTGAACGTCAGCGTGTCGCCCGTACGATCATGGGTGGTATTGATCTCCTGGAAGAGCGGAGAAAGCCGGTCGAAGACCTCATCGCTCGATTGCCCGGGCGCGATGGGGAGGCTGCCCTTGATATGCCAGATCCAGTCGAGGAAACGCGCGTTCACGGTATCTCCCTTTGAGAGATGTGTGGAGTGAGGGATTTCGGCCGGAGCATGATGGCGAGGGACAGGGCAGGATTATTCGGCGGGAACCGCCACGGTTCCTCTGCCCATTTTCTCCCGGAGCGTCTTCCAGCCTTCTGTGAACGGATAGGTCATCTGCTCGCGGATCGACATGCGCCGCCCCTCTTCCATGCCGAGCAGTTCCGCCTCACCGTCGACGCATGTGCCGAACATGCGGTCAATGATGATCCACGTGCCCGCATAGTTGCTCCGGCTGGCTTCGAAGTCCCGCGAATGGTGCAGGCTATGATGCTCGGTGGTGTTGAACAGGAACCGCCACCAGCGGGGCGAATTGAAGCGCACATTGATGTGCTGGTACGAGCCCACTGCCAGACCGAGCACCCCTGCCAGCAAGAAGGCCCTGGGGAGGAAGTCGAAGAACCCGCCTATGCCGAGGCCGATCAGGAACAGTTCGACCGGATTGCCCACCGCGCCTTTGTTGACGTTCAGCTGCGTGATGTAGTGATGCACCGAATGCGTTAGCCATAGCGGATACCAGTTATGCATTCCGCGATGCATCCAGTACTGGCCGAAGTCGAAGATGAACGAGATCAGGAATGCCTGCAGCAGCAGAGGCATTTCCGTGAACCACCTGAACTTCTCCAGATTGAAATTGTGCTGGATCGCTTCGATGATGACATCGTCGCCAATGTAGCGGCTCGCCAGCCGGACCAGCGTGAAGCTGATGCCCACGAAGAACAGGTCCGTCGCGAACTCCTTCCAGGTCAGGCTCCAGCTCGCATGGCGCGGGTTCAGGCATTCGAGCACCTGAAAGAACAGCATGAAGCCGAGGCCCATGGCGAAGGCGGTCGAGGCCTTGGCGATGGAATTGGGCGCGTAATACCAGAAGGCGATGAGCGCGAAGAGGACGGTCGGCTGAAACCAGCTGAAGATGAATTGCTTGACCGGCCCGCCTTCGACCTTGGGAATATTCTCCCAGCCGAGGGTGACCGGGGAGTCCGCACCGATGATCCTGTTGCCAACCTGAACGCCGCTCATGCTCATAAACGCCCCGCAAGATCGCTTCTTGAAGCGATTATGGCCGGGAAGCGACCCTCGTGACATACGTCATCGAACGTAAGCCGGGGCAGGAGCCAATATTGGAGAAAGGTGCTGCTATTTGACCTGTGCGAGCAGCGCCTTGCCTTCTTCTTCGTTCCAGTCGAGCGCGCCCACGACCCGGACGATCTCCTTGCCCTGTCCGTCATAGAGGACAGTCGTGGGGAGAGTGCCGGTGGCGTAGTGGAAGCCGAGCGCATTCTCCGGGTCCAGCCACGTCCTGAGCGTGCCGAGCTTGCGCGCCTTCCAGAAAGGCGTGACTCCCGCGGTTTCCTGATCCTGTGAGACGGCGGCGACCGAGACGCCGCGCTGCGCCATTGTGGCGGCGACCTTGTCCAGCATCGGCAGCTCCGCCACGCAGGGCGCGCACCATGTCGCCCAGAGGTTGACCAGCAACGGTTTGCCGCCGGCCAACTGCTTCAGGGTCGCGGGTTTGCCATCAAGCGTCTGGAAGGGCTTGTCCGGCATTGCTTCGCCCGCATGACTGCGGTCGACGATTGGCTTGAACACCGTCGGCGTATCGTTTCCGGTGTTGCCCGCCTCGTCGCTAGGCACTTCGTCGCTTAGGACCTCGTCGCTCGTTGCGGATGCATTGTTCGTGGCGGGCGCGGCGCCTTGCCCCGCTTCCCCGGATCGCCTATCGCAACCGCCGCTGGCGAGCATCAGGCCGCCACACAAGATCAGGACTATCGGCGCGCGCATGACATCTCCTTCGGTTCAGGCGAACAGCATGTGGGGCGGGCGTTTCGCAGAGGGGCCTGCCGCTGTGATGCGCGAGATAAATGCCTCGCTCCCCTTCGACAAGCGTCTGTGGAAGCAGGACATCGCCGGATCGATCGCGCATGCCCGGATGCTGGGCGCGCAGGGCATTCTCGATATGCAGGATGTGGACGCCATTATCGGCGGGCTGGAAGCGATCCAGGCTGAGTATGAAGCAGGCGATCTGCCGAGCGACCTCGACCTTGAGGATATTCACATGGCGACCGAGTGTCGCCTTGCTGAGAAGATCGGCGCTGTCGCCGGGCGGCTGCACACGGCCCGCTCGCGCAACGATCAGGTCGCGACTGACTTCCGCCTGTTCGTGCGCGATTGCGTGGACGAGGTGGACGCGAGCCTTGCCGCGCTCCAGCGCGCGCTGGTGGCGCGGGCCGATGAACATGCCGCGAGCGTCATGCCTGGCTTCACGCATCTCCAGAGCGCGCAGCCGGTGACGCTCGGCCATCATCTGATGGCCTATTACGAAATGATCGGGCGGGATCGTTCGCGCTTTGCCGATGCGCGCGCCCGCATGAACCTCTCGCCTCTGGGCGCCGCCGCATTGGCCGGCACGGGTTTCCCCACCGACCGTCATATGACGGCGGCGGCGCTGGGCTTCGACGGGCCGACCCGCAATAGCCTCGACAGCGTGTCGGATCGCGACTTCGCGCTCGATTATCTCATGGCCGCCACTCAGTGCAGCCTGCATCTTTCGCGGCTCGCGGAGGAGTTCATCATCTGGGCGAGCCAGCCCTTCGGCTTCGTCAGCCTGCCGGATGCCTACTCGACCGGCAGCTCGATCATGCCGCAGAAACGCAACCCCGATGCCGCCGAGCTGGTGCGTGGCCATGCCGGGCGCATCATGGGCTGCATGACGAGCCTGAGCGTCACCATGAAGGGGCTTCCGTTGGCTTATTCCAAGGACATGCAGGACGATAAGCCGCCGCTCTTCGAGGCGCATGACCTGCTTGGCCTGTCGATCACGGCGATGGCCGGCATGGTCGAGACCACGCGGTTCCGCACCGACCGGATGCGCGCCTTGGCCGAAAGCGGCTTTGCCACTGCCACCGACCTGGCCGACTGGTTGGTGCGTGAGGCCGACGTGCCATTTCGTGAAGCGCACCACATCACCGGGCGAGCCGTGAAGGCAGCGGAAGAAGCGGGCGTCTCGCTCGACAAGCTTCCGCTTAATACTCTGAAGGCCATCGACCCGCGGATCGACGAGCGCGTCTATGCCGTGCTGACGGTCGACGCCTCGGTCGCGAGCCGCAGGAGTTTTGGCGGCACTGCGCCGGATCAGGTGCGTGCCCGCATTGCGGAAGCGCAGGCCGCGCTGGCTATGGAGACGGGACAATGATCCGCACGGCAGTTCTCGTCGGCACGCTTGCCCTTCTCACCGCATGCGGGTCGCGCACGGCGCTCAAGCCCCAGCCGGGGATGACAGCCGTGCCCAGGGCGGCCGCCGCCCGCGCGCCGCAGACGCCCGGTCAGCTCATGACGCCGTCCACGCAGGCCCGGCCTGATCGCACGGTCGACCTGCGCACGCGCTCGGTGGAGCGACAGCCTGATCCGTTCGATGCGCCGCCAGGCGAGAAACCGGCGCCGCTTCTCCCGCCGGACACGACCGGCCCTTCCGTGCGTCAGAACCAGTAAAAAAGAAGGTCAGCAGTTGGACCATTTTCAGTTGATCGACGGAGCCTTGCATTGCGAGGCCGTGCCGCTTTCCCGCATCGTGCAGGAAGTAGGTACGCCCGTCTATGTCTATTCGCGCGCGACGCTGGAGCGCCACGCCCGTGTCTTTCGCGAGGCGCTTTCGGGCCTGCCGCGCACGCATGTCGCCTTCGCGATCAAGGCGAACCCGAATATCGCGGTGCTCAAGGTGCTGCAGAAGCAGGGCTTCGGCGCGGATATCGTCTCGGGCGGCGAGATGAAGCGGGCGCTTGCCGCCGGCATGGATGCGCGGGACATCGTCTTCTCCGGCGTCGGGAAGACGCGGGAGGAGTTGAGCGCTGCGCTGGAAGCGGGCGTCGGCCAGTTCAATATCGAGCTGGAGGAGGAGGGGGTCGTCCTTGCTGCCCTCGCTCATGCCATGGGCAAGACGGCGGACGCCGTGCTGCGCGTCAATCCGGATGTTGATGCGGGCACTCACGCCAAGATCTCCACCGGCAAGAAAGAAAACAAGTTCGGCGTGCCGATCGACGAGGCGCCGGGCATCTTCGCGCGCCTGTCGTCGCTGCCGGGGCTCAACCTGCGCGGTCTCGCGCTGCATATCGGCAGCCAGATCTTCGATCTGGGACCGATCGAGGCGGCCTATGGCAAGGTCGGCGCCGTAATGGCCGACCTGCGCGCGGCCGGCCACAGCATTGACCGGATTGACCTCGGTGGCGGTCTTGGTGTGCCCTATGAGCGCGACAAGGTGCCACCGTCCCCGGCCGATTATGGCGCGATGGTCGAGCGGGCGACGCGCGGCTGGGATGTCGATCTCTATTTCGAGCCGGGCCGGGTCATCGTGGGCAATGCCGGCGTGCTGCTCACGCGCGTCATCTGGGTGAAGCCGGGCGCGGTTCGCCCGTTCGTCATCGTGGACGCGGCAATGAACGATCTCGCCCGTCCTGCCATGTACGATGCCTGGCATGATTTCGAGGCTGTGGCGCCGACCGGCGAACACATGGAAGCGAACATTGCTGGGCCGGTCTGCGAGAGCGGCGATACTTTTGCCCTCGCGCGCCAGATCGATGCAGTGAAGGCCGGCGACCTCGCTGTTTTCCGTACCGCCGGAGCCTATGGCGCGACCATGGCCAGCACCTATAATTCGCGCGCATTGGTGCCCGAGGTGCTGGTCGACGGCGGCCGCTATGCCATCGTCGCGGACCGCATAGCGCCCGAGACGATCATTGCCGCCGAGCGCGTGCCGGACTTTCTGGCGGACTAAGCGGCACGACGATGCACAGCCTTCCGATCTTCGTCAGGATTGCCGGCCAGCCCGTAATCCTGATCGGGAGCGGTGAGGCCGCGGATGCGAAGCGCCGGCTCATCGAGCGGGCAGGCGGCATCGTGGTGGGCGAGGGCGATGCAGCCGCGCGGCTCGCTTTCGTGGCGGAAGACGAGCCCGACGCGGCAGCGGCGTGGCTCAAGGCCCGCGGTCTCCTCATCAACGTCGCGGACCGCCCGGACCTGTGCGACTTCACTCTGCCGGCCATTGTCGACCGCGATCCGGTGATCGTCGCGGTGGGGACAGGCGGCGCCTCCGCCGGACTGGCTGCTGCGCTGCGCCAGCGGATCGAGGCGATCTTGCCCGCGCGACTGGGCGATCTGGCCCGCGCCCTTCACACGGCCCGCGCGAGGATGCGCGCGAAATGGCCGGATGCTGGCGCGCGCAGGCGCGCATTGGGGGAAGTGCTCGCGCCGGGCGGCCTGCTCGATCCGCTGGGGGGGATCTATGAGGTCGATGAATGGCTGGAGTCGGGCCATGCCCGTTCTGCCGCCCAGCTTTACACGCTCGGCCTGCGTTCCTCTGACCCTGAAGATCTGACGCTGCGCGACGTGCGGATGCTCGGGTTGGCCGACCGCATCGTTCATCCCGCCGAGACGCCCGCCGCCATTCTGGATCGCGCGCGCGCCGATGCCGCGCGGATCGTAAGTGAGATGGCAGACGAATGGTGGGATATGCCGGGCCTCACCGTGTTCATCGATATGGCGGGGATATAGAAGGGCTAGGGGCTCTTCCGAAAGAACGCCGATCAGCTACCTAAACGCTCAGCCCGGCTGCGACACGTACCAGAGCGGCTTGTCGAGCGCGGCCATGACCTCGACTTGCGCGCGGGCGCCCGGCCCCTGCGCCACCATCACGGTCTCGCAGGTCGCGATGCATTGCCCGTCCTGAAAAGCGGCGCTCAGCAGGGTCCAGCTTGTCGTGCCAACGCGCGAAAAGCCGGTCGCGATGGTGACGGGATCGGGGAAGTGACCTTCCGCGACATAGCTGAGCGTCAGCGCCGCAACGAGCCAGCGCGCGCCCTCTTCGCGGGGGTGACGGCCGAGTCGCCGGTGGAAATGAATACGCCCGGTCTCGAACATTTCGGCCATCGCCACGTTGTTGACATGGCCCAGCGGATCGAGGTCGCCGAAGCGGGTCGGCACCTCGATATGGACGGGATAGCTTGCCGGCTCGAGTTGCCAGGGTTCTGGTCGCGCCATAAATCGCTCCGGATAGTGTCCACGTCGGCTTTCAACGCTAGACTCCCAGGGGGCGAAGCGGAATTGCAACGAATGCGATACCCCAATTTTGGCAGGGAATGCGGCAAAGATGACACAGAAAGTTAACGTGGCGCTGGATGCACGGGCGGAGCTGGGCGAGGGGCCGCGCTGGCACGCGCAGGAGCGGCGGCTCTATTGGGTGGATATTGCCCGCAACGCGCTGCACCGGTTCGATCCTGTCAGCGGCGCGGACGAGGTGCGCGTCTTCGCGGCGCCGGTGGGCTGCTTTGCCTTTCGGGCGCGCGGTGGCCTGCTGCTTGCGATGAAGGACGGCCTCGCCACGCTGGAGAACTGGGAAGCGGAACCGGTGCCTTTCGGCCCGCAACTGTTCGCGAATCGCCCGGATCTGCGCTTCAACGATGGCCGGACCGATCCCGCCGGGCGGTTCTGGGCCGGCACGGTCGACATGGCGAAATCCGCGCACGACGCGGCGCTCTATCGCCTGGATGCGGACGCCACGATCGCCGAGATCGAGGGGGGTATGCTCACGTGCAATGGCGCGGCGTTCAGCGCGGACGGCCGCCAGTTTCGCCATGCCGACACGCCGACTCACGCGCTGCGCGGCTATGATGTCGATCCGGCGACTGGCGCGCTTTCCGCGCGGCGCACCGTCCACCAGTTCGAGATGGGCACGGGCCGGCCGGATGGCGGCTCTTTCGATGCGGAGGGCTTTTACTGGTCGGCGCTGTTCGACGGTAGCCGGGTGGTGCGCATCGCGCCGGATGGCACGGTGGTCGAGACAGTGCATCTGCCGGTGACGCGGCCGACGATGATCGTCTTTGGCGATGAGGATCTGCGCACCGCCTATGTCACCACCGCGCGCACTGGCCTCTCCGATGACGCACTTGCCGCCCAGCCGCTTGCCGGGGCGATCTTCAGCTTCCGTGTCGAGGTGCCTGGCCTGTCGGAATGGCCCTTCGCTGGCTGAGCGCGCTTTGCCTGTTGCCCGTCAGTTCGCCAGCGCTTCGTCGAGCAGGCGGGCGAGACGCAGGCCGCCCCGCACCAGTTCCTCTCGCATCACCGGCACCATCGCCTCGATCTCCGCTTCGCTGAAGTGGCCATGCGCTTCTGAGGAGGGTTTGGCGCACGGATCCCCGTCGATTGCGTTCCGATAAGCCACGTCCCGGGCGATTTCCCAGTTCTCGCGGCTCCAGTCCTCGGTTGTCCCCGCCGACAGGCGCGCCTTTTCTTCCGGAGAATAAGAACGGACGATGGAGGGAGGCGTGCTGATCGACCGCTCGGCGAGATAGCCGTCGAGAATCGAATGGATGTTCATCCGCTTGCCCGTAACGATACCATAATCGGTCTTGAGGTCGTTGCCGCCCCGGTCGCTATGGTCGCCAGCATGGAGCGGCTGATGCAGGTCGCCAGTAAAATGCGCGAGATTGGCAAGCGCGATGATCCGCTCGCGGGTCGGTACGCTCTTGTCCGCGAGCAGCTTCGCCGCGCGGTCGATCTGGGCGGAGACGCAGTTGCCGTCCGGGCAGTTCCCTTTGATGACGAAGGGCTTGCAGATGTCGATATTCTGATAGTGCCAGTTATACTGGTAGGAGAAGCGTGGCCCCAGCTCCTTCACGCAGTCCGGCCAGTAAGCGGCGTTGGCGAGGGTGTCGAGCGGGCAGGTCGGCGTCTCGACGAGCTTGCCCTGCCGCAGCAGTGCCATGATCTTCGCACGCGTCTGCGGCTTCACATTCGCCATGGCGATATTGCCCACAGTATAATGACCAAGCTCCCACCAGGCCTGCGCGGGGCTGGGCAGCAGGGCCGCGAGGGCAAAGAAGGGCGCAACGAGGCGCAGGAGATACAAGCGCATGGCGCGATCCTTAAGCACTGCCATGCGACACGGCAATGACGCGCATCGCCTCTCGCGCTGCGCCGCGGCAGAGCGTATAGGCGCTGCATGACTGACGGAGCATTTCATGTCCGAGCATAATCCCGGCCTTCGCCCCTGGCGTGACATCGCCCGCCGTGAGTGCCGGCAGATCATGGTCGGCAATGTGCCGGTGGGCGGCGGTGCGCCCGTCACTGTGCAGACCATGACCAATACCCTAACATCCGACGCGAAGGCGACGATCGACCAGATCCGCCGGTGCGAGGAGGCGGGCGTGGACATCATCCGCGTCTCCTGCCCGGACGTCGAATCGACGGCGGCGCTGAAGCAGATCGTGCGCGCGTCCCGCGTGCCGATCGTCGCGGACATTCACTTTCACTACAAGCGCGCTCTGGAAGCGGCGGACGCGGGCGCGGCCTGCCTGCGCATTAACCCCGGCAACATCGGCAGCGCGGCGCGCGTCAAGGAAGTGGTGGACGCCGCCAAGGCGAACAATTGCTCCATCCGCATCGGCGTCAATGCAGGGTCCCTCGAAAAGGATCTGCTAGAGAAATATGGCGAGCCTTGCCCGGAGGCGTTGGTGGAGAGCGCGCTCGACCATATCAAGCTGCTGCAGGATCAGGATTTCCACGAATATAAGGTCGCGGTGAAGGCGAGCGACGTGTTCCTCGCCGTCGCCGCCTATATGCAGCTTGCCGAAGCGGTTGATTGCCCGCTGCATCTGGGCATTACCGAGGCGGGCGGCCTCATCGGCGGCACGGTCAAGAGCGCGATCGGTATCGGCAATCTGCTCTGGGCCGGCATCGGCGACACGATCCGTGTCTCGCTCTCCGCCGAACCCGAGGAAGAAGTGCGGGTCGGCTATGAGATGCTGAAAACGCTCGGCATCCGCACGCGCGGAGTCAAGGTCATTTCCTGTCCGTCCTGCGCGCGTCAGGGCTTCGATGTGATCCGCACCGTGCAGGCGCTGGAGGAGCGGCTTCAGCACATCAACACGCCGCTTTCGCTTTCGGTGCTTGGCTGCGTGGTGAACGGGCCGGGCGAAGCGCGTGAGACGGACATCGGCGTTACTGGCGGCGGCAACGGCAAGCATATGGTCTATCTGTCGGGCGTCACCGATCACACGATCCAGGACGAGGCGATGGTGGATCACATCGTGCGGCTGGTCGAAGCCAAGGCTGCCGAGATCGAAGCGGCGAAGCTGGAAGCCGAAGCGACCGACGCCGGCAAGGTGACTGCGGTGGCGGCCGAATGAAGGGGCTGGTGAAGGACGGCGTCGACACGCCTCCGGTAAAATCCGGCGCTGTGCAAAAGCGCCGGGCGAGCGCCACTGGCGCCTCCGCAACTGGCGCTGTCGCCACGGGCGCTTCCGCCACGGGGTCGTCCGCGCTGGGCGTCCTCGCCATTGGAGCCCTTGCCTTCGGCGCGATCGCCGTTGGTGCACTTGCCATTGGTCGCCTGCGAATCGGCAGGGCGCGGATCAGCAGACTCCGCATAGACACGCTGGAGATCGGGCGGGTCGTTCGCCTTCCGGAAAAAGGCGGGGACTGAGAGCAGGGAACGGGGGAGGCCCGAATTCGTTTCAGGTCCGGTGCGTATCGCGCCCCAGGATTGAAAATTAGAAGAGGATCGTCCCATGTATCGTCCAGCCGCCCTCACTGGTTTCGCCCTCATGGTCGCTGCTCTGTCCGCCTGTAGCGAAAAAGCGCAGGATGCGACCGAGAATGCTGGAAGCGCCATTGCTTCCGACATCGAGAAGACCGGGGACCGCGCGGCCAATGCTGCCGATGACGTCCAGCGGGATGTCAGCGCGATATTGAGCAACGCGGATGAGAAGGTCGACAAGGCCGGCACAGACATCAAGCGTGCGACGGACAAGGCCGGTGACGAGATCAGCCGTGCCGCCGAGAGCGCCAAGGACAAGACTGGCCGGACGCTCGAAAACGCGGGACGCGATCTTCAGAAATAGGACCCTTAGCGGACGGATTTCCGTTGCGTATTGATGCCCAGATGTGGATGCTTGCGGCAAGCTCCCCGTGACGCGAGAGGGGCAGGGCCGCATGTGTCCACGTCGAGGAGTATAGTTCATGCGCGCGCTCATCTTTCCTGCCGTCGCTTCGTCCGCGCTTCTGCTTGCGGCATGCGACCGTGGTCCTTCGGTGTCGGCGACTAACGCCAGTCAAAAGGAAGTCGCCGAAAAGGTCGCCGCCGCCAGTGGCGGGGGCAATGCGCCTATGGTCGAGCCGGGCCGCTGGGAAGGTAAGCTCACCATGCAAGAGTTCGACATTCCGGGGCTCTTAGCGCAGGCGCGCGAGCAGATGAAAACGCAAATGGCGCAGGATCGCACGTTCATAAGCTGCCTCACGGATGAGGACGTGAAATCCAAGAAAGCGTTCTTCACGGGCGATACGGACGACAAGAGTTGCACCTATGAGCGCTTCGAAATGAGCGGGGGCAAGGTCAGCGCGGTCATGCATTGCGCTCGGCCGGGTCAGGGCAAGGTCTCCATGACCATGAACGGCAACTACGCGCCGCAGAGCTACGACATGACGATGACGAGCAAGGCCGACGGCGACGGTCCGATGGGCAAGATGTCCATGAAAATGAACGTGGCCGCGAAGCGGGTCGGCGCGTGCCGCGGCACGGAAGACGAAAGCTGAACGCAACACGCTTCGCTGTTCGATTTCATTGTGCGCAAAGCTTTGTTAGGACGCCGCGAGTAGAAGGGGCCGAAACCCCGGAGTGGTGAAACAATGTCGATTCTGACGCCGCGTGAGCGCGACGGTTATATCTATTTTGACGAGGCGGAGTGCCGTGCTGCAGGCAAGGCGCTTGCGGAGCGCTATCGGAGCGCGCAGCCCTTCCCGCATATCGCCATGGATGATTTTCTCCCGGCCGATTTTTTGCTCGGCCTGTTGGACGGCTTTCCGGATAGCTCGGGCAAGACCTATTTCGATCGCGATCAGGAGCGGCTGAAGTTCCAGTTCCCGCCCAGCGACATTCCCGGCCATCGCCTCCGCAATATGGTGATCGAGCTGAACAGCCCGGCCATCCTTGCCTTTCTCGAGGAAATGACCGGCATTAACGCGCTCATTCCGGATCCCTATTATGTCGGGGGCGGCTGCCACGAGACGAAGAGCGGCGGGCATCTTGGCATTCATGCCGATTTCAACATTCACCAGGAGATGCAGGTCCAACGACGCCTCAATCTGCTTGTCTATCTCAATCACGACTGGCCTGAGAGCTATGGCGGCGAGCTGGAACTCTGGGATCAGCAGATGGGCGCGTGCGAAGTGAAGGTACTGCCGACCATCGGCCGCGCCGTGGTCTTCAACACCTCGCTCGACAGCTTCCATGGCCAGCCCGACCCGGTGCGGTGCCCGCCAGATCGCAGCCGCCGTTCGATCGCGACCTATTATTATACGGCCAGCGCGGAAGGCATCTCGGCACTTCCGGATCGGACCACAGTGTTCAAAGCGCGGCCAGAGAGCGGCGACCAGCCCGATCGGCGCGTGGCGTTCGACCATTTCCTCAAGGACTGGGTTCCGCCTCGCCTTTACCGCGTGGCGACGAAGCTCAACCGTTTCAAATAGCGACACCTTGCCTCAAGCGGAAATTTGATTCGAGGTCGAAATGATTTACTCTGCGAGTCGATCCGGCGCGCGGGGGGCATCATTGCGTCGAGGATCAAGGGTCGTTCAGGAAGCATGAGGCGCGAAAGCGCAGTGGTAGGGCTGTCACTGGTCGGGAATGAGGCTCCGTGCGTCGCATAGGCCACTCGACGGATGGCAGGTGTTGAGCTTAGGGTAAATAACGCCTGAAATCAAAGCACTAGCGCCAGGAGGACGCCATGATCGGTTTTGCAACGGTCGGCACGAACGATCTCCAGCGCGCGATCGCTTATTATGACGCGCTGTTTGCGGACCTTCGGATCGTCAAGCTGATCGAGCTGCCCGGCATTGCGGGCTGGGGCCGGGACTGGGATCAGCCGATGTTCGGAGTCGTCACCCCCGCCAACGGAAAGGCGGCGTCTGCGGGCAATGGCGCGATCGTCGGCTTTGGCCAGTCCACGCGCGCGCAGGTGATCGATCTCCACACGCGCGCGATCCGCATCGGCGGGTCCAACGCGGGCGATCCGCAAGTACGGGGGCAAGACGGCAGCCAGGCCTTCTTCGCCGGGTACATCCGCGATCCTGACGGCAACAAGCTCTGCTTCTTCTGCATCGGCCCGGGTGAGGGGCACCAAGGCTCCTGACTGCTACACGCTTTTGCGGAAACGGATCCTGAGGTAGGCGCGGCCTATGAACGACAGCACGAACGAAGGCCGCCTCGCCGCCTATCTTTCCCGCATTGGCCTTGCGAAGCCGCCCGCGCCGGATGCCGCAGGGTTGGCGGCGCTTCAGCGCGCGCATCGCACGGCCATAGCCTTCGAGAATCTCGACATTCCGCTGGGCCGGCCCATTGAAGTGGCGAGCGACCCGGTCTTCGCCAAGCTGGTGACGGGGCGTCGGGGCGGCTACTGCTTCGAGCATAATCGCCTTTTCAGGGATATGCTGGGCGTGATCGGCTTCGCGGCCCGGCCTTTGCTCGCGCGGGTGCATCTGGGTCTGCCGGCAGGCGCAATGCCGCCGCGCACGCACATCCTGCTACTGATCACGATCGACGATGCGCCATGGATCGCGGATGCCGGCTTTGGCGGGGCCTATGTGCCGCCTATGCCGCTTGGCGAGGGTGGCATCGTCGAAGGACCGGATGGTGCCGCGCATCGACTATTGCGGGAGGGTGCGCCGGGCGTGCTGCCGGGGGAATGGCGCCTGGATCGACGCGCGGCGGGCGCCGAGGACTGGCAGCCCCAATATAGCTTTGAGCTTGCCGAAGTGGCGGAGGCGGATCTGGTGCAGGCGAGCCACTGGACCTCCACGCGCGCAGGCGAGCGCTTCACCACCCAGCGCATCCTCAGCATTGCCCTGCCCACGGGCTTCGCGTCGCTGAACGAGCGGACCTACAAGGTCACTGACGGCGGAAGCACGACCGAGCGGGAGATCGCGGACGCTGCGGACTATCGCGCAGTGCTTGTTGAACGCTTCGGGCTTGATCTCAGCGAAGCGGAGGTCGCCGCGCTGGGACTGTTCTAGCCAATCTCCGCAGGTTCAGGGAAAGGCCGCGATGGCGGGCGATCCGGCGGCGCAGTCGCTCGCCGGGCGGGTGGGGCGCACGGGTTGTGCCATGTCGGCCGGGGTTTTCACTGGCACGCCCGGCGTCGGGATGATGAACCGTGTCGGATCGACGCCTGCGCAGGCCATGAAGAGCCGCAAAAGGCCCGGCGGGGTCTCGCGGGACTCGTCCGAAAGTTTGAATGTGCCCCAGTGCATCGCGACGGCCTGTGCGGGAGCGATCCTCTGGAACATGCGCACGGCTTCTTCCGGGCCGATATGGCTGTCATTGGCGAGCTGACCGGGCGAGAAACGGAACGCGCCGATTGGGATCAGGGCAAGCCGCACCGGACCAAGCGCGCGGGCTTCCTCGATCCAGTGGCCGTCGCCAAAGCCGGTATCGCCAGAGAACAGCACTTTACCTGCCGGCGTGTCGATCATGAACGCCGACCAGAGCGCCCGGTTGCGATCGGTCAGCCAGCGGCTTGACCAGTGGTGGTTGCGCAATACCCTGATCGTGAGGCCGGGCTTCACCGTCACCGTGCCGCCCCAGTCGCGCGCGATCACCTGTGCCCCGGTTCGCCCGATGATCGTTTCATTGCCGAGGCCGGTGATGATCGCCGGACGGTCTCGCTCCCAGAGCGCCTCGAGCGTCGGCAGGTCGAGATGGTCGTAATGATTGTGGCTGACGACGATCGCGTCGATGCGGGGCAGTTTGTCGATAGGGATGCCCGGTGCCGTCGTCCGTCGCGGCCCGGTGATGCCGAACGGCCCGGCGCGTTCCGCCCAGATGGGATCGGTCAGAATATTATAGGGCCCTGCCTGAATGAGCATGGTCGCGTGCCCTACCCAGATGGCGCGCATGTCCCCCCGTGCGAGCGGCGGCAGAGCGCGGGCATCGAGCGGCGTGATCGGCACGTTCGCGGGCCAGTTGCTTGGCGCGAAAAGCCGCCCAAAGAGACCTGTCGGTCCGGGTCGGGGACCGTTCATGCCTTGGTAGGTCACGCCCTCAGGGTTGAAGAAACGTCCGCCCGCATAATGGCCACTCTCCTGCCCGTCATAATAAAGACGGTCGAGGAAAGGCGGGACGATCACCATCGCGAGGCACGACGCCAGCAATGCGCCGCCCAACGCCATGAAAATACCGACAATGAGTCGGTGGATCAGGCGCATGAAACAGGGGTCGCGGTCATGCCTCGCACGTGGCGCTTATCCGCGCCGCGTGCAAGACTCGCATGTGTCGGCCGTGACAAATCAACTGGCGGCCGCGACCCTCAGCGGTTCGGCACTTCCCTTGCGATCGAGCACCGGCTTGGGCCGTTGCATGGACCAGTTGCCCTGCATCCGTACTTTGGGATTTGGCGCGCACCAGATTTCCCCGGTCGCGTCGATTGCCGTTACCCACAGCAGATTATGTTCGGGTCCATAGTCGATCACTGCAAGGGCGAGGCCGTCGCCCTTATCTATCACGGTCAGGGGAAGCGGCGGCTCGAGCTGTGTGAACGTCATTGAAGCGATCTTTCAGTCTGGTCTTGCCGCTGCGAAACGAGCCATGGTCGTTGGCGGTTCCGGTGACATAACCAGGATGATTACGATCGCGTTCAGCCCTGATCCTCATAGGCAAGTTGCAAGATTCCCCAGTGCCGCCCGCCTACATGGATCGAGGCAATGACCTGCTTGAGCAGGAGGATGCCGTCCACGGTTTCCCGGCGATAGGCCTTGAGGTGGAAGGGCTCGGTAATCCGGCACTGCACTCGCGTATCGGGGAAGTCGAAGATCATGCCCTGACGCGCCCGCTCCTGATTCCATGCCGCGTCTCCGGGGCGCTGGCGTTGGGCACGCTCGGGCATCGCAACCGCGCCGAAGCTGTTGCGATCCGTGAAGGTCATGCCGAAAAAGCCCTGCAGCTCTCGTGCCGCTTCCTGATGAGGTCGCGCCAGGGGCACGAGGATTTTCTGGATCGGGTGCTCGTAAAGCTGCGGATTGGTCCCCGGTATCGGACGATAATCCTCGCTGAAAATCTCCGCCGTGCTGATCTCGCCCGAGGCGATTGCCTGCTCCAGCCGCGTCGCCACGTCCTGCGCGGCGCCAAGGCCGAAGCGGACATAGGGGCTGTCGGGTATTTCCACATCGCACTCGGCAAAGTGCTGGAGGAGTTCGTTCGTCTCGCCGCTGATGTCGTTGACGCGGCTGGACAGGCGCTGAAGGCCATTGGCGTTGTCTGTCGATGCGCCGGAAAGATGATCGAGACCGCCCCGGATCTCCCGCACGGCGTGGACCATAGAGCCGACACGCCCGGCCACGGTCTCGCTGTTGCGGGACAGGCCACTGACCAGCGCACCCAGTCGCTCTACCAGCCCCTCGATGTCACGCGAGGCCGCGTGGGCGGCATTCGCCTTGGCTACGCCTCGCGCGATTTCCCCCAGCATCTCGCCTGCCTCGCTGGTCAGCGCGTCGATCGCCGCCTCGATCTGCTTGGTCGCGGCCGCGGTCTCCTGCGCGAGCTTTTTCACCTCGGAGGCGACCACGGCGAAGCCCCGCCCGGCATCCCCGGCGCGCGCCGCCTCGATGGTGGCGTTGAGTGCGAGCAGGTTCGTCTGGCTGGCGATCGCGCCGATGAGGTTGCTGGTCCGTCCCACGCCGTTCAGCGCATCATTGAACGCGCCAAGTCCCTGATGAATGCGCTCCACCTGATCGATAAGTTGTACGACATTGGCGGAGGCAGCGGTCATCTGAGTGCTGGAGCCGGCCATAGCCTCCCGCGCTGCCTGTGCGTGCTCCTGGGCCTGTGTCACCGCGTCGGATACCCCGGCACTATCCTGCGCAATGCGGACGACCTCACCGCCAATCTGCTCGATTGTTGCTGCCTGCGCGGTCACGCGCTCGGCCAGTTCGGCGATGTCGGCGTGAAGGTCCAGCGTGCGGATGCCCAGCTGCCCCGAGAGTCTGGCCGCCGTGGCGACCGTTTGTTGAATGGTCATGCGCCCCCGATCGGAAATTCAGTTATGTTTCCGAAACGGGTCGCAGACTCTGGTTAATTTTGAGTGAGGCAGAACCGGCTGCGCGCTTGCATAGTTTGCAATCGCCGCCAGCCGCGCAGTAGCCGTTGCCGCTCAGGCGCCTTGCAGGAGTCCTTCCTTCGCGATCTTCTCTTTCCAGACCAAAGGCGCGAGCTGATGGACGTTGTTGCCCTCGCTATCGACCGCGACCGTCACCGGGAAGTCGACCACTTCGAACTCGTAGATGGCTTCCATGCCGAGGTCCGCGAACCCCACGATCTTGCTGCCCTTGATCGCGCGGGCGACGAGATAGGCGGCGCCGCCTACGGCCATCAGATAGGCCGACTTCGCGTCCTTGATCGCTTCTGTCGCGGCAGGCCCGCGCTCTGCCTTGCCCACGCAAGCAAGCAGGCCCTGATCGAGCATCATTCGCATGAACTTATCCATGCGCGTCGCCGTCGTAGGCCCGGCCGGGCCAACCACTTCCTCGCCGACCGGATCGACCGGTCCGACATAATAGATGACACGGCCTTTGAACTCGACCGGCAGCGGCTCTCCCGCCGCGAGCATGTCAGCAATGCGCTTGTGCGCCGCGTCGCGGCCGGTGAGCATCTTGCCGTTCAGCAGCAGGCGGTCACCCTGCTTCCAGCTCTGCACGACCTCAGGGGTGAGCGTATCGAGGTCTACCCGGATTGCCGCCTTGTCCGGCGTCCAGTTCACGTCCGGCCACTCGTCCAGCTTCGGCGGCTCCAGATAGTCCGGACCGGAGCCATCGAGCGTGAAGTGGGCGTGGCGGGTGGCCGCGCAATTGGGGATCATCGCCACTGGCTTGCCTGCTGCGTGACAGGGTGCGTCCATGATCTTCACGTCGAGGATGGTGGAGAGGCCGCCCAATCCCTGCGCGCCGATGCCCAGGGCGTTCACCTTGTCGAAGATCTCGATGCGCAGCGCTTCCACGTCGTTCTGCGGGCCACGCTGTTTCAGCGTCGCCATGTCGATCGGCTCCATCAGCGCCTGCTTGGCGAGCAGCACGCAATGCTCCGCCGTGCCGCCGATGCCGATGCCGAGCATGCCCGGCGGGCACCAGCCCGCGCCCATCTGCGGCAGCATCTCGATCACCCAGTCGACGATTGAGTCGCTGGGGTTCATCATCTTGAACTTGGATTTGTTCTCGCTGCCGCCGCCCTTGGCGGCCACGTCCACGCTCACCTTGCCGCCCGGCACCATCTCCACATGGAGCACGCAGGGCGTGTTGTCCTTCGTGTTGCGGCGGGTGAAGGCGGGGTCCGCGAGCACCGAGGCGCGCAGCTTGTTTTCGGGGTTCAGATAGGCGCGGCGCACCCCTTCATCGACGACCTGCTGGAGCGATCGCGAGCTGTCGTCCAGCCGGCAGTCCATGCCCCATTTCACGAACACGTTGACGATGCCGGTGTCCTGGCAGATCGGCCGGTGCCCCTCGGCGCACATACGGCTGTTGGTCAGGATCTGCGCGATGGCGTCCTTCGCGGCCGGGCTCTGCTCCGCCGCATAGGCATCGCCCAGCGCGCGGATATAGTCCATCGGGTGAAAATAGCTGATGTACTGGAGCGCGTCGGCGACGCTGTCGATGAGATCGGCGGTCTTGATGATGACGGTCATGCGTATGAGTCTTTCCGGCGCGGCCTGCAGTCCTGTGGCCAATAGTCGCCATGTCGATCGGATCAAGAGGGAGCGGCAGTGGAAGACTGCCCTGCGTGCTTGCGTCTCTCAGGCGATCCGCCAATATCTGTGGGGTCGCTATCTGGCTGCTGGAAGGAAAAAGAGCATGTTTCAGGTCATCGGAATGCTGTTCGTGGGCCTCATCATCGGCATTCTCGCGCGCTTCTTCTATCCCGGACCCGTGCCGCTCAACTGGTTGTGGAGCATCGTGCTTGGCGTTGCCGGTTCATGGGTGGGCGGCTTCATCGGCGGATTGCTGAGCGGCAGAGGCACTGGCCGCCCGATCGAGCCGGCAGGCTGCATTGGCTCGGTGCTCGGCGCGTGCCTGCTGATCTTCCTCGCGCGGAACGTCTTCCACATCATGTGAGGGGGAGGGCGCCGCGAGCGCCCCCCATATGATCTCAGCGGTTCTCGCTGTCCAGCTTGCCGAACTTCGCCTCAAAGTCGGCGATCTTGCCCTTGGCGAGGAGGCCAGCCTGCTCAATCCAGGCATCACGCTCGATCCGGCCCTTGAACGCACCCAGATGGGCATCGACCTTGGCGATCTCGCCCTTGCCCCATGCGGCGATCTGGTCGAACCGGCTGATTTCCAGCGTGCCCAGCAGCGTGTTGAGCTTCGGCCCCACGCCCTTCAGCAGCAGCAGATTGTCCGGTGCGCCGGCCGCGCCGGGAATACCGATGGCGGTGAGAGGCGCGGCCTTCGGCTTGGCCGGGGCGGGCGTTGCCTTGGGCTTGGCCGGGGCGGTTGCTGCCTTTGCTGGCGCTGCCTTCGGGGCCTCCGTTTTTGCTTTTGGTGGGGCTTTGGGCTTGGCTTCGGGTTCGGGGGCAGGGGCGGTCGCCACTTTCACTTTTGCTGCGGTCTTAGGGGCAGCCTTGGCTTTGGCGGGCGCCGCTTCGGGTGCGGGGGCTGCCTTTGGTGCAGCCGTTTTAGGCGCGGCCTTGGGCGCTGCGGTCTTGGCGGCTGGGGCAGCCTTCGGCGCGGGTTTTGCCGCCAGCTTTTTGGTGACTGGCGCAGCCGGCTCGGGGGCTACCGAGACGACTGCCGGTTCAGGTGTCGCCAGCGGCACGGCAGCCGGGGCGATGGTTGCGGGCGTTTCGGCCTTGGCGGCGTTCGTGCCGACCAGTGGCTGGGCTGCGGCGCTGTCTTTCTTGATGGATTCCGGTGGCGATGCCTTGGCGCTTTTCCGCTTCAGAACCCACCAGGCGATAGCGATGGCAATGATTAGTATGATGAGGAACCAGAGCGCGTCGTTCGCCATGTGAGTTCACCTTTCCATCGGACTGCGGCCGCAAGCGCTAATGTCGCCGGCGCGGCGATTGTAGGCGAGCCGTTTGGGATTTGTCAGCATCCGATCGGATTTTTGCTCTCTCCACAGCAAAATATTTTTCGTTCTGGTTTCGGTCCCTTGCGCCCTTTGAAAAGTCCGCTTGGTCCATGCGTCGCGACCCATGATCGTCCCCTTTGATGCCATGAGACGAGTCTTTTCATCGACGAAGCGAGTCGCTAATCCGCTTGCAAGCCTCGGCGGCTGTGGCACTATCCGTAGTGGCTGTTGCCGGGGGATGACCCAATAGATTGTGGCTTAACTGAAGGGCTCAGCCCTTCGCTAAGGCCCTTTTCGTCCCTATATTCATAAGGGATGAACGGCATGGGTGGGTTGACCCGAATCGAACGAAGAGAGAACATCGGGGGCTGTGATGGATTTCAGGGATACTCAGGCAGTGCAGGACGAGACAATGGCGACGATCACGGCAGAGCGCGGCGCTGGCGCTGCGTCCCCGTCTGTGTCCTCCGACTCCGATAACGCGGCGGCTGGCGAGTCCGCGCCTGCGCCCGCAAAGGCCGTCCGCAAGCCGATCGCCTCGAACGTCGTGGCCGAGCGGCGCTTCCCGGTCGTCACAGATCCCTCGCGGGACGATCTTCTTACCGATTTCGGCAAGGAGACGCTCAAGGACCGCTATCTGCTTCCCGGCGAAACCTTCCAGGATATTTTCGCCCGCGTCGCTGCGGCCTATGCCGACGATGCCGAGCACGCTCAGCGCATTTATGATTATATCTCGCGCCTGTGGTTCATGCCCGCCACGCCCGTCCTTTCCAATGGCGGCACGGGGCGCGGCCTGCCGATCAGCTGCTATCTCAACAGCGTGGACGATAGCCTGGAAGGCATCGTCAACACCTGGAACGAGAATGTCTGGCTTGCCTCGCGCGGCGGCGGCATCGGCACTTATTGGGGCAGCGTGCGTGGCATTGGCGAGCCGGTCGGCCTCAATGGCAAGACCAGCGGAATCATTCCCTTCGTCCGCGTGATGGACAGTCTCACGCTGGCCATTTCGCAGGGTTCGCTGCGGCGTGGTTCGGCCGCCTGCTATCTCGATGTCTCCCATCCGGAGATTGAGGAATTCCTTGAGATCCGCAAGCCGAGCGGCGACTTCAACCGCAAGGCGTTGAACCTCCACCATGGCGTGCTCATCACCGATGCCTTCATGGAAGCCGTGCGCGACGGCGCCGAATTCGAGCTCAAGTCGCCCAAGGACGGCTCGGTGCGCGGCAAGGTGGATGCCCGCGCGCTGTTCCAGAAGCTGGTCGAGACCCGTCTCGCCACTGGCGAGCCGTATATCGTCTTCGCCGATACCGTGAACCGCACGATGCCCAAGCATCATCGCGAGCTGGGGCTGAAGGTCTCCACGTCGAATCTCTGTTCGGAAATCACGCTGCCCACGGGCCGCGACCATCTCGGCAATGATCGCACGGCGGTCTGCTGCCTCTCGTCGCTCAACCTGGAGACGTGGGACGAGTGGAATGGCGACAAGATGTTCGTTGAGGACGTGATGCGCTTCCTCGACAATGTGCTGCAGGACTATATTGATCGCGCGCCGGACGAGATGGCGCGCGCCAAGTACAGCGCCGGCCGCGAGCGCTCCGTCGGCATGGGGGTCATGGGTTTCCACAGCTTCCTGCAGGCCCGCAACATCCCGTTCGAAAGCGCGATGGCCAAGAGCTGGAACCTCAAGATCTTCAAGCATATCAATGCGCGGGCCAACGAGGCGTCGATGCTGCTTGCGCAGGAGCGCGGCGCCTGCCCGGATGCCGAGGATCAGGGCGTGATGGAGCGTTTCTCCTGCAAGATGGCGATCGCGCCGACCGCGTCGATCAGCATCATCTGTGGCGGCACGTCCGCATGCATCGAGCCGATCCCGGCCAATATCTATACGCACAAGACGCTCTCGGGGAATTTCGCGGTCAAGAATCCGCATCTTGAGAAGATCCTGCGCGCCAAGTCCAAGGATTCCACCAATGTGTGGAATTCGATCCTGGAGAAGGGCGGCTCAGTCCAGCATCTCGATTTCCTTAGCCAAGAAGAGAAGGATGCCTTCAAGACCAGCTTCGAGATCGACCAGCGCTGGCTGATCGAGCTGGCGGCCGATCGTACGCCCTATATCGATCAGGCGCAGTCGTTGAACCTGTTCATCCCGGCCGATGTGGAGAAGTGGGATCTGCTGATGCTGCACTTCCGCGCATGGGAACTTGGCATCAAGTCGCTCTATTATCTGCGGTCCAAGTCCGTGCAGCGCGCCGGCTTCGCGGGTGGCGTCGAGGCGGACAACACGCCTGAGCTCAAGCAGATCGAGCTGGCAGCGAACAGCACTGACTATGACGAGTGCCTGGCCTGCCAGTGATGGTGCACGCGGCTGCTCCTACAGGCAATGAAAAGCATGTTGCGGGCTTTGCCGACTGTTCCTGTGTCGGCGAGGGCCGATCCTTGGTGTTCACCCGGGAACAAGGGGTGCCCAATATTATGGGCAAAAGTACCACTTTTGCCCAAACTCAAAAAGCCCCGATCTCCGCCAGGGAGACCGGGGCCGAGCGCGCGACGCCGCCAAGGGCGCGCGCCCTTAGGGAAATGGGGGTTGCGTCAGTTTCCGGCGCCAGAGCCGCCAAAGCCGGTGCCCTGACCGCTGGTACCGAAATAGGGGCGGTTGACGTCGCTTCCTGCCTGGTTCGTGCCGGGGGAATAGGTCGTCGCATCGCCGGCAAAACCACCAGACCCTTCTGGACCGGGACGCGCGGTGTCGGATGTGATCGTGCCGGCATAGCTGTCCGCGCTTTGGGCCTCACCGCCCAGCAGCGAAGTGTCGCCGTTGAGGTAGACACGATTGTCGTCGATCTTGTCGACAGCGCTGATATCCAGATAATGATGGGCGCCGTCACTGCTGTCGGAGCGAGTGAGCTTGATGCGGTCGCCTTCGATTTCGTCGACCGTTCCGACATGCCGGCCAGACGTGTCGACGATTTCCATATGTTCCTTGATGCGCCATTTCTCGAACACGGGGACTCTCCTGTCTGTGGGGCTTCGCTTGGCGGCGTATCGAGGAAACGAGCGGCGGGCGTGCGCCGTTCCACTTCGCTTGCCGTCGTCTGCCCCGTTCGCGCCACGGGCGGACAGCGGCGAAACGACCAATCAGGATCGGCGTCGGCGTCGATAGGGGCATCGTCACGATGCGCGCGCGCGTGAACCGCGCCGTCGCCGTCATGGCCTGCGTCTCAGCCACCGCCGCGATCGGCGGGGCGATTATCGTCACGCGGCCCACGACACAGCCCCAGCATGTCTATATTAAGCGGATCGCCGGCACGATGTGCTTTGCCGGCGCGCTCATCCTCGCTCTTTATGCTTATGGGCTGGAGAGGATGTCGGGATGAGCAATGCCACCGGCATCGCCGTCCCCCTGAGCCCCGCGACCGCTTTCCCGGAGCAAAAAGGCCAGGAGCTGCGCCATATCGGTATGCTCGATTTCTGGCGTGCGCTCAGCATTCTGTTCGTGCTCGGCGGTCATTTGCTGCCGCTCGGCCCGTCTCGCTGGTCACTCAATGGCGCGGTTGCGGCGTCGGGCATGGCGATGTTCTTCACCCTGTCCGGTTTCCTGATTACCCGCTTCCTCATCGAGGATGGCAATCTGCACCGGTTCCTCATCCGCCGCATTCTGCGCATCGTGCCGCTTGCCTGGCTGGGCATGACTGCGGCGCTGCTCGTCGCGGGCGGCACGACGGCGCAATATCTCGGCTCCATGTCGTTCTACGGCAATCTGCCGCCTTTCTTCCTGTTGCCAGCCGGCGGACATTTCTGGAGCTTGTGCTTGGAAGTGCAGTTCTATGCCGGTGTGGCGCTGCTGGTCGCGCTAGGCGGTCGGCGCGCGCTGCTGCTGCTGCCGCTCTTCTGTCTTGCGATCACTGCCCTGCGCGTCGGCAATGGCCAATATATCAACATCACCACCTGGTTCCGCCTCGACGAGATTCTGGTCGGCGCCACGCTGGCGCTCGCCTATGAAGGCTGGCTGGGGGCGCGTGCGCGGCGCTTGCTCGATTGGCGCGGCTCCTTCCTGCTCCTCCCGGTGCTGATCGCAAGCGCTGCCGAGTGGAGCGGACCGCTCAACTATCTGCGCCCTTATATCGCGGCGATCATGATCGGCGCCTCCCTTTATCATGCGCCATCCTGGCTGCGGGCAATCAGCCGCTGGCGCGCCACCATATATATCGCGCAGGTCTCCTACGCGCTCTATGTCGTCCACGGCGTGCTGGGCGAAACTTGGCTCGGCGCGGGCGACAAGCTGGTCAAATATGCCAAGCGCCCGCTCTTCTTCGCGGCCACCTTCGCGCTCGCCCATCTCTCGACCTTCTATTATGAGCGCTACTGGATCGATCTCGCCCGCCGCCTGACCCGCAGGGAAAGGGCCGGCGCATGACCCCGGCAATGCCCGCTCTTCACCTTGCAGCAGGTCCTCTTCGCCGGACGCTTCGTGAAAAAAGCGCCCGAAACCCCTATATCCGCATCTGATTCCTCGGAGTAACGCCCATGCCTCTTCTGCAAGCCAGCAAGGTCTACAAGCCTTTCGAGTATCCCTGGGCCTATGAGTTCTGGAAGCGCCAGCAGCAGCTCCACTGGCTGCCGGAGGAAGTGCCGCTGGGCGAGGACTGCCGCGACTGGGCGCAGAAACTCTCGGACCATGAGCGCAATCTGCTGACCCAGATCTTCCGCTTCTTCACGCAGGCGGACGTGGAAGTGCAGGATTGCTATCACGAGAAATATGGCCGGGTATTCAAGCCGACCGAGATCAAGATGATGCTCACGGCCTTCTCCAACATGGAGACGGTGCACATCGCGGCTTACTCGCACCTGCTCGACACCATCGGTATGCCGGAGAGCGAATATAGCGCCTTCCTCCAGTACAAGGAGATGAAGGACAAGCACGACTATCTCGCCCAGTTCGGCGTGGATACCGACGAGGACATTGCCAAGACGCTGGCTATGTTCGGCGGCTTTACCGAGGGGCTGCAGCTCTTCGCCAGCTTCGCGATGCTGATGAACTTCCCGCGCTTCAACAAGATGAAGGGCATGGGGCAGATTGTCACCTGGTCGGTGCGCGACGAGACGCTCCACTGCGAGGGCATCATCAAGCTGTTCCACACCTTCGTGAAGGAGCGGGACTGCCTGACGCCCTCCGTGCGCGATGACATCCTGGACATGTGCCAGAAGACGGTGCGGATCGAGGACGCGTTCGTCGATCTCGTGTTCGAGATGGGGCCTGTGCCCGGCATGACGCCCAAGGACATCAAGAAATATGTCCGCTACATTGCCGACTGGCGGCTCGGTCAGCTGGGCATGAAGCCGATCTACATGATCGACGAGCATCCGCTGCCCTGGCTCACGCCGATGCTGAACGGCGTGGAGCATGCGAACTTCTTCGAGACCCGCGCCACCGAATATTCCAAGGGCGCCACGCGCGGCCAGTGGAACGACGTGTGGGAGAGCTTCGATCGCCGCCAGAAGCTCAAGGGCGGTGAAGATGCCGACAATGACGAAGCGGCCGGCGAAGACATGTTCGCCAAGGCGGGCATCGCGGCGGAGTAAGAGGATCGGGAGGTCGTCGCGTAGCGGCGACGACCTCCTGCCTCACAGCATGGCGCACACGCGTCCGATCGCCTTGTCCCGCGCGGCGGCATCGAGGAATTTGACGCGCCCGATGCGCAGGCGCTGGGTGACGCGGATACCGCAAAATCCCAATATCGCCCGTGCCAGCATCGTGAAGTCGGCATTGCGATACCACAGGCGCGCATAGAGCGCCGGGCAGTCGCTCGTGGAAATCACATGGGCCTCCCGGCCGCTCAGGTGACGGTCCCACCCCGGCCCCTTCTTATGATAAAGGAAGGCGAAGCCGGGGGTGAGCACGCGATCGAGCCAGCCCTTGAGCAGCGCTGGAAAGCCGCCCCACCACATCGGATAGATCAGGACCAGCCGCTCGCACCAGAGGAGGCTGGCCTGAGATTCGGCGAGATCGGGTTCGAGCGGAGGCAGATCCTTATAGCCCTGGTGCAGCACCGGATCGAAACGGAGAGCGCCAATGTCCTGCCGCCGCACCTCATGTCCGGCTGCTCTCGCCGCCGCTTCATAGGCGTTTGCGAGCGCGGCATTGAAGCTCTCCCCGTCCGGATGCCCGAGAACAATGAAGATTCGCATTGAGGCAGTCTCCTGTGCGGGGGACTATGGCGCGCGATTGGCAAAAGGCTTTGACGGCCATCAAAAACCCCAAAACAGGTTCACCCGAACGGAACTCGCTCCGGCTCCACGCGTATCGACTTCAGTCGCGATATAATCTGGAGCACGTTCCATGGATCCCGTCACCATCGATCATCGCAAGCAGGAGCTGAAGGTTCTGCTCGATCTCGTGGCCTCTCGTCCCTCGCATGATCTGCATCGCGAGCGGCAGCGTATCGTGGTGTTGCAGGCGATGATTGCGGGCGCCGAGCGCCGTCCCCAGGCCGCCTGACGCCCCTTCAGCAAAGCTGACAAACGACGAAAGGGCTGACCGATGTGGTCAGCCCTTCACGCATTTCAGATATGGGGTGGGTTCGGCAAACCCCAGCGGCCGGCCCGAAGCCGGCAATCGCCGACTTACTTGTTTATAGCGTCCGACCCAGCCTGACCGACGGACGTGATGTCCTTGCCTACGCCCTTCACGGTTGCGCAGGCAGAGAGGCTGAGAGCAGCGCCAATCATGGCGGCGAGAAAAAGGCGGGGCTTCATGGCGACGTCATCCTTCAACATGATTGATCCGCGAGCGTAACGCTCGGGGCGCCCGATCGTTGCACCATGCTTCCTTGCGCAAGGCTGAAGGACCGGACCCGTGCGAAATTGGCACATCGGCACCGCACACACTGCCTTACGACCTAGTCCGGCAGGCTGCCGTCCTCGTCGTCCATCATTTCCTCGCCTTCGAAGGCGTCCATGTCGATCCGGCCGGAGCTGTTCATCTCCGCCATTTTCTCGACGAGGTCAGGCGTGTCATCGGGGATGATCTGCGCGGGATTGCTGCGCCCGCCGCGTTCGCTCTCCTCTGATAGATCCGTGCCGCGCCTTAGGGCATCGTTCGCCACGTCTTGCGCCTGGCTGCCCTGTTCGTCCTGCTCGCTGTTCTGCGCATCGGGATCGTTATAATCGGTTCTGGGAGTGTCGCTCATGTCCGGTTCCGTCCTCTGGCTGTTGGGCTGTCATGCCGATAGCGCCTGAAGCCCATGCTGCGTTCCCTCGCTGGCCCATCGAATATCGCGCATTTTTGACGCCGATCAATGGGGTCTGGTGGTGCCGGTGGCATCCATCCCTTGTCGATAGAAAATCGAGGAGGCGATAAATGTTCGATCCTGCAATCTTCCTTGTCGTGGGTTCCATGGGGTTGTTTGCTCTGGTTTTGGGGAGCAGTTCGATCCTCGACGCGCGGCACGATCGCTGAGCGGAACCTGACCGGAACGTTATTTTACGTTCATGCAACGACCGGCCGGGGCGGCTCGTTCTTGCGCTCATCCTAGACGAGGAGAAGCCAAGATGAAGTCCTCCATCCGCGCGGCACTGGCCGCCTTTTCGCTCGGCGCGATGACGCTGACCGCCGTGCCTGCCCTTGCCCAGCCGGGGCATGGCAAGCCCCCGCCCGGCCATGGCCGCCACGATGCCCGTCATGACGGCCGGCACGAATGGCGGGGGAGCGAGCGCGACTGGCGCGGCCGCGACATGCGCCGCGACGTCCGGGGGTTCCGTGGTTATGACTGGAACCGGCCGGACCCCAGGTACAATGCCTATTTCGCGAACCGCTACTATCGCAGCGGCGGCAACTATCGCCCGATCCCGGTGACGCGCAACACGCGCATCTATCGTGGCTATGATGACCGCTATTATTGCCGCCGCTCGGACGGCACGACCGGCCTGATCGTGGGCGCGGCTCTCGGCGGCGTTCTGGGCAACCAGATTGATGTCGGCGGTTCGGATCTGCTGCGCACTGTCCTTGGCGGAGCGGCCGGTGGCCTGCTGGGTCGCGAGATCGATCGTGGCGGCGTGAGCTGCCGCTAAGCCTTGCTTGAACGACAACGGGACGGGCGCTTATGCGTCCGCCCCGTTTGCGCGCTTTCGCCCATTTAGCTTTTTATGCAGGGTTATGGAGCTGCGGGGCCGGTTGGGCCTCGTTTGCGGCCTGCTCGTAGAGCTCCGCCAGCTCCTGATAGATCACCCGGGCACGGGCGTCTTCGCAACGTTTTGCCTGAGCGCGTGTGGAATCAGCGCGACGAGCGTAATAAATATGGTCAGACTGCTTTTGCATCGTGACTCTCCCGGTGCTTGAAGCGGGGAGACAAGTCTCTCAGCCGGCGTACGCTTCGGAAGTTCCGTCAACGCCAGATGACAGCTTCTTTATCAGGGCTGACGAGTCGACCCTAACGCTTTCGTCATGATCTGCATCAGTGGCGAGGGGCGTGACCCGGATGACGCTCGCTTCGTCCCATGTCCGGCTCAACTGTCCGCCCAGCGGCGCAGCAGATTATGATAGACGCCAGTGAGCTGGATAATTGCTCGGTCATCCTGACCCACGCGTTCGCCCAGTTGCTGCACGGACATGTCAAGGTCGAACAGCGTTCGCCGGGCCTCGTTGTCGCGCACCATGGACTGGATCCAGAAGAAGCTGGCCACGCGCCGTCCGCGCGTCACGGGCTCCACCTTGTGCAGGCTGGAGGAGGGGTAGAGGATCATGTGCCCGGCGGGCAGCTTCACCTGCTGCAGGCCGAACTGGTCCTCGATCACCAGTTCGCCGCCGTCATAATGCTCCGGTTCCTCCAGAAACAGCGTTGCGGAGAGGTCGCTGCGCACGCGCAGGTCGCTGCCCCGGCGCAGGCGCACGGCGTTGTCGACATGAATGCCGAAGGTTTCGCCGCCCTCATAGCTGTTGAACAGCGGCGGGAAGATCTTGAGCGGCAGCGCAGCGGCAATGAAGAGCGGCGCCTGGCTGAGCGCGTCGAGGATGATTGCGCCCGCCTCTCTGGCGGCCGCGCTGTCCTCGGGCAGTTGCTGGTTGCGCTTGGCCAGCGCCGATTGTCTGCCGGATGTGACGTTGCCGTCCACCCATTCGCCCGCGTCGATGAGGCCGCGCACCCGCGCCACACCGGCATGATCGATAAGTTCGGGAATAGCGATGAGCATGATGGACCTTCGACTATCCGAAAAGCGGAAGAGAGAAAACGGCCGGAACGGCAATCTCCGCTCCGGCCGCAGTTTGGGGTCCGGCGTCACAAGGGGAGGGCGCCGGCCTCGGGACTTCTTCAGAAGCTGGCGATGAGGCTGAACACAGCGGAGCGCGCTTCGCCCGGTGTGGCCCAGCCATTGTTGCGGATGCCGGTGAAGTACTTCTTGTTGGCGAAGTTCTGCACGTTGACCTGCGCCGTCACATTGGGAGTAACCGCGTAGGATGCGAAGGCGCGATGCGTCATCCAGTCCTTGGACCTCAGGATGTTGCCGGTTGTGTTGGTGAGCAGGAAGCTGCCCTGATAGGTGAGGCCGTAGCCGACCTGCAGGCCGAAGGGCAGGCTGTAGGTGGTGAACAGGCTCCCCGAATGCTTGGGCGTATTGGTGAGCGGATTGCCCGCCTGCGTGTCGCTGGTCGCGCACGTGACGGCGGTTGTCGTTCCGGTCGGAGTGTAGGATCGGCCGGGGTTGGCGAGGCAGTAGTTGGAGAGGCTCTGGAGCACCTTGCTCTTGAGGTAGGTATAGTTGGCGAAGACGCTCCACGCCCGCGTGATGTTGCCCGTGGCGCCCAGCGCAATGCCGTCCACCCGGTTCTGCCCGTCGAGCACCTGAATATTCCCGATCGTGGGATCGTTGCTTGCCACCGGATAGTTGGTCCGCTCGTTGCGGAACAGCGCAGCGGTGAGCTGGAGGCGACCGTTGACCAGGTCGATCTTGCCGCCGATCTCGTAATTGACCGCTTCCTGCGGCTTCACCGAGCAGGGGTCGAGGCTGAGGGAGATCTGATCGGCTGTCGCTGCTCCGCACCCGGCGCGAACGCTGGTCGAGGCGGGCGTGCGGCTGTTGCCATAGGCCGCATAGAGGCTGGCATTGGGGACGGGCTTGAAGACCGCGCCGATGCGATAGCTCACCAGATTGTCGTCGGAGATCTGATCGACGCCGCGCGTATAAGCGCCAAATGTTGGGCCGGGCGTTCCGACGATCGTGTCGGTGCGGAAGGTCTGCTTGTTCTTCTCCCAGCGAATGCCGCCATTGATCTCGAACTGCTCGACGATCTTGATCGCATCGAACAGATAGACCGAGACGTTGCTGGTGTCGCCCTGCTGCGCACCGGCCTGGATGAAGTTGATCGGGCCGCCATAGACCGGGTTGGGATTGGCGGTGTTGATGGGCGGGAGGGCCGGGTTGGGCGTGGCCGCTCCCGGATTGCGCAGCACGTTGCCGTTGCGCAGCTTATAGTCTTCCTGCGCGATGCTGGTGCCCAGCGTCACCGTGTGCTCCAACCCGCCGGTGTTGAACACGGCGCGCAGGTCGAGCTGGTTGTAGAACATCTGGTTCTCGGTGAAGCGCGTCGTTCCGCGCGGACCCGAGGGGTAGAACATGCCCCGTAACTGCCCGGTGCCGCAAGCCGCGCCGCTTCCGCTCGCTGCGGCGAGACGCCCGTTGGCAAGGCAGAACGCGCCCTGCGGCGGATTGACGACGAGGTTTTGCTCGACGCGCTGCCACCGCGTCAGATTGCGGATCGAGACCGTGTTCGTGAAATGATGGTCGAAAATGACCGTCGCCTGATCGACCGTCTGGTCCTGCCGGTCGACATCCTTGTAGCCATAATAGCCCGCATAGCTCGCGCCCGGCAGCAGGCCGCCATAGACGTTGTAATAGGGCACCCCGTAGACCGGTGTGTTCTTGTCTTCCTGATGGACATAGAGCAGCGTCAGCTTTGTCGGCCCCTCCATACCGATGGAGATGGACGGCGCCACGCCCCAGCGCTCGAATTTGTCGACGTCGCGGCCCGGCACGTCGTTCTTGTGCGCCATGGCGTTGAGGCGGACGGCGACGAGATCCGAGACTCGCACATTGCTGTCGATCGTCCCGCGATAATAATTGTCCGTACCGATGCCCGCCTGCGCGATCGTACTGGACTCCGCCTTGGGGCGCTTGGTCACGAGATTGATCGTGCCCGCGATCGAGCCGGCGCCGGCCTGCACGGAATTCGCGCCGTTCACCACTTCGATCTGCTCGAGGTTGAACGTGTCGGAGCGGCTGTACTGCGCGCTGTCGCGCACGCCGTCGATCTGGAGGTCGGTGTTGGCGCTCTGGCCGCGCAGGTTGATGCTGTCGCCATAGCCGCCGCCGCCTTCGCCTGCACCGAAGGTAATGCCGGGAATGGTGGTGAGCGCGTCGCGCAGGGTCAGCAGGTTCTGCTTCTGGATCGTCACGTTGCTGAGCACGGTCACGGTCTGCGGAATGTCCAGCAGCGGACGAACCTGCTTGGGCGATTCAAGCTCGGACTTGGGGTTGGTGCCGGTCACGATGATCGGTTTTGTCTCGTCGGACGTGACCGCATCGGCGGCGGCATCCGCGGCCAGAGCCTGTCCGGAGGTGAAAGCGACGCATCCCAGAGCGATAAACGAGAGAGATTTTTTCAAAATATATCCCCTTTCGCCGCCCGGCTATTGCTAGTCATTCGCAGAGTCAATGCTAATGCGAGTAGTTCGCAACTATTTCTCGGGCGCGAGAGGGATAGCGCAGGAGCACAGTCGGGCAGCTGGAGCGCTGGAGAGCGTTCCAAGGCGCTAGGTCGGAGACATAGTCGTCATCGCCACCCCGGGGCTTGCTCCCGGGGTCCAGCTGCTGTTGCGGGGTGCAGACGGCAGCATGAAAAGCCCGCCGGTCGAATTGGCGGCTTTCATGCGCTTGTAGGGTGGATCAGGCGCCCGCTTTGAGCGCGTCCATGATTTGCCGGATCGGCGCCACGTCATAGCCGGCAGTGGCGGCAATGTCGGAGATGTCGTCCGTGTCGTCCCCTGCGCGGGCGCGGGCGAGTGCCCAGAGCAGCGTCGAGCGCGTGCCGGATCGGCAATAGCAGAGCACTTTGCCGTCCCCTTTGCCAGCGAGCGCCTTGTCCAGCGCGTCGATCTGCCAAGGGGAGAAGCCCGCATGAGTGACCGGGATGGCGACATAGCCAATGCCGGCCGCTTCCGCCGCCGCCGCGATCGCATCGCCCGGTGTCTGGTCGGCGGATTCGCCTTCCGGCCGGTTGTTGACGATCATCGTCACACCCAGCCCCTTCGCTTCCGCGACGGTCGCCGTGTCGATCTGGGGTGCCACATAGATTGCGTCGGTCAGGGGCTTGAGCATTGCGTTCTCCTTGTCGACGCTCCTACGCTCCGTGCCCCGCGACGGGCAAGCTATTCCGCTGGTTCGGGTGCGGGCTCGCCGCTCTCCCCGGTCACGGGTTCCGCTTGCCGCTCGGCAGCCTGCCGCATCCACATCTGTGCGTAGAGGCCGCGCTTGGCGAGCAACTCGACATGCGTGCCGCTTTCCGCGATCTCGCCTGCCTCCAGCACGATGATGGTGTCGGCACGGACGATGGTCGAGAGCCGGTGCGCCACGATCAGCGTCGTGCGCCGCGCGGCCACGGCGTCGAGCACATCGAGGATCGCCGCCTCGGTGCGGCTGTCGAGCGCGCTTGTCGCCTCGTCCAGAATGAGGATCGGCGGATCTTTCACCAGCGTCCGCGCAATCGCCACGCGCTGCTTCTCCCCGCCCGAGAGCTTGAGGCCGCGTTCGCCCACCCGCGTATCATAGCCCTGCGGCTGGCCGGCGATGAAGCCGTCGATCGCCGCGCCCTTGGCGGCCGCCTCGATCTCCGCCTGCGTCGCCCCGTCGCGGCCATAGCCGATATTATAGCCGATCGTGTCGTTGAAAAGCACCATGTCCTGCGGAACGATGCCGATGGCCTGTCGCAGCGAGGCCTGCGTCACCTTCGCAATATCCTGCTCGTCGATCAGGATGCGGCCCGATGTCGCATCGTAGAAGCGATACATCAGCCGGGCGATGGTCGATTTGCCCGCGCCGGATGGTCCGACGATCGCCACGGTGTGCCCGGCCGGCACCGTGAAGCTGAGGCCATGCAAAATCTCCCGCTCGGGATCGTAGCTGAAGCGCACATCCTCGAAGCGGATCTCTCCCGCCGTCACGGCCAGCGGCAGCGCGCCGGGCGCATCGACCACTTCGGCCTGGGTGTCGATCAGCTTGAACATCGCTTCCATGTCGATCAGCCCCTGGCGGATCGTCCGATAGACGAAGCCCAGCATGTCGAGCGGGCGGAAGAGTTGTGCGAGCATCGTGTTGACCAGCACCACGTCGCCGGTGGTGAACTTGCCCACGCTCCAGCCCCACACGGTATAAGCCATCGCGCCGCCCATCATCAGGTTGGTGATGACCGACTGGCCGATGTTGAGCCAGGCAAGGCTGTTCTCGCTCTTGAGCGCAGCCTTGGCGTAGGCGCTCATCGCCGCGCCATAGCGGTCGCCTTCGCGCTGCTCCGCGCCGAAATACTTCACGGTCTCGAAGTTTAAGAGACTGTCCACGGCGTGGGCGACAGCATTGGTGTCCATGTCCACCATCTCGCGCCGCAGCTGGTTGCGCCACTCGGTGACGAGGCGGGTGAACCAGATATAGGCGACGACCATCGCCAGCGTGGCGGCGACCATGCCGGGGCCGAACTTGACGAAGAAGATGACGCAGACCGCGACCAGCTCGATGATCGTCGGCGCGATGTTGAAGAGCAGGAAGTAGAGCATCGTGTCGATGCTCTTGGTCCCCCGCTCGACGACTTTGGTGACGCCACCGGTCTTGCGATCGAGGTGGAAGCGCAGTGAGAGGCGGTGGAGATGGCGGAAGACTTCTTCCGAGAGCCTGCGGGTCGCGTCCTGCCCCACGCGCTCGAACACCACATTGCGCAGATTCTCGAACAGCACCGAGCCCAGCCGCGCGGCGGCATAGGCCACGATCAGGGCGATGGCGAGGCCAACCGCCGGCTCCATGCCCGCCGACATCCGGTCGATCGCGCCCTTGTAGGCAAAGGGCATGGCGAGGCCCACGGCCTTGCCGATCAGCACCAGCACCATGGCTATGACCACGCGCCTGCGCATTGCGGGCGCATGGGCCGGCCACAAATAGGGCAGGAAGCGCCGCAGCGTCGCCCATGCGGGCGGGATCGGCGTAGGATCGGGGGATGTCGGCGGCATTATTGCTGGCATGTAAGGGCGGGGCAGGCGATTGCCAATGCGTGGTTGAGAGCAGCTGTCGGGAAGGCGACGTCCCGGATATAAAAGGCCGTCACCCCGGGCTTGACCCGGGGTCCCGCTTCCTTGTCAGACGAGCATTCCGGAGAGATCATTCCAGTCGGGATTGCTGCGCTCGATCAGGTCAAATTTCCAGCTCCGCTGCCAGCGCTTGATGCGCTTCTCGTGCGCGATGCACTCGATTATCGTTTCTCCACGTTCCGCCCACACGAGCCGAACTAGCCCATATCGCGCGCAGAAATCCGAACCCTCGCCGGATCGATGTTGATGGATGCGTGCTGGAAGATGAGCGGTGACGCCAAATACATCGTGCCACGATAACGATCGGCCATGATGTATACCCAGCCTCCGCTTCTTTCGTGTTCCATCTCCATGGCATCAATGAAAGCGGGACCCCGGGTCAAGCCCGGGGTGACGAGGAGGGACGTCCGCTCTCCCCACCCCTACCGCGCCGAAAATACGCTCCAGCCCGTCGCTTCGGAGAGCATTTCCAGCGCCCGCGTGCCCAGCGCGCTGTTGCCGTTTTCGTTGAGGCCGGGCGACCACACCGCGATGCTCGCCACGCCGGGCACGACCGCCAATATGCCGCCGCCCACGCCGGATTTGCCGGGGATGCCGACCCGGAAGGCGAAGTCGCCGCTCGCATCATAATGGCCGCAGGTGAGCATCAGCGCGTTGATGCGCCGCGCCCGCCGTGCGTTCACCACGCGGCCGCTGCCCGGCAGCATGCCATCCAGCATCAGATAGCGCCCGGCCATGGCGAGCTGCTGGCAGCTCATCGCCAGCGCGCATTGGTGGAAATAGCAGCCCAGCACCAGATCGGCGGGGTGATGCAGATTGCCGAAGGCGCGCATATAATTGGCTAGGGCGATGTTGCGGAAGCCCGTCTCCGCCTCACCCCGCGCGATATCCTCCTCGATGACGATGCTCTCATCGCCCGCCAGATAATGCACGAAGCGCAGCATCTCGCCGATCGCCTCGCGCGGCATGTGGCCCGCCAGGTTCACGTCCGCCACCACGATTGCCCCGGCATTGATGAAGGGGTTACGCGGGATGCCGTGCTCGGCCTCCAGTTGCATGATGGAATTGAACGGATTGCCGGATGGCTCGCGGCCCACGCGCCGCCAGAGCTGGTCGCCCACCTTGCCCAGCGCGAGAGTGAGGGCGAACACCTTGGAGATCGACTGAATGGAAAAGGGCTCCAGCGCATCGCCGCCCAGATGCACGGTGCCGTCCGCCATGACGATCGCGATGCCGAACTTGTTTACCGGCACGCACGCGAGCCCCGGAATATAGGAGGCCACTTTTCCGCGATGAGTCTCCTGCGCCATCGTCGCGACGATATTCTCGACAATGGCCGAAAGATCGGAACTTGCGGGCGCGGACATGCGCTCAGTCCTTCCCGCGCGCGTCCGTCACCATATCCTCGGCAAGGTCGAGCCCGCCCTTGCCGCCGGCCACGGTGTGCGCCGGCGCATGAGGGATGGGCACCTCCTCGGCTTCCTCCACTTCCAGCATGCCTTCCCATTTGGTGACGACGGACGTGGCGATGGCATTGCCGATCACGTTGGTCATTGTGCGGCCCATGTCCATGAAATGATCGACCGCGAGGATGAACGCGACGCCCTCCACCGGCAGGCCGAACTGCTGGAGCGTCGCCGCGACGACGACGAGGCTCGCGCGCGGCACGGCGGCAATGCCCTTGGACGTGACCATCAGCACAAGGAGAATGGTGATCTGCGTGCCGATCGAAAGATCGATGCCATAGGCCTGCGCAATGAAGAGCGTCGCGAAGGCGGCATACATCATCGATCCATCGAGGTTGAAGCTGTAGCCCAGCGGCAGCACGAAGGATGAGATGCGGCGCGGCACGCCGAAGCGGTCGAGCTGCTCGAGGAGCTTGGGATAGACCGCTTCGGAGGATGCGGTCGAGAAGGCGATCAGCATTGGTCCGCGTATCTGGACGAGCAGGCGGAGGAGGCGTGGCCCCAGGAACAGGAAGCCGAAGAGCGCGAGCACGACCCAGAGCGTGAAGAGCGCGAGATAGAACTCACCCACCAGCTTGCCGAAGGTCACCAGCACGCCGAGCCCTTCCTTGGCGATGACGGCGGCGATCGCGCCGAACACCGCGACCGGCGCGAAGCGCATCACATAGCCGGTCACCTGCAGCATCAGCTCGACGAGGGATTCGATCAGTTCGACGATCGGTTTGCCCTTATCGCCGATCGCAGTGAGCGCCACGCCCACGAAAAGCGAGAAGACGACGATCTGGAGGACGCTGTTCTCCGCCATCGCTCCGACCATGGAGGTGGGGAAGACGTGCAGCACGAAGTCGCGGAAGTTGAGCGCGGCGGTATCGACCCCGGCATCGGCCCCGTTCCGCACCAGACCCAGCCCAACGCCGGGCTGGAGCAGATTGACGTAAATCATGCCGATCGAGAGCGAAATGAGGCTGGCGAGGATGAACCATGCAAGCGCTCGCCCGCCGATACGCCCCAGCGTTGCCGTGTCGCGCATATGGGCGATGCCCGCGACCAGCGTCGCGAAGACCAGCGGCGCGATGATCATCTTGATGAGATGGAGGAAGATGTCGGCGAGGAGGTGGAAGTAGCCGGCGATCCGCTCGGCCGATGCCGTGTCCGCACCCGTGGCGCTATGAGCGACGACGCCGGCAATAAGCCCCAGGACCATTCCGATCCCGATGCGCCCGGTTAAACTGTTGATCACGCGCGCTCCGATATCCGCCTGTCTTATGGCCTTGCGTAACAGGCGCGTGCAGCGCGCGCAAACCGGGCGAGATCGACAGAAGCGCGAATATAAAGTCGGGGGCCGCGCTCGGGGGGGAGTGAGCGCGACCCCCTTGGGGTTTGCGGCGGAAAGGGGGGAAGCCGCAAAGGCGTTAGGTCAGATTAGCGCTGTTCAGCGCGATCATTCTTTTTCTGGGCGCCGGTCCGGTGCTGGTCGTGGTCCGCGCCGGTCGCGCCATCCATAGTTGATGGCGGCGCGGGGATTCCCGCCCCAGCAGTCGGGTCAGCCGGATTGGACGGCGGCATCGTGGAGGGATCGGTGGGCCCCGGCGTCGGTACCGTTGGGCCGGGCGTGCCTGGCACAGGGCTTCCCGGTGTGCCCGGCACAGTGCTGCCCGGTGCGCCTGGAGTCGTGCTTCCCGGCGTTCCAGGAACCGTGCTGTCCGGAGCGCCTGGCGCCGTGGTCGTGCTCGGGTCGCTGCCCGGCGTCATCTGCGCGAACCCGGCGGTTGCGCTGAGCAGCAGTCCGATAGCGGCGAGCGGTGCTAGAATCTTCATCTCATCTCTCCAATAGTGCGACCGTTTTTTCAGTTGCTGATAAGGAGATGGGGCGCGGATGCGCGGGGACAATGATGCGCGTTGGCGCCTGCCGCAGCTCAGGCTCCGGGCAGGTCCAGACCGTGGTTATAGCGCGACAGGCGGCGCGCTATAACGGCTTTCGACGTTTTAGCCGCACTGCGCCCGGTTGAGGAGGAACTGGTCGGCGAGGACGAAGGCCATCATCGCCTCGACCACGGGCACGCCGCGAATGCCCACGCACGGATCATGGCGTCCCTTGGTGAACATCTCGGTCGCCTCGCCCTCGCGGGTGATCGTTTCTTGCGGCGTCAGAATGGAGCTTGTCGGCTTGAATGCGACGCGCACCAGCACGGGCTGGCCGGTCGAAATGCCGCCTGCAATACCCCCGGCATGATTGGCGAGGAACACTGGATGGCCGTCCTCTCCCGGACGCATCGGGTCGGCATTTTCCTCGCCGGAGAGGCGCGCAGCAGCGAAACCGTCGCCGATCTCCACGCCCTTCACGGCATTGATGCTCATCATCGCGCTGGCAAGCTCGCTGTCGAGCTTGGCATAGAGCGGCGCGCCCCAGCCGGCGGGAACGCCGCTCGCGATGCATTCCACGACCGCACCCAGCGAGGAGCCAGCCTTGCGCGCGGCATCGACCTTCTGTTCCCAGCGCGCGGCAGCGGCGGCATCCGGGCAGAAGAAGGCGTTGCGGCCGATTTCTGTGGCGTCGAAGTTTGCCGGGTCGATCGCGTCGCCCCCGATCTCGCTGACATAACCGATGATCTGGACCTGCGGGATCACCAGCCGCGCCACCGCGCCTGCCGCCACGCGGCTCGCGGTCTCACGCGCGGAGGAGCGCCCGCCACCGCGATAATCGCGAAAGCCATATTTGGCGTCATAGGCATAGTCGGCATGGCCGGGGCGATAGGCGAGGGCGACTTCCGAATAATCCTTGGAGCGCTGGTCGACATTCTCGATCATGAGAGCGATCGGCGTGCCGGTGGTCTTGCCCTCGAACACGCCAGAGAGGATGCGGACCTGATCGGGCTCCTGCCGCTGCGTGGTGAAGCGCGACTGGCCGGGGCGGCGTGCGTCGAGGAACGGCTGAATGCTCGCCTCGCTGATCGCAAGGCCGGGCGGGCAGCCGTCCACCACCGCGCCGATGGCCGGGCCATGGCTCTCGCCCCATGTGGTGAAGCGCAGGACGCGGCCAAAACTATTGTAGCTCATTGTCCCGGTCTCACTCGTCCAGGCCGAAGTAGCGGCGTCTTGCGGCGTCTTCGGCAGCCTTGTTGGGGCGCAGGCGCGCATCCAGCAGCCACATCGCCACCACGCCGATCACCATCACGGCGTAGAAGGCGACCATATTGTCCACTGCCGCGCCGATGCCCACCGCGAGCGCCGCCAGCACCAGCGCGAAACCCAGCGAGCGGAGCAGCGGGATGGCGATGCCGATGCGGAAATCGTCGGGGCGGCGGCTGACCATCAGGTCGCGAGCGCGATGTCTGGCGCGTCCTCGGCCTTCATGCCGATCACATTGTAACCCGCGTCGACATGGTGGATTTCACCGGTGACGCCGGAAGCGAGATCGGAGAGCAGATAGAGCGCCGAGCCGCCGACATCGTCGATGGTGACGGTGCGCTTCATCGGCGCGTTCAGCTCGTTCCACTTCAGGATATAGTTGAAGTCGCCAATGCCGCGCGCGGCGAGCGTCTGGATTGGCCCCGCTGAAATACCGTTGATGCGGATATTCTCCGCGCCCAGGTCCACCGCGAGATATTTGACGCTGGTCTCCAGCGCTGCCTTGGCCACGCCCATCACATTATAATGGGGGATCACCTTCTCCGCGCCATAATAGGTCAGCGTCACGATCGATCCGCCGTTCGGCATCATTTCGCGCGCGCGCTTGGCGACCGCGACGAGACTGTAGGCGCTGATGTTCATCGTCATCAGGAAGTTGTCGAGCGTGGTGTCGTAATATTTCCCGCGCAGCTGGCTCTTGTCGGAGAAGCCGATTGCGTGGACGACGAAATCGATTGTCGGCCAGCGGCTTTTCAGTGCGTCGAATGCCGTATCGAGCGCATCCATGTCCGCCACATCGCAATCGATGAGCAGGTCGGAGCCCAGCTCTTCCGCCAGAGGCTGCACGCGCTTGAGGATTGCTTCTCCCTGATAGGAAAAGGCGAGTTCGGCGCCTTGCGCGCGCAGTGCCTTGGCGATGCCCCAGGCGAGGCTCTTGTCGTTGGCGAGCCCCATGATCAGGCCCCGCTTGCCGGCCATCAAGCCGTTCATTCCGTCTTCCCTTCGTCCGTGGCGGCATCGTTACGCTCGGGAAAATCTGCGAGCGCCGCGTTGACTTCGGCGCCAATTACCACGCCGAGCCCGATGATGAAGAAAAAAATGAGCGCGATCATCGTGCCCGCCAGACTTCCGTAAGTGAGGCTGTAATTTGTCAGGTGGCCGATGAAAACGGGCAGCAGCAGCGTGGTCCCATACCACCAGAGCGTCGTCGTCAGCGCGCCCGGCCATTTGGGAAAGCGGCGCCCGCGATAGCGCGAAGGGGTGAGGGCGGAGAACAGGAAGAGCAGCGCGACGTAGAGTATGGCTGTGGGCAACAGCTTGGTCGCGGAGATGATGCCGATCGCATCGTCGGCAAAGGGGAGGAAGCGTTCGGCCAGCGCCTGCACGGTGGTGAGCATCACTTGCATCGAGAGCGCGAACATTGCGCCGAAAACGGACGCGACGATGATTCCGATCGAGGAAAGGCGATGGCGCCAGAAGGGCGTGCCTGAGCTGGTGCCATAAGCGCGGCGCAATATGTCGCGGATCGTCTCGATAAGGCTTCCGACTGTCCATAGCCCTACGATCGCGCCGATCCACAGCAGATTGCCCGCGCGGGCGTTCAGCACTTCGCGCATTGCCGGGCGCAGCACTTCGCCCACACCATGCGGCACAGTGAGGAGGAAGCCATTGAGCGCGGCCAGCCCGTCCTGCGTGCGGCCAAACATCTGGGCGATCGCCGCCGCGACGATGAAGAAGGGGAAGAGCGCGACCAGCGTCAGATAGGCAAGATTGCCCGCGTGGATGAACCCATCATTATAGACGCCGATCGCGACCCTCTTCACTATTGCCAGCGCGCGCCGGCGCAAGGGCTGGCGATCGAGCGGCGCGTCGAGTTCGGTGGCTTCGTCCCCCTGCGGGGCGTGTCGGCGATGGCGCCGGGCTTCGGGGGATTGCGGCGATCGTCCGAGCATGGCGAGTGAACGCTAGGCGGTGCGGATATATCCCGCATGAGCCGTTGTGGCGCGATGCGGGATGAATGGCGAGAACGCTACCAGCACGCCGTGCGCGGATGAAACGCGGAGCATGTGCCGTATGGGATGCATCCGCACCGCCTAGACGCCGAGTTGGCTGCGTATGTCGCGCGGATCGCTCCAGTCCTGGACAAACGCCTTGAGCGCGGCATCGTCGCCGGGCACGTCGATCATCAGCGTCACCAGCTGGTCGCCGCGGGTGCCGTCCTTGCGCGTGAAGCCCTTGCCTTTGAGACGCAGCGTCTGGCCCGATCGTGCGCCCGCCGGCACGCCCAGCATCACGGGTCCGTCGACAGTCGGCACCTTCACCTTGCCGCCGTTCACGGCTTCATTGAGCGTCACCGGCAGGTCCAGCCGCACATTGTCGCCGTCTCGCGTGTAGAAGGGATGCGGCTTCACTTCGATGGTAACGATCGCATCGCCCGCCCCGCCGGGGCCAGGCTGGCCCTTGCCTGGCAGGCGCATTTGCGTGCCGCTCTCCACACCTGCCGGCAGTTTGAGATCGATGGTCTTGCCATCGGCAAGCGTTATGCGCTGCGGCGCGCGTGTCGCTGCATCCACGAAATCGACCGCCAGCCGATAGGTGATGCTCGCGCCCTTTTCCGGCGGAGCGGCTCGTCCGCCGCCAAATCCTCCGAAGCCACCGCCGCCCCGGCCACGACCGCCGCTGAAGAGATTCTCGAAGATGTCGCCAAAGTCGGCGCCTTCTCCACCGAACTCGAAGCCGCCCGGCGCAGCGCGTCCGCTGCGATTATAAGTGCCGCCGCCCGGTCCGCCGCCAAAGCCGAACGGATGCGTGGGGTTGCCGTCCGCGTCGATCTCGCCCCGGTCGAACTGCGCGCGCTTGTCCTTGTCGGAAAGCAGATCGTAGGCACGCGTCACTTCGGAGAATTTCTCCGCCGCCTTGGGGTTGTCCTTGTTACGATCGGGATGCAGCGCCTTGGCGAGCTTGCGATAGGCGGACTTTATCGCCGCCTCGTCGGCCCCGCGCGCAACACCAAGCAAAGAATAGGGATCTGCCACGCCTGGATATTCACCTTTCCTGCGGCCTCCGCGCCGCGCTCCCCATCTGGCCTGTCCGGGCGATCCGCGCAAGGGGTATGTGATATTTTTGCAACATCGCTTTGCCGGACCTGTCGACCTAGAACGCGCGGATGACCGACACTCCCCATTCCGCCAACGCGTCCACGCTGACCGACGACCCTTTCGCCCTGTTCGATCGCTGGTTTGCAGAGGCGCGCGCCAGCGAGCCCAATGATTCGAATGCAATGGCGCTCGCCACGGCGGATGCGCAGGGGCGGCCGTCGGTTCGCATGGTTCTGCTGAAGGGACACGGGCCGGACGGGTTCATCTTCTACACCAATTTCGAGGGTCGCAAGGCCAGCGAGATTCTCGCCAACCCCCATGTCGCGCTGCTCTTTCACTGGAAGTCCCTGCGCCGGCAGATCCGGATCGAAGGCGCCGTGGCGCAGGTCGATGATGCGACCGCCGATGCCTATTTCGCCAGCCGCTCGCGCGATTCCCAGCTTGGCGCCTGGGCGTCCGATCAGTCTCGCCCGCTCGACCGGCGCGAAACCTTCCTGGATCGGTTCGATGCCGTGCAGGCGCGGTTCGAGGGGAGGCAAGTGCCGCGTCCGCCGCACTGGTCCGGTTTCCGCGTCACGCCTGAGCGCATCGAGTTCTGGTCCGATCGCGCGCATCGCCTGCACGAGCGCACAGTCTATATGGCCGATGGCGCCGGGGGGTGGCGCGCCAATATGCTCTTCCCATGAGCGCCCCTCAAGAAAGGGGCGCGCTCACCGCGCAGACCTCCGCCACGCTGCGCCGCCGGGCCGCGCTCGCCAGTGTTTGCGCCGCGATCATCCTGGGCGCCGCCAAGAGCTATGCCGCCTGGACCACGCATTCGATCGCGATGCTCGGCTCGCTGGCGGATACCACGCTGGATCTCGTCGCCAGTCTGGTGACGCTGTTCGCGGTGCGCATCGCGGCGCAACCGGCGGACTACGAGCATCGCTTCGGCCACGGCAAGGCGGAGGCGCTGGCTGCCCTGTTCCAGATGGTGCTCGTCACCATCGCTGCCGGGGCAATCATCTTTCGCTCGGTCGAGCGGCTGGGAGGCGGCGCAGCGCCAGCGGCGTTCGAGGATGGCGTCGTGGTCTCGGTCTTCGCTATCGTGCTGACAATCGCGTTGGTGCGCTATCAAATGCATGTCGTGCGCGCGACCGGATCGATCGCCATTCATGCCGATAATCTCCATTATCGCAGCGACCTTGCGCTCAACGGCGCCGTGATCGCCGCGCTGGTGCTGGATGGCTGGGCAGGCCTTCACGGCGCGGATGCGCTCTTCGGTATCCTCATTGGCCTCTGGCTCGGCTGGACGGCGTTGCGGGCCTCCATGCAGGCGATCGACCAGCTCATGGACAAGGAGTGGCCGATCGAGAAACGCGAGCGCTTGCTCACGCTTGCCGCGCGCCATCCCATGCTGGCGGGCATTCACGATCTGCGCACGCGCACCAGCGGCACGCGGGATTTCGTGCAGTTCCATCTCTGGATGGAGCCGGAGCTGACCCTGGCCCGCGTCCATGCGATCATGGAGGAGATCGAGGCCATGCTCCGCGCCGAATTCCCGCATACCGATTTCCTCATTCATCCGGATCCCGTCGGCCATATCGATGGCACCAGCCCGCTCGTCGCTCAGGATGCGCGCGATGTCGTGGCGGAAGAGAAGGCAGCCAATCCATGACCACCACACTCCCTTTCACGCAGGTCGATGCCTTTGCCCACGCGCCCTTCACCGGCAATCCCGCCGCCGTGATCCCGCTCGAGCACTGGCTCAACGATGCGACGCTGCAGGGCATCGCGCAGGAGAATAATCTCGCGGAGACGGCGTTCACCGTGCCCATGCCGCATGGCGCGGGCGCCGATTATGAGCTGCGCTGGTTCACCCCCACAGTGGAAGTCGCGCTTTGCGGCCATGCCACGCTGGCGAGCGGCCATGTGCTGCTGCGCGATGGGCTGGAGCGCATCCGCTTCCGCACCCGCCGCGCGGGCGATCTTGCCGTGTGGCGCACGGAGCAGGGCTATGCGCTCGATCTGCCGGCCTGGCGGATGGAGCCGGCCGAGCGCCCCGATGTCGCCGCGCTGCTGGGGTCGGAGACTCCGCGCGAGACCTATTGGCGCGATGGCGGTTATCTTCTCCTCGTTTATGCCGACGAGGCGAGCATCCATG